>JARFRH010000194.1 GCA_029287355.1 Maribacter sp. | reverse complement strand
GAATAGAAGTTTCCTAAACTTTAGATCCAGGTTCGATTCCTGGTGAGGCTACAAGATCCGGGTTTGCCCGACGCGAAGCATGTCCTAAGTGCAGACGAAGGAGGGCTTGTGAGGTTACCTTGCGGCATTACAAAGAAAAATAAGGCAGATACATTTTTCATGGTGTGAAGGCCATTCCAATCTTAATGACAATGTCGACTGAATAGACGTCCATCAAATTTTGTACTTCTGCAAATTAAATTACTTATCTTTAAGCCAGGTTAGAATAATCCCTCCACTGTTGAACTAACTTTCCCCTCATATTTTTTAGGGACTATAGGTGGTTTTAATAATAGTCTGTTTATCACCATTATATTATGGCTAGTATTTAATTATCTATTTTTCAAGGACATATTTAATTGTTAACTTTATTGAAATCCCTTAAGATTATGAAAAAAAGTAAAATGATGTTATCGTTTGGACTAGTGTCGCTTGTCCTTTTATTTTTTGCCTGTTCTGCGGAAGATGGCATTGACGGAAGTATGGGTGCCCAAGGTGCGGCGGGTTCCCCAGGCCAAACTGGTCCTCAAGGTGCTCAAGGTGATCAAGGCCCACAAGGTGACCAAGGCCCACAAGGTGATCAAGGTGATCAAGGCCCACAAGGAGAGCCTGGAACGGCAAATGTTATCTACAGTGACTGGATTACGGTTACCACTACAGATTGGACAGAAATTCCAGAAGGTACTTTTCCATTTCTAACACCGGATAAACCCGGGAGATTTTATGACATAACAACTAGTGAAATTGATCAAGCTGTTGTAGACGGAGGAATCATAATGGTATATGCCAGGTTTTGTGAAGCTTCATGGATGCCCGACGAAGTTACGGCGCTACCATATGATATGTATTTTGATACTGGTCAATGGGATTATCTCTTCTTTTCGTTTGATCCGGGATTTCTTAGATTGTTCGTTCTTCATAAAGGAACTAGAACACCTCCTGACAATCAGATAATTACCCTTTGCGACAATCAGTTTCGCTTTGTTGTTATTCCTGGGGAATTACAGTCTTCGGGTAAAAATTCTGAGGAATATTTACTTGATTACGAGTTAGTAAAAGCTAAATTTAATATCCCGGATTGAAAGATCATTGCTAGACAATGTATAATTTATTGATAGGAAAGTTGACTTGAAGAATCCCATATTAAGGATTGCCAATCCTCCAATCATGGTTTCTGTGATAAGGGCGTCTTGTGAGAGGCCCTTATATTTTCGCAATAAGAGTGGTGATGTGATAGATTTATAATTAATTCCACTAAATGAAAAATAGGTTAGTTCACTTCAATAATTGGCTCTCGCACATGCATTACTTTTAAGTGTTTGTTTTCTTTTTGTAGATGCACTGCAAGGGAGTCACTGACCTTTGTTTTCCAAAGGAAGAGGGTCTTTAGTTTGCCAAGTCTTGTAACCAAGGCCAATAAACCATCCGAAACTTGGGTGTTATACAAATTAAGGGATTCGAGATTCGTCAGTTTTGAGAGATTTGTTATTCCACTATCTGAGATTTCATTCCCACTCAGGTCAAGTTTAATAAGGTTTTCAAGTTGTCCGATTTTTTCGAGATGTTCTTCTTGTATTCCGGAATTGCTTAAATCCAGCCAAATTAACTGTTCTTTTATTTGGAGGAGCAAATCAAGGTCTGGGGTCGATAGTGCTCTTTCACTCAAACTGAAATTGGCTTCCAAAAAATAGTTGTCTTTCATCAATCGATTGATGATAAAACCTTTATCACTTAACGAATCAATAACAGACTCATCTGCCGGGGGAACATCAATGTTGATAAAATTGTTCTTGTCGAGACCCAAATAATTAGTGACTGTCGCGGTTATTTTTTTCTCTGTATCAAATTCTGGCACGAAACCTTCAGGTGGTGCCCCTGATGAAATCCACCATTCGATAATAGCCACTTCTTGATCGGATAGGGGTCTTTTTCCTTCGGAAGGCATAAAATCATCATGTTCCCCAGGTAATGTGATACGCCTAAAAAGTTCACTTGCCTCCACGTCCCCGGCGATAACCACTTCCCCATTTTCGCCTCCTTTCATCAAATTTGCATAGGTAGTCAGCAGTAAGTCACCCTTCTTTTTTCCTCGATTGTGGCAACTAGTGCATTTACGGTTCATCATTGGGGAAATCAAATCGAGATAAACGTCGGCAGAGTCTAAGACCGTCACTTTTTGTCTAGGTTCGATTTTTGATGGAAGCCCGGCCATACTTCTCAAAGGGTTAGGTGCGTACTCTAATATATAGGTTTGGCCGTGTGTTAGGTTTCCTCCTAAGTGCCCCGTATAGATTATGGTGCCCGTTGTAAGTAGTATCAAAGCCCATTTCGGAATAGTTGAATTTTCTTGTTGCTTTTTTGAAATAAAATAGCAAGCTATTGAGCATGCCAAAACAGCTACTCCACTCCATTTGTGCCAGAACAAAATGTCTTCATCATAATCTCCCGAAAGGGATAATAAATAACCAAATAAAACCGCCAATGCAGCGCTAAACGCTCCCAGTCCCCAAAAATATTTTAGAAATGGTTTTAGCGGATGGAACTTAGGTTGACTCGTTGCGAATTGAGCGAAAACGGCCATAATTAAAAACCCGATTGGAAGATGAACCACTAGAGGATGAAACCTACCCAAAAAAATCATGAAGTCGGAGGGTTCTTCGAGGAAGTTGGTGGTAAGAATTAGGGTCAGCTCCATTTAGATTATTTAAGAGGAGTCCCTTTTAACGGTTTGCCGTTGGTGGTCAATATCTGAAAATGGTGCACATTGTAACCGGAATAACTCCAGACCATTTTTTTATCTCGATCAACTTCAAAAAGCCTGATTCCCTCTTTCGCGCCATAACTGGCAACAACAGTATTTCCATTCTGAAGTCTTTGGGCGCCACATGGGTCGGCCAAAGGGTCTCCCTCAAAATCGGAATTTTCAATCATCCAAACGATGTTCCCTTCGGCATTCAATTCGACAACCCGATTTCCATTTGTTAAGGTTACTAAGGTATTTTCGTTGCTCAGGCGTATGGCAGTAAAGGGCCATGTTTTTGCGTCGCGCCCACCGAAATCTTCAAAATCCGTACTGAACGTATTCACGATTTCCCCTTCTTGGGTATATTCCTTTACGGCAAATGCCAACAAGTGGGGAACCAAATAATTGCCGTTTTCAAGCTTACGCGCCATACGGGTTTGCATATGTACATTGTCGGTTTCAGGTTCTAGTGGTATGCTTTTAATAACCGTGCCCTCCTTTTCCACCTCTATGATTCTAGGCTTGGTTCCCGATTCGGTAATCATGGTATTGCCGTTAGGAAGACGAACAGCGGTGCCCAATTCCATGGAATTTTCCGTTCGTGTATATTGAAAAGCTATATTTTTATTCGTGTCAAATTCCTGTACTTCATCTGCCCAACAAATGAGAACATTTCCATTGTCTAAGACATATCCGTCGCGCGCTCCAGGTTTTCCTGAATCCCAAATTTCTTCTCCGGATTCACCGATGATTCCCGTGAATTGTGGTCCGGCAATGAAAAAGGAATGCTTGATTTCCGAAGTGTTCTGACTTACACCCAATAGAGGGCATAAGAGACAAAGGGCTATTATATGTCTTACTATTTTATTCATTTTCTCCAATTTTACTTTATTTAACCACAAGGGGCGAAAAGCCTATAATTACAGGGGTATGTAAAGTTCGCCATGACTTCAAGGTCAAATAATTAACCTTAAAAATGCATAAGCTACTTTCTGATTTTGTATGAGCCATATACTTCGTACCTATTACCTCCAACTTCGTACTTTTTCAAGCCAAAATGTCTTTTACAATATGGCCATGTACATCGGTCAATCTGATATCACGACCTCCGAACCTGAAGGTCAAAAGCTCATGGTTAATTCCCAAGAGGTGCATAATGGTCGCGTGAAGGTCGTGAATGGTCACTTCGTTTTCGATGACGCGATAACCGTAATCATCGGTACGACCGAAAATGGTTCCTCCTTTTATGCCGGCTCCTGCCATCCACATACTGCAAGCCGACGGGTTATGATCTCGCCCATCGGCACCTTGGGCAAAGGGAGTTCTCCCAAATTCGCCAGTCCAGACCACCAAAGTTTCTTCCAACATCCCACGTGATTTTAAATCTTTCAGTAATCCGGCAATGGGTTGGTCCACGGCATGGGCATTTCTTTCATGACCATCCTTTAAATTGTTATGCTGATCCCATCGATCCGCTTCGACTTTCGGGCAAGTCAATTCTATAAAACGAACTCCACGCTCGACCAAACGTCTTGCCAATAAGCACTGAGCAGCGTAACCTCGAGTGTGTGGATCATCGGAATCAAAGCCATAGAGCTTTTTTGTTGCTTTGGTCTCTTCGGAGAATTCGGTTAATTCGGGAATCGAAGATTGCATCTTATAGGCCAGTTCATAATTTGATATGGCTGATTCCACAGCATCGACTTCTCCCATTTTTCCCATCAGACTCTGGTCCATTTCTTCAATGAAACGTAATTTTTCTTCCTGTAGCTTAGGAATTCCTTCTCTTGGAGTAATATTGGCGACGGGTTCTACACCAGCTTTTAAGATGGATGCTTGATATGAGGCCGGTAGAAATCCATTTTTGAAATTATCGAGTCCTCCAGGGGGAATCAACCCTCCGTCCAAGACCACGTAGCCGGGTATATTTTTATTTTCACTCCCTAGGCCATAGGTCATCCAAGACCCCATACTAGGCCGTCCTTGAATGCCACTTCCGGTATGTAGAAAATAGTTGGCATTAGTGTGCTCAGGAAATTTGGAGGTAAGCGAACGTATCAATGCAATATCATCGGCACAAGTTGCAATATGAGGGAATAATTCACTTACCGGCATTCCGCATTCCCCATACTGTTTGAACTCCCATGGACTCTTTAAAATCTTCCCAACGTTATCGAATTGGGTGGCATCAACCTTGAATTTTTTTCTGGGATCTTCCCCATTTTCTGCTGTAAGCCGAGGTTTTGGATCAAAGGAATCGACCTGAGATACCCCGCCATCCATATACAGAAAAATCACATTTTTCGCTTTTGGCAAGTAGTGTGGGCCTAGATATAGCTCATTGCTTGCAGCAAGATTTTTTGGCCGTTTGCAGCCGAATGGAAGTGCCCCAAAAAGACCTGTAAAAGCGAGTGCCCCGAAACCACCTTGGCAGATGCCGAGCATTTCCCGTCGCGACAAGGGTCGCTGCATAAAGTTGTGGTACTTACTCATATGCTGTCAGATCAGATATATAAATTCCTTTAAGTTAAAAATACTATGGCAATATTGTTTCCAAAGTTCTAATTCTTTATCGGTTTCGGTATCCGAAGAAGTTTCCATCTTCTGTAGCATTGCAATGAATTCTTTCGCCTTGGACAATTCTTCTACCGTTGGTGGACGTGAAAAAGTACGTATGTAAATCCATGAAATTCGTTCATCAAAGGATAATTCTCTATCGTCTAATACTTTTTTTGCCATGATCTCGGCTTGTCTCGCTACGAAAGGATCGTTCATTATAATTAATGATTGGGCGGGTACATTGGTCACATCGCGTTTGCCGAAGGTGCTAAACGGAATGGGCCTGTCAAAAGTAGTCATCATCGGTTCCAGAAAGTTACGGCGCACTTCCAAATAAATGCTTCTACGACCATTACCATCGAGTGGCCCCGATACCGCTGGGCGACCTCTACCTTGCATGAAATGGGTTAGATAAGTGGCGACGGGAGGGCCGTATAAACTATCGTTTAAGCTTTCCGAAGCAACTAAAATACCATCACGAATGGCCTCGGCTTCCAATCTCCTGACGGGAAAAGAAGCCAAATAAATAGTCGTTGGATCGGCCTCTATGAGTTCTTCCGTTCTTAGGGTGCTTCTTTTGAACGCATCGGTCATGACAATCGAACGCACCAAATTTTTGATTGACCAATCTTCTTTTTGAAATTTTATGGCGAGATAATCCAATAGCTTTGGATGGGAGGGAAGTTTACCTTGCAATCCGAAATTATCCACAGTTTCAACGATGCCCCGCCCAAAAAGATGATGCCAAATTCGATTGACCATTACGCGTGAGGTCAATGGATTTTCGGAAGCCAATAGGGCATTGGCAAATTCCATTCGACCACTTCCATTGGTCTCAAAGGGCACGCCGCCTTGGGGTAAGGCCGACAAAAAACTTCTCGACACTTTTTCTTCCGAAAGCTCTTGATGATTTCCTCTATTGAATATAGGACTGTCAATTCCGAATCCATCGGTAATCCCATAGTAAAAAGAACTATTGGTCAACTTTTTGGCGAGTTGTTCTGTGCTATCCAATGTGGATTTTAGTTCGGGAAACGAAGTTGGTAATTTACCAGTTTGTAGGCTATTATTTATTTCTTGGATTTGGCTGGCAGATCGTTTCAACCTGGCCCAATCCTGCTTTGGGGCTGATTCATTTTGTGCTTTGACTTCGGTAGGCCAAGGCGAATTATAAGTGATGGCGTATTGTGCCTCTACGTAAGCATCTTCTGGAAGTTGATATTTATGGCTTTGGTATCCTCCGGGAAGAATTTCGATATAGGCTTTATGGCCTTTCCAAGGAGTTACATCAATTACGTGATTTTGCCATTGCCCATTGTTTACGGGAATCTCCAACTCCCCATAAATCGGGTTTTGAATCAATTGGAAATTATCGATTACCAGTCGGATGGTACTTTTTTCTCCTCTCGCCCTGATACCAATAAAGTCCTTATCCAAAATAAAGTTTTGGGACTGGAGCGATCCGAAAATCCTTTTTCCGAAAAGTTTGCTCGAGGCTCGACCTTCATCCAGTCGTAGCAATTTTCCCGAAGACTTTTCGATGATCGGGTCGCCCAAAGTAGTGCGCCGACCAAAGGCCGTACCGTTGCTTTTCCATCCGTCTAAATCAGCATTTCGAAAGTCTCCAATAATTTGATAGGTAGTATCGGCAGCTACCTCTTCTTTGGGTATAAGGTCGTTTTGCACAATTTCTTTTTCATCCCATTTATCGGAAATCAATTTAAGCATGTATGCCTTTACATCTTCAATTTCTTTTACTGATTTTTCTGTTTCAATGGATTGTTCCGCTGCAATTGGTGTGAACCGAGTACTTTCCATCAATCCGTACATAGAATAATAGTCAGCGGTCAATATAGGGTCGAATTTGTGGTCGTGACAGCGTGCACAGGAAACAGTGAGGCCTTGAAAGGTCTTTGAAGTCACATCGATCATGTTATCGATACGGTCCGCTTCATCTTTTTTAATATCAACCGGACTATGGGTGCCTTCTGCCATGGCAAAAAATGCGGTACCAATAGGTGATTCGGCTATTTTTGTTTCGGAATCGAACCGAACCGAATCCAATAAATCCCCCGCCAAATGTTCTTTCACTAATTGGTTGTACGGCACATCTTCATTGAATGCCCGGATCAGGTAATCACGGTACCGCCAGATGCCAACGATCGAATAATCGAATTCATGTCCTTTGGTTTCCGCATATCGTACCAAGTCCATCCAATGTCGCGCCCATCGTTCTCCGAAAGCAGGAGAATTCAAATAAGCATCTACCATTTTTTCATAAGCTCTGGGAGAATCGTCGACAATAAAATATTCAATATCCGAAGGGGAGGGTGGTAGCCCGGTCAACACATATGATACCCGTCGAATCAATGAATATTTGTCTGCTTCAGGTGATTTTATAAGTTGTTTTTGTAGAAGCCGAACATCTAGTAATGAATCAATCGCATTATTGTTTGACGTTGGTATGGATGTGTTCGGTGGTATAAACGCCCAATGTTCTTTCCATTCGGCACCCTGATCTATCCATTTTTCCAGGAGCGCCTTTTCGCGTGCAGTCAATTTGTAATTGGATTCAGGAGGAGGCATGACTTGGTCTTCCTCTTCGTGGAAAATACGATAAACTAGTTGGCTCTTCGAGGGTTTTCCGGGTACAATGGCATGACCTCCTTCTTTCAAAACTGCTGTCGCGCCTTCAAAAGTATCTAGCCGTAAATCCGCTTTTCTGCCGCTCGGATCGGGGCCATGGCATAAATAACAATTTTGCACCAAAATGGGCCGCACATGAAAATTGAAGTTTACGTTTTCAGGAAGCGGTTCGGCGAAGTTTTTGTCTTCGATGCAGGAAGAGAGAAACAGTAAAGCAAAAGCAATTGAAATGCAAAAATATCTTTGGCAATGGTACACAGTCAAAATCAGTTATAGAGCCCATTAAATATAAGCATAATAACAACCGATAGCACTTTTCTATTTATAGTTTGATTGCCTAGTGTCAAAAATTATATTCGCCTAGCCCAAATCTCGTACATGGGTTCGCCTTTGCTATTATTTCCGGTGTGATGCCAGTCATCACCTTTGATTTCATAATTAAACTCCAAACTAGCGCCGACACGAGCATTATCCCTAGAAAAATATTCGATATTCTCCGTATAGTTGCCATCTTTAGAAGAATAACTTCCCCCTCCTGTTCCCCTGAATAACATACCCTCGGTATTGTATGCAATCCATTGAAAGCGGCCATTCATTAAAAATTTTAAGGTCTTTCGTGTGTTCTTCTCGCCTCTTCGTTCTTGGCCCGTATCTGGCCCGCGTGTTGCGAATAGCCATTGGCCATCTAAATCTTGTTCGATAGACTGCGAATGGTTGAATTCCAACCTTGGGCTGGTACCAAGTATAAGCTGAGATCCCTTTATCGCAAATGGTATGCTTAAGGTGGAGACTGAATCGGCTTCATAGTTAGAATTGAATTCCAATTGTACACGTATTTCGGATGCCTCGACTTTATAAAAGCCCCCCTCTGTTTTTATAAAGCGAGCCGGATCTTTTTCATAAATGGTATGAATCATATAGTCATCGGTCATTTTCAGTTCATGACGGACGTTTTCAAGGTCGGAAATGTAGATTCCGGGGTTGATTTGTGCTTCCAAGGAGATGAAAAAGAAGCAAAAAAGAATAAACGGGACGATAATTGAACTCTTTATTGAAGTCATGAATACATTTTTAGATTTCTAAAATAAAAATAAACCTTTTATAACCAGGGTTTTGAATATAGTTTTTTGAAGCTGATTATTTTTTTTCAAAAGTACTGTTTTCTCAAAAATTTGTTTTTCATTTGTTATAGCGAATCGAAATAAAACGAATTGCTCTTTTTTAGCACTAGCTGAACATTATGACCCATGTTTTTATGTTCGGGTTATGGGGAATTAAGAAGTCGAACCTCATAACAACCCATCAGATGGGAGACCGAATTTTAAAGCTAACTTCTGATACCTCTGAAATAGTCGGCAGCCAGCATGACTACTTTTTCATTCCTACTACCCAAAAGCAGATAATTATCTGAGATAGGTTTTCGTTTCGATTTTTAAATCCGAGCCAAACGCACATGATAATACTTTTGTCGATTTTTTAATCTCTTATAAGAATCCCTAATGAACACAAAATATATTGACCTCATTGATCAAACCTATGATTTTCCTCAGGAAGAATTCGCCTTGGACGGTGAACATCTGTGCTTTCACGGTATTGAATTGAATAATTTGGTGGCCGAATATGGTAGTCCGTTGAAATTCTCTTATTTACCGAAAATTTCAGATAATATCAATAAGGCAAAAACGTGGTTTGCCAATGCAATGGAAAAGTATCAGTACAGCGCTAACTACAAATATTGCTACTGTACAAAAAGCTCTCACTTTCAGCATGTTTTGCAGGAAGCGCTAAAAAACGATATTCACATAGAGACTTCTTCGGCCTTTGATATCGATATTGTGGAACAACTAAAGACTGTAGGCAAAATCAAGAATGATACCTATGTTATTTGCAACGGATTCAAACGTTCGCAATACGTTGAAAATATAGGTCGACTTATTAATGAGGGCCATCGCAATTGTATTCCAATAATTGATAATTACGAAGAAATCGATTTGCTTTGCGAGGTAATTAAAGATGATTTTCAAGTGGGTATTCGTATCGCTTCCGAAGAAGAACCCAAGTTTGAGTTTTATACCTCAAGATTGGGTATCGGGTATAAGAATATCGTTACGTTCTACGAAAATCAAATCAAGAGTAATGATAAAGTCGAACTTAAAATGCTTCACTTTTTCATTAATACAGGCATTCGCGATAACGCTTACTATTGGAACGAACTGGCCAAGTGCCTCAAGGTGTACGTGAAATTAAAAAAGATATGTCCGTCATTGGATAGTCTGAATATCGGTGGTGGTTTTCCTATCAAGAATTCTCTAGCCTTTGATTACGATTACCAATATATGGTTGACGAAATCATCAATCAAATTAGGATTACCTGTGCGGAAGCGGATGTGTCCGTTCCTCACATTTTCACGGAATTCGGAAGCTTTACGGTAGGGGAGAGCGGTGGTGCCATTTATGAGATTCTTTATCAAAAACAACAAAATGACCGTGAGAAATGGAATATGATCGATTCGTCTTTCATCACTACCCTACCCGATACCTGGGCCATAAACAAGCGTTTTATTATGTTGCCCATCAATCGATGGAATGATGAATATGAGCGCGTTCTATTGGGCGGACTCAGCTGTGACAGCGATGATTATTACAACAGCGAACAGAATAGGAACGCTATATATTTGCCAAAGTACAACCGTCAAAAACCACTCTATATCGGTTTTTTCAATACAGGTGCCTATCAAGAAACCCTTGGTGGATATGGTGGCTTACAACATTGTCTGATTCCTCAACCGAAGCATATTTTAATTGATAAGGATGCAGAAGGAAATATCGTGACCAGCCTTTTCAATCCACAACAAAAAGCAGAGGATTTAATGAAAATATTGGGGTTCGGTCGAACCATTGAATGGGTAAAAGAAGTAATTCAACAGAAACAAGAAACCATAATAGCCTAAAGGCATAACAGCTCAAATTAGAATGAAAACAACAAAGAATTACGCAGGCATTGCTGACGAATTCGCACAATTGGAAACCGCAAAGGTAGTTTTAATTCCTGTTCCTTATGATGGAACAAGCACTTGGGGCAAAGGCGCTGATAAGGGTCCGAAGTCCTTTTTGGACGCTTCAGAAAATATGGAACTGTACGATATTGAAACTAATTCCGAGGTTTATAGACAAGGAATTTATTTGACCGAAGCCGTTGAAGAAAATAGCTCTCCGGAGGCTATGCTCAATGAAGTGCATAAGCTGACAAAAGAACATATCAAGCGCAATAAATTTGTCACCCTATTTGGCGGAGAACACACAATTTCTATCGGGACTATTCGCGCATTTAATGAATGTTTTGACAACCTATCGGTATTGCACATTGACGCCCATGCCGATTTACGTGAATCGTATGATGGCTCTAAGTTTAATCATGCTTGTGCTGTTCATGAAGCCAGCCAACATACAAATTTGGTACAAGTTGGTATACGTTCTCTCGATGCGATCGAAAAGACCTTTATGGATGAGGAGAAAACTTTTTTTGCCCATGACATGGTCAGCGATGAATATTGGATAGACAAGGTTTTGGAGGCTCTGACAGACAATGTATTTATAACATTTGATCTGGACGCTTTAGACCCTTCGATTATGCCATCGACCGGAACCCCGGAACCGGGCGGACTATTCTGGTATGAAACGTTGCAATTTTTAAAGCAAGTTTTTGAGGAGAAGAATGTGGTAGGTTTCGATATCGTGGAGTTATGCCCTAATGAAACTGATAAATCTTCCGATTTCTTGGCTGCAAAGCTCTATTACAAAATGTTGAGTTATAAATTCATGGGGCAGGACGTCGAAGAAAATTATGACAACACATACGATCTGGATTATAGAATGAAGGCCAATTCAAAGTTCGAAGATGACGAAGACTAAGGGAGGTATTTCCGATTTTATTGAAAAGTACTATTTGCACTTTAATGCAGCAGCCTTGGTTGACGCGGCAAAAGGCTATGAAGACCAACTGAATAAGGGGGCTAAAATGTTGGTTTCTTTGGCAGGAGCAATGAGTACGGCGGAATTAGGTAAAATTTTTGCTGAAATGATTCGTGAAGACAAAGTACATATAGTGTCTTGTACTGGAGCTAATCTGGAAGAGGATATCATGAATTTAGTGGCGCATTCCCACTACAAACGTATTCCGAATTATCGTGATTTGACACCTCAAGAAGAATGGGATTTACTCGAAAAAGGATTAAATCGTGTGACCGATACCTGTATTCCCGAGGAGGAAGCCTTTCGAAGAATACAAGAACACATCGTGAAAATCTGGCATGATGCTGAAGCAAAAGGAGAACGATATTTGCCACATGAGTATATGTATAAGTTATTACTTTCGGGAGTGCTGGAAGAGCACTATGAAATCGATGTGAAAGATTCCTGGATGTACGCTGCAGCAAAGAAAAACCTACCGATTGTCTGTCCTGGTTGGGAAGACAGCACCATGGGCAATATTTTCGCCTCCTATGTTCTGAAAGGCGAATTACAGGCAAGCACCATGAAATCGGGAATTGAGTACATGACTTTTCTAGCCGATTGGTATACCGATAATTCTTCCAAGGGAGTAGGATTCTTTCAAATAGGAGGAGGCATTGCCGGTGATTTTCCGATTTGCGTTGTGCCCATGTTGTATCAAGATATGCAACGTACCGATACCCCATTTTGGAGTTATTTCTGTCAAATCAGCGATAGCACCACCAGTTATGGATCCTATTCGGGCGCAGTTCCCAATGAAAAAATTACTTGGGGGAAATTGGATATCAACACACCGAAATTTATTATAGAAAGTGATGCCACTATTGTTGCGCCTTTAATTTTTGCTTACCTTTTGAATATATAATTATGGACAAACACGCACATTTACGAAAAGTAATCGTTGATTTTAAGAAATTGACTCCCGAAGTGTTGAAGCTTACCGTTGAAACCTACCCTGATGGCTACGACGATGACGATATTATCTCATTTCGCAATGCCAATGGAGAACGTGTCGAGGCAGTTGAGGTTTTGACCGAGGATACCAAGTATTTGGTTAAAATCAGTGAAAAGTTAGAGTACACCATGGAGAATTATGATGAGGCCGATTATGAGGATTTTAAGGACGATGACCCTGAAGCAGTGCCAGATCCCGATATGTCAGAGCATGAAAACGATGAAGATTGATTAGCTCTTAAGGTTAGCCAACATCTCTTTTGTGGTTTTTTCCAAATCAAATTCCGCTTTCCAGTTCCAATCCTTTTGAGCTCTTGAGTCGTCGATACTACTGGGCCAAGAATCGGCTATTGCTTGTCGGAAATCCGGCGCATATGACATTTCAAAACTTGGAATACGCTCTTGAATACTCGCCGCTATTTCAGCAGGCGTCAAACTCATGGCAGAAAGATTATAGGCAGACCGGACTTTGATTTTTTCGGCATCACTTTCCATTAATTCCAAGGTGGCGCGTATGGCATCATCCATAAACATCATAGGTAGGCTTGTGCTCTCGTTCAGAAAGCAGGTGTAAGCGCCATCCGAAAGAGCCTTATGATATATTTCAACCGCATAATCCGTTGTGCCACCGCCTGGCATGGTTTTCCAACTAATGAGTCCAGGGTAACGAATACTTCGTATGTCAACGTCAAACTTGTTATGATAATATTCACACCAGCGTTCACCGGATTGTTTACTAATTCCATATACGGTACTAGGTTCCATTATGGTGTTTTGTGCAGTGTTTTCCCTCGGTGTATTCGGCCCGAATACCGCTATACTGGAAGGCCAAAAAATCTTTGAGATTTTCTTTTCCTTAGCCAAGTTCAAAACATTAAAAAGGGAATTCATATTCAAGTTCCAGGCGCGCATGGGAAATTTTTCAGCCGTGGCACTGAGCATCGCCGCCATGAGGTAAACTTCATCTATTTCCCAGTAGGCAACAATTTCTTCCAAGGCGTCATAATCCGTTGCATCTAGAAGTTCGAACGGCCCTGAAGCCATCAAGGATTCATTGCCTTCTCTAATGTCGCTGGCTATGACAACCTCACTTCCGTAGTTCGCTCTAAGGGTGAAAGTAAGCTCCGTACCTATTTGACCACATGCGCCAATAATAAGAATGTTTTTATGCATTAAAATGAAGTTAAATGAATTCGAGGTTAAAGATAGCTTTTATTAAAATTTGTACATTCGCCCTATGCGCGATATTTTGTTTTATGGGTTGGTTTTCATGTTACTTATTTCCTGTAAACAAGATAAATCGAAAGTTACGGAAGATACCAGTACATTTGACATTTCGACTGAAAATTGGCCAAGGAAGACAAGGATTAACACAAAGGCGAATACGATTTTAAAAGCATGGTCGGCATACGGTGATTTGGATAAGACTTTCGACGGTCTATATACGGTGGAGAATACTGAAGATCTTAGCCTCATTGTCGAAGACCTCATCGAAAGACAGCAACTTATGGCTGAATCGGAATATCCTGAATCATTTGATAAGCCTCAAATCAAAAGTAGACAAAAGGTCTTTCATACATTCATTTTAAAGACCAAAGGTGATTTAGAGTATAGGGTAGATCCTCAACAATCTGTGAGGCAAATGATCGATGCGTACAATGTATTGCGTCATCAATTTGATATCATCACGAATAACACTTTGGATATCGAAATGCTTCTAGAAGAATAGTATCTAGGCCTGAAGGATTCATTTGTTGATGAAATTTCTTGATTGACAGTTTTGATTGACGAATTTACGCGACTAAGATTGATATGAGAAAGTCTTTTCTGTTTCTGCCCGACATTTCCGGGTTCACCAAGTTTGTTCAATCTACAGAGGTCGAGCACAGCCAACATGTAATAGCGGAATTATTGGAAGTTTTGATTGCTGCCAATACCCAAGATTTAAAACTAGCCGAGGTTGAGGGAGACGCGCTCTTCTTTTATAAGGAAGCAGAAGTGCCATCCCAAGAAAGATTGTTGGCCCAAATTGAGACGATGTTTACTGCTTTCTACAGCCATTTGAAGCAATTGGAAGCGAATCGAATATGCCCCTGTAACGCTTGTGCTTCTGCGCCAAATTTGCAATTGAAAATTGTAGCACATTGTGGTAATCTACAGTTTATAGAAGTTCAAGGTAATCGCAAGCCTTTTGGGAAAAGTGTTATTGAAGCACATCGATTACTTAAAAACTCGATCGATAGTGAAAACTATGCATTGATCAGTAAAGAACTGGCGAGTTTTATTGAACTACCCATCTATTACTGGAGCAAGCTTTATCGATTTAAGGAGGGACAAGATAGTTATGATGGACAAAAAGTCGAGTATATTTTTACTTTAATAGATCAAAGAAAGTTGATGCTTAGCACTTTTTCACAAGGGAAAAAGCTAAGTTTTGATAATCCGCCTGAAATTGTAATTGAAAAGGTATTTTCAATTTCGGCAACAACCCTAATGGAGTATATAACCAATTACACATATCGCCATCATTGGGTAAAAGGGGTCGATAAATTCGAGTATAATGAGAATGAAGTGACAAGATTGGGCACAGAGCATGTTTGCGTGATTAATGGCAAACATTTGAATTTTGTGACGGTTACCAAAGACGTTGAGCTAGGCAAACTAGTTTATGGTGAAATGACGATGAGTCCGCCCCCAGTCGATGCCCTATACCAATTTTACATCATCGAACCTCTTTCAGAAGATTCATGTAGACTTAAGCTAGAGGTGTATATAGAGGCCAAATCGCCTTTAAAAAAACTTGCGATAGCGCTATTCATAAAAAGGATAGTAAAGAAAAATACCGAGAGTGCCCTAAATAATTTGACCCAATATGCTTCTTTGCAGGCTTCTACATGATATTAGGTGTTATGGCCCAAATAAGAATCCAGATTCCCAATGGCATCGTCCCAAAACTTCTCATAGAATTTGAGCCACTTATTCACTTCTTGTAAAGGAACCGGATCTGCATAACAAAAACGCTCACGTCCTTTACTACTAATTTGAACTAAACCTGCTTTCTCCAGAGTTTTGAGATGTTTGGTAATTCCCTGACGGCTAATATCAAATTGATTGGAGATCTGAGTAATTGGCAATGCCGTTGACGCCAGAATCAGGGCGTGGAAAATTTCACGCCTGGTAGGGTCGGCTATAGCTTTCAGTATTCTTGTGATTTTATCCTGCATGCACTTCTTTACTTAGATATTTTGTGAGCTCTGAAACACAATTATCCCATCCGCCATTAAAACTAGTAAACATTTGCACTGCGGTATCTCCTGAATAATTTGATATGCCAGAATGCTCTAAGTATAGCGCCGTGCCTTCTGCTGTTTCTTTCAATTCCCATTTCACTACGGTTTCGATATTGGTGTTTTGAACAACCCAAGTATAGATGAGTGTATACGGATTAGCTTTCTTCACCACTCCGTTAATTTCGGTACAGTTTTCCCCCTCACTTTTAAAGGAATAATAATAGCCCACTTCAGCCTTGAAATCTGCTTTAATGAACCAATTTGAGATTTCTTCATCTTTAGAAATGGCGTTCCATACCATATCAATGGGGTGTTTGAAAACGTGTTCTTTGATAATTACATCTTTCATCATTTTAAAGTTTTAAAATTAATACGCAACTATATGGTTGCAAATATGATCATTATAATTTAATGTGCAACTTTTTGGTTGCACATTTACATAAATTAGATAATAATGGGTTTGAAACAAAAAAGCGGGCTCAATGGGCCCGCTTGAAGATGATGTTGTTCTGTGCTAGTTCTTTATCTCAGCAGCTGGCTCTTCCTTTCTAGAACTAAGGGCCTGTTTGCTCAGACTGGCCAAATTGAAATTGGGATCTAATTTTAACGCCTCATCGATAAGTGCAACCGCACCGTCGATATCGTTTTTATCCATATTGTATTTCATAAGGCCTTTCAAATGTAAAAATGCTGCTTTTATAGGCACCTCATAAGGTTGTTGCCTTTCGTAAAAAGCATATTTCATATCATCTTTTGCATTGGCAATTCCATATTCGATATCTCCTGTTGCTCCCGAATTATCTCCTGTTTGAATTTTCAAATCGGCCAGTTCGTATGCCAGGTAGGCATTGGGAGTTCTTTTGAAAAGTACTTCAAATTGTTCTAGAGCGCGCTTGGGTTGATTCAGGGCCTTTAACGAAATCGCTTTTACCTGAACTGAAAGGTCAGAATCGCCCTCATTCTTTTCAATACCTATCGTATTTAATGCTTGCATATGCTGATTATTGTTGGCATATATGTAAGCAAGGGTATCCCTTCTTTCTTGTGCAGGTGCAATTACATTAAGATGCGTAAGTGCGTTGATTACACCGTTAACATCACCTTGAAGTCTCATTTCCATGTAAAATGCTTCATAGTGCTTTTGAAGATCGGTAGTGGTTTGCGCTGTTGCGAAAACCCCCATACTCAATAGTAGCACAATAACTAATTTTTTCATTTGTTTACTGATTTTTGGAGCGCTAAGCTAAAAAATTTATTTGAAGTAAGCTGTTAATGAAACCCTTAAAGCGCAAAAGGACGAATTTGATACTAAAAAAAGATGCCCTTGAGCATCTTTTATGTTGGATTGGTTCAGTTGTTTGTGTACTAAGCCGTCATTAACTTTTTGTCTTTCCCTTTGAAAGATTGTATTAGACTGGCGTAGAATGCGAGGCTTTTGGTATCACGATCAATGCAAGACTTGAGAAAATCACAAAGATCTCGGAACCAAAGGTTCACATGTAAAGTAGGCATATAGAGATTAACGGTTTTAGGATCATAATCCTTATCGTTCATCACTAAATCCATTTCCACCCTTCTACGGTGGTAGTCTATTGAAACCTCTGCTGCGTTGTAATACTTTTTAATGAGATCAACATGCAGCGGCTCAAACTTTTGATTAACCTTTTGCTTCGGACAACTTTGGGCTATCAAATCTTCCATTTCCATAATAATGCGCCCTCTGAGTTTAGAATATTCCATGGCAAAATGTTTTAAATTATATAATAAAGTTAGCTGTAAATCGATGAAATGCACCTTTTGTTAACATTTTTCAATAAACTTTGTTGTGTACACCTAAAAAGGAGTGGTGAAAAGCAATTATGGCGTTGTAATAAACTTGTGGTTTTTAACAGTTAAGAGCACTTTTGGCACGATTATTTTGCTCTTTTTTGAAGTATCTTCCTTGTAATCAGGGGCTTGCAAGCTTCTTTTTTTTGCTTCTTTGGTATAATATTTTTTCTTTGCAGGATGATTGGGATGTACCCCATTGATGAGCTCATTCCACCAAGAATTTTGAAAAATAGCCCTGATTATTCGAATGCAATCGTCTAGATGAATGAGATTGATGGGGGCACCGCCATTCGATAATTCTTTCCTTCCGGTAAGCATTGTTACAGGGTGTCGATTTGGGCCGATTAAACCTCCGAAACGAACGATTGTAGTTTGAAGGTTCTTGTCTCCTGAAAATAGTTGCTCAGCGGCCAAAAGTTGTTTGCCGGACTCCGTGATAGGATCAGGAATACTTTCTTCGGTTACTTCCCCCTCAAGATTTCCATATACTGATGTGCTACTAATGAAAATTATTTTTTTGACAGCATTCTTTTTAATTTCCCTGTGTAATAATTCAATCTTTTTTACATAGTTCTCCCTGTTTCCTCTTCTCAATTTCGGGGGAATGTTGACCACCAAAAGATCAATATTTTGTAAAAATCCAGAAATATCGCCCTTAATTACATCCTCATGAAAGGAAATTAAGAAGGGAACAATACCTTCTTTTTTTAGCAGGTCAAGTTTTTCTTCAGAGGTAGTGCTGCCATGCACGATATAAGCATCTGAAACAAAGGAATTGGCTAAGGGAAGCCCCAACCATCCACAACCCATGACTCCGATTATTTTATTCAAAGCGTATGGTTTTGGTCACTAGAATGGCGTCGTTTAAAATGAAGGGCATGGGAATATTGTCTTCTGGTCGTGTTGGAATACTAAACTGCGAATTGGTCAAAAGATCGTTCGATGCTTCATAAATAGTAAGTTCTAATACTTCATTTTTAGGAATAACCAATTCTAGATCGGTATACCTATTATTGCTTACGTAATGTGTTACAAGTTTCCCCCCTCTTCGATTTTTCAAATAATAATCCGATAATTCCACAGCATTGGCCGAGGCCTTTTCTAAATTAATTTCATTGGTGAATATTTCAAGCCGATTGATATCACGTTGAGGGGTAATGCAGATATCCAAATGGCGGCTATTACCGATTACGGTATCTCGGGTTTTTTCGATTTTCATTCCCGGAATTTCTTTTCTTGGAGCCTCACTTACATAGGTAAAACCGGAGCTATACTTGCTGCTAATGGTAATATTACCTAGTTTTTTAGGAACTTCTTTGTTTTCCCCTAAGTATTGGGAGGTCCATTTAGAAAGTGAATTTTCATATGTGGCCCACTTTGCAGATTTGGTGTCATCATCCAAAACATACAAGAGACTAGTCGGTTTTGCATTTTCCTCTGAAAACCCTGAATTGAAATGCGCAGAGACCATGCATCCGAAGAAGACAAAGAAACATAGGTAAGCGATGGTGCTTTTTCTTCTAAAAAAACCAAAAACGGGCAATAGTAAAAGAAAGGTCAGCGATGCCAAAAGGGTCGAAGCTACCATCATTTTAAGACCGAGACCAACGGGAAACATTTTCAGAAAGGGTACAAAAATAAAGATTGCCGGGAGTGCCAAGAATACCATCAAATAGGCAGATGGCGCTTCTTGATTTAAGATTACCCAGAATGAGGCTAGTAATGCAAATACCGGGACTATAAAAAAACTGGCCCCTGGCAAGTAAAAGGCCACCAATGCGCAGATGATCAGCCATATGAAAATGGGTGCCACCAGTAAGTTAGCCGTTTTTATTCTATTGAACTTTCGATAACTATAAAAACAAATACCCAATGACAAGAGTACAAATGCCGCAATATAAGTATGCCCATTATAAGTAAAGCCGTGCATAATGTCTTTGTAATGCGGGTACATCCACTTTAGAACAGACCAACTGAAATACCCAATTACACCATTAATGGCCAGTAACAGTATCATCGGAATGAAACCTTCGAGAACAGGTACAAAATCAAGTTCTTTTTTTCGAAAACCATATACCAGAAATGCAATAAAAAGCAAAACGGCCAAGCCGAACATCGGCCAAATCCACTCAAAAGGGTAGGAAACTAGTTTGAAAAACGGAACATTGAAATAAACGTAATCGTTCAGGCTTTTTA
The DNA here is from genome assembly GCA_029287355.1 of Maribacter sp. Classification (GTDB taxonomy): domain Bacteria; phylum Bacteroidota; class Bacteroidia; order Flavobacteriales; family Flavobacteriaceae; genus Maribacter_C. The sequence continues at coordinate 21,797 of JARFRH010000194.1, read as the reverse complement.
GATTGGTTAAATCGGTATTACTGAAATGCTTCAGAAGGGGCATGAGGTATGTACCCTGATGCATCAATGTGTTTTTATCTAGACGCTCGTAGGTGTCGTGAGCCGTATGGTAATCATAGTGGTCATCGATAAAGGCAAAATTGAAACCTTCGATATCGCCATCCTCTCTAAAAACAGTAAGATCGGTATCGTTAGGCAGCATTTTGTAAATGCTATAGGCGAGTGAATTCGCAACGGGGTATTCGGGATTGGCCTTGGTAAACTCTTCAATTAGTTTCGAATTGCCTCGATTAGTTTCTATGAGCATATAACTTGGCCCACCACTACCTCGTGCTTCGAAATTCAACACAAGGCCCACATCTTTTTTCCAAGGGTGTTTTTTCACGAATAAGTCGGCACCGTTAAGACCCAACTCCTCAGCATCTGATATCAGAATAATGATATCGTTTTTCGGATTTGGGTTTTCGGCTAAAAAAGCGCGCAGCCCCTCCAAAATGGTGGCCACACCACTACCTGCATCGCTGGCTCCCAATGAGGAGTGCGGCTGACTATCATAATGCGATAAGAGTACCAATGCTTTTCCGGATCCTGACCCTCTAATTCGGGCCAAGATATTGGTTGCTTTGCTTAGATTTCCCCAGTCACCTGCCGTATATCCTACTTGCTGCGAGGTTTTCAAGCCCAGTTTTTCTAGTTCAGAAACAATATATCCCCTTACTTCTTTATGGGCTTCGAAGCCAACTCCATGTGGTTTTTGTGAAATTTGCTTTACATGCACCAATGCCCGATCGGTTGAAAAAACTGTATTTTCTATGGACGTATCCGCTTTGTAACTCGGCATCAACCCCTCAAAGCTCCAGTAAATTGAAAACAATATCAGAATAATGGCAGGAAGGGAGGAGAATTTTTTCATGCAAGGTGATTCTAAGGTCTAAATGTATGAAATTCTCGGCGCATATTACCGATATCGAGGCCTGTCAAATGGGTCGGATGACGAATTCTTTGATTCATGGGAAGACCACATATTAATCAATACCCCCTATGACCTTACATCGAAAAAAGATCAGGCACGTTTAAATTTTCCGTATCTTTAATAATCAACCTAAAATGTAATACTATGGGAATCAAGAGTTTTCAAGGCCGTAGGGCTAAGACAGATGCGAAGAAGGAATATAAGGCTCCTATAATGGTTACGGATTATATGACCAAGAAGTTGGTGACTTTTACTCCTAAGCAATCGATTTTAGCGGTTATGGAGACTTTCACCAAATACAACATATCGGGTGGTCCGGTATTAGATGACAATGGATTTTTGGTCGGAATCATTTCAGAGGCCGATTGTATGAAACAAATATCCGAAAGCCGCTACTTTAATCAACCCATTCTTGACAAGAGTGTGGAGCGGTTCATGACAAAAAATGTGGATACCATACCTCATGATATGAGCATTTTTGATGCTGCCGGAGTATTTCACAAAGGTAATAGACGAAGATTGCCTGTTATGCAAGATGGATTACTAATTGGTCAAATAAGCCGAAAGGACATCGTTGTTGCGGCGCTAAAACTAAGTGGTCAGAATTGGTAGGGGACTACTCTCTTTTTACAATCATATAATAATCATTGTCTAGGGGTAAGTACCCTAAATCATACACGAAATAGTATGTTGTGCCTTTTTTTGTGGTATAACGGTTGGTGATGAAATCAAAATCAAAGTTTTTATCAAGTAATCTTGTTTTAGTAGTTCTTGTCTTACCATCTTTCAAAGCGAAGCTATCGAGTACCTTATAGTTCTTTCGCAGACGATTGTTAATATTACGGATTAGGTTTTTGGTTGCTGGGTTCACTTTATTATGATACGCATTTCGACAACCATCAGAACAGTATTTTTTGTCGATACGACCCATTAGTTCCCTACCACATTCCAGACATTTTTTCTTTTCGCTCATTGTTTTTTATAGTTGAACTTTACTTCTTCAGCCGTACCGTCTTGGTGAATTAGTGCGTAAATATTGATTTCGTTAGTACTCACATATTCAAAAGTAAAACCATCGAAATACAGACGATTTTCATCCACTTTTATCAAATTGAACCGCTGTACGTCCTCCTTTTCTTCCCATCCTATTAAATCTCCACCAAAGTGCTTGAGCTCAAAAACCAAGGTTTCGTTTAACTGTCTAATATGCCCTAATTCATAGAAATTCACTACACCGTCAACAACCAATTTGAAAGAAAACATCATGGAACCACCTAGGGGCGGACTCCATATTTCTTCCGTGATTCCGCCAAAAGCTTCCCCTTTCCAGTGGCCTTCCATCCAAGAAATTTCTTCCAAGGCGGCTTTGGGTGAATTTTCACCTTCTTTAAGGGACATGGTATTTTGAGCTTTGCAGCTTAGGACTGCAAATAAAAAAAGAACTAAAAATGGCTTCATGTTATATGTTTGTAGGATTGACAATATACAAAATATCCGTTTGTAAACGGATGAGGTCTAAACAGTTTTCTAAGTCACTTTTAATAGAGACGTGGTTCGAATAGGAAAAAAGGACACTATTCGATTTTAATTTGGTATTTGCTCAAAAGGCCTGAAAGTCCTTCTAGGGAAAACCTAGCATTCTTTAATTGATTTATTTCAGGATCAATGGCACAGTTCATGGCTTTTGTAAAGTCTGCTTTTTGAAGAATGGTATGCGAAAAGATAGCGCGATCAAGATGACCATATTGAAAATTGACATTGGTTAAATCAGCCTCGGTAAAATCAACTTCGATAAGTTTGCAGTCTAGAAAGGATTGATTTTTAAGAGTCAACCCGTAGAACGAAGAACGATTCAAAGTACAATTCCGAAAATTGAAATCTAACAGAAAATCTTTGCGATCCTCAAATTTGAGTCTTACCATTTTGCAATGTGAAAAGGTCACCTCTTTAAATTGTGTGGGCAAGATTAGCGTTGCTGAGATTACAATCGATAAACTCGCACTCCATGAAGTTTTGGTTGTCTACATACCCATTTTCAAAATTGCATCCTTCGAAAATACAATTTTCGTATTCGCCTTTGGAGAGACGGGTCTGGGTGTAATTTTTGTTTTTAAAGGATTGATCAGCTATAAAATTAGTCATAGAATTCTTCTTTGCGAGTGCAGTGCAGCAAGCTGTTGAGGCCATCTCAAGGGTTGAACAGATTGCCACGGCGCCATCACTATATTGTCAAATTTCAGTATTCTTTCTGCTTCTCGTAATGACTTAATCAATCGGGCATTAATAGAGCCGGAAGCCCCAGTTCCTTATACATCGTATTATATGCTTTCATCTCTTCATCAATAATGGCTTTTCTTTCTACTTCATAAACTTGCCAGTCTTTTTGTAAATCAACCCAGCGTTGTTTAGCGCCTTTGGTGACTTTGGGTTCTGCGGCATCAACGTATCCTTTCAGGTGAATCATTTGCGCGTTTAATTTGTTATTGTAGTTGATGACATCTTGAAAGGTTTTTTGTTTGGCTTGAATCAGATTTTCTTCCCATGACACGATTCGTTTGACCAAAGAATCCCCTTGCTCTAAAAGTTGTTTTGCCTCTTCTTTATCTTTCAAGAGTTTGGCATAGCCTTCCAATTGCGATTTGGCCGAGCGCATGGCATTGACCGATTCATGAATGCTTTTAAGGGCACTTTCAATACCCTCCAACAAGGCTTGTTGTGCGGCATAATCAGAAGGATTGGCATTAATCTTAGGATTTGCTAAAACGTTCACATCAGTTTCCGAGGTCATACCATCTAATGTGAGTTTTAAGGTGTATGTTCCGGGTCCGACGTTGGCACCGGCATCTCCACCAAATACAAATACTTTATCAATAGCCGGAAGATTTTCCCTTCGGAAATCCCATGTGAAACGGTTGTATCCTTTTTTCGAAGGAAGTACTTGTGGTTTTGACGGGCCGCCTGGCCATGATTTGAATTTTTTCGGTTTTTTATTGGAGTAGGTTCGAAGCAATTTCCCTCCTTGTAAAACCTCTAATTTTAAATCCAAACTATCTGCATTTTTGGCCAAATAATAATCAAAAGTGACTCCGCTTTTAGGGTTATCTCCCAAACCAGGTCTTGGCTTGTCGCTACTACCACCAAAAATCAAATAGGTGTCTTTTGGTTTAAAAACCTGAACAGTTTCTTTCGGAGAATTAATATTTTGGATTGCGGCTACATCATCCAATATCCAAAAGGCGCGCCCGGCTGTCGCCGCGACTAAATCGTTGTCTTGAAAGACCAAATCGTTAATTGGAACAACAGGAAGATTCAACTGAAAAGGCTGCCAGTTTTGGCCGTCGTTCAAAGAAATGAATAACCCCGTCTCAGTACCCGCATAGAGTAGTCCTTTTTGTTTTGGATCTTCACGAACGACCCTAGTAAAGGTGTGCTCACCAGTAATACCGGTGACAATTCGGCTCCAGGTTTGCCCGTAATCATTTGTTTTGAAAATATGCGAATTCAAGTCCATTGACTTATATCGCATGACAACTACATAGGCAGTTGCCGCATCATGTGGAGACACTTCGATGCTGTTAATTATTCCATCCGGAATGTTCGGCGGCGTTACGTTTGCCCAATTTTGACCCCCATCTTTGGTGAGATGAAGCAAGCCGTCGTCACTACCTGCCCAAAGCACTCCTTTTTCGTGTTTTGACTCTACCAAATACGTTAAAGTGTTGTAATTTTCACCACCAGCGGCCTCATTCGTAGACGGTGCATCCCCAGGTCCTTGTTTTTCTATTTCGTTTTTGGTCAAATCCGGACTCACAACTTCCCAACTTTGACCTTCATCGGTAGATTTGAAAACGACGTTTCCGGTATGGTAAATCGTTTTTCGGTCATGAGGGGATGTAATGACAGGTGCATTCCAATTATATCGGTATTTGGAGTCCTTTGGGGCGATGCTCAATCCCAGTTCAGGATATTCCTTGATAGGCTTTGATTCTCTGGATTTGGCATCCCACTTATCAAGATTCCCTTGATAAGTTCCTCCATAAATAATTTCTGGGTTATCAGGGTCAAAGGCTAAGAAAGCACTTTCTCCCCCTGCCACGGCATACCAATCTTTCCAATCGATACCTGCATCGTTAGTGCGACTTGCAATGGCAACCGTAGAATTATCCTGCTGCCCTCCGTAGACATTATAAGGCACTAAATTATCGGTGATGACACGATAAAACTGTGCCGTATTTTGATTGGTTTGAGTGCTCCAACTTGAACCTCCATTATTGGAAACATTTGACCCGCCATCGTTGGAGTTTATCATGCGTTGATTGTTATGAGGATCGATCCATAAATGGTGATTGTCACCATGAGGTGTTGGTAAGGTTTTGAAACTTTTTCCACCATCAATGGATTTTGTCACTGGAGCATTCAAGACATAAACGATATTCTCGTTTTGAGTGTCCGCAAAAATTTCCATATAATACCAAGAACGTGCGATATTGATACGGTCTTTATTGACCTGTGTCCATTTCTTGCCGGCATCGGTAGATTTATATACCCCACCTTTGGTGCCTTCCGCTTCGATAACCGCAAAAACGAGCTCATTATTTGCTCTGGAAACGGATATACCCGCTTTACCAAAATCTTTTGGGAGACCTTCCTTCAATTTTTTCCAAGTGCTTCCACCATCTGTGGATTTATATAACCCCGAATCCTTCCCGCCAGATTCCATGATCCATGGATAGCGGCGGTGTTGCCACATAGCGGCATAGAGAATCGACGGATTTTTCATATCCATGGATAAATCGGAAGCCCCTGTTTGATTATTTACAAAAAGGTTTCGTTCCCAAGTAGCACCGCCATCCATAGAGCGATAAATGCCCCGTTCCGAGGTGGCACCGTACTGGGCGCCCTGAACCGCTACATAAATAATGTCAGGATTTGTCGGATGAATAACCACATCAGAAATATGTCGGCTTTTATCCAAACCGATATGTTTCCATGTTTTTCCGGCGTCGGTAGATTTGTACACGCCATCACCCATTGAGGTCATGACCCCACGCGCGGCATGCTCGCCCATACCGGCTATTACGATGTTCGGATTACTTTCTGAAACAGCGATTGAGCCTACCGTTCCTGTTTTTAAAAATCCGTCTGAAACGTTTTTCCATGTGATACCGTCGTCAACGGTTTTATATATGCCCCCACCAACGGTACCCATATAATAAGTCATGGGTTCACCGACGACTCCTGACGAAGCTACACTTCGCCCTCCGCGATGAGGGCCGATATTCCGCCATTTAAGGCCGTGGAACGTGGAATCTTGAACTGTAATTACAGGTGGGGGTGTATTCTTTTTTCTTCTTTGGGATTGCATGGCAAGGGGTAGGGTGAGCAATACAATCAATATGATTTTTACGATTTTCATAGGTTTTAATTTGGTTGGTTATTTTTATTGCTTTTAATCTTTGCTGTCAGTTCGAGCGGAGTCGAGAACCATTTAGTTGCGAGGCATCACGACTCCGCTTGATGTGACAGCGGTTTTTATTTTAATTCAATCCACCATTCCGCTCAGGAGACCTTGGTTTTGGCCAAGTGCGTGGCTCACCAGTACGTGGGTTCTTGCCGATTAAAGTGGCTTTTTCCCTAGAGGTTTTTTCAGGATCTTCACTTGCCATATAGGCCATAATCGCTGTGAGTATAGCATTGTTGCGCACATCATCAAAAACGATTTTATCATAAGTGTCGAGATTGGTGTGCCAGGTATAGTTCCAATAACTCCAACTCAGCGAACTCAAGGAAAAAGCTGGAGCTTCTGCTGCGACGAACGAAGCATAGTCAGAACCGCCACCTCCCGGAGCACCAGGGAAGGTAGTTTCAATGTGCTTTGTAATATCTTCAGGAACAGCATCCAACCATCGGCCCACATAATCATAGGCATGCAAAAAGCCTTGACCGGAAATACGCACAACGCGACCCGTACCGTTGTCTTGATTGAAAAGGGCCTGCATATTTTTAATGATTTCCGGGTGGTCTTCCACAAACGCTCTAGATCCATTTAAGCCTTGTTCTTCACTTCCCCAATGTCCGATGATGATCGTTCTTTTAGGATTCGGATATATTTTCTTAAGAATACGAGCGGCTTCCATCATTGTTATTGTACCTGTACCGTTATCGGTTGCACCTGTGGCGCCATCCCAAGAATCAAAATGCGCGGAGAGAATTACATATTCATCTGGTAGTTCTTTTCCTGGTATGGTGGCTATGGTGTTAAAAGTTGGTACTGCACCCATGTCTTCAGATTCTGCGACTATTTTTATCTGAGGATTCGCACCGTTTTTAACCATTCGATATAAAAGCCCGTAGTCTTCTAAGGAAAGATCCACTGCTGGAATTTTATCGGTACCGGCACTAAAAATCTTGTTTGCTCCAAAGCCATTCGACCAGCGGGATTGTAAGATGCCAACTGCCCCAGCAGCTTCGAGAGCTTTATTAATGTTACGGCTGGTATAGCCCGTATTCTTCATATTCTCGCCCCACTCTTTTTGTTGTGCATCGCGTTCGTTTTTCATTTTCTCGAAGGATTCCTCCGTAGCGAATTCTTCCCAATTATAATCGGGCCTTCCGGTAGGTTGATTCATTGAAACCATGACGAATTTACCCTTGACTTTGGGGAGCCATTTCACGAATTCCAGAGAATCGGAAACCATTGGTAGGGCAATAAGATGAGCCGTAACTCCTTTCTTTCCTGTAGACGGGCTCCATGCTAACTGCATTCCACTTAACGAGACCACACGTGGGGATACCAAATCGATATGGGTGATACCACGTTGCCAGCCTTTCCATTTACCCCATTCTTGATTCTCTGCGATAATACCCCATTCCGCATACTTTTTAACCGCCCAATCATGGGCATTTTTCATTTGGGGCGTGCCTACTAAACGAGGACCTATAACATCCATCAACTGATGTGCTAAAGGTTCTAACTGCGAATTTTCGTTAGCTTCTTTTTGAATGGCTTCAACGATTTCTTCGGTAGTTTGAGAGAATCCGAATGCAAGAAATAACAAGCATAGGCAAGTGAGTAGTTCTTTTTTCATTTTCGAGTGTTCTTAGGTTAAAAAGAGTTAACTAATATAATGATATTGGGGAAGTAAATATAAATGAAATCAATACCTTTTTTCACTTCTCAGGACTTCGGTCACGTTTAAGGATTTTATTCAATTGGCGTTTATTAAAGTACTTTCCATTCTTTACTACGGCATTGATGCTTTTGGTATTTGCGATGTTTTCAATGGGGTTAGCATCAAGCAATATTAAATCTGCCCACATACCTTCCTGCACTAAGCCTAATTCATGCTGTAAATTGAAATATTTTGCGGGGTTCACAGTTGCCGTTTTTATGGCCTCTAAAGGTGTGAGACCAGCTTGGACTAACATGGCTAATTCTTCGTGAAGACTAAGTCCAGGAGTAAGTAGCGCAATGGGGCAATCGGTGCCAGCCATGATTTCTATTTTCGTTTCATGTATTTTTTTCACCATTTTTAAAGACCATTCAGCATACTGAATTCGAAATGGGGTAATAGGCATTTTCTGTATGGATACTGCAGCTTTTTCCCATTCTTGTTCAATGACCTCTGGGAAGAAGGTAATACTTTCTCGCCATTCAGGATGTTCAAAATGACGGTTCGTGAGAAATGCACTTAAGGCTAGGGTCGGAATTTGCCAGGTTTGGTTATTGGCCAGCACCGCCAAGATTTCCTTGGCTTTAATCTCATCATAGTTCTTAACGGCCGTTTCCCTTTGTAATTCATGAATTTTACTTCTCAAAATACCCCCTGCACTATCTTTTTCGGTTTTTAATAGTTCTAAGCGTTGTTGCAACAGCTCATCGGCATTTGACGCACATGACAATTCTAAATTACGCATATGCTCCATGCTGCTCAGTCCAGCATTCGAGGCGCTTATGACATCCATGCTTAAAGGCACATGCCCCGTTACTTTGAGTCCTTTTTCCTTCGCCATTTTTGCAATGAGGGCAAATTGTTCAGGAGTCAGCATTTCATAGGCTTTCAGTAAATCAACACCCAAACTATCCAATTCGTTTACTTTCTTAGCCGCCGCCTCAAGGGTAGGTAAACCAACCGAAAGGGGTGGGCGTTGCGGGGTACTGCCATCATATACATTAGGTATTCCGTCTAACAAAGGGCCTGCTATCATGACTCTGGGTGCATCGTTTGGATTTGCCAATGCCTTATCTTTCCACATTTTTACAAAGTCGATCCTACCGCCGGTGTCTCTAACACTTGTGATGCCATACCCTAAAAACAAATCGAACATACTCGGTGCCAGTTCTTCCATATACGCGAAATGCACATGGGCATCCCAAAGTCCGGGCATCAAGTATTTACCTTTACCATCAATGATTTGATTTTCTGGGGACAGATTCAAGTCCGCGGATGGAACAACTTTAAAGATTTTCTCTCCTTGCACAATTACGGTTTGATTTTCTATCAATCCCTCTTCAGGTTGAATTACAGATACGTTTTCTATACATATAGCATCTGGAAAAACCACACCGCTTGGTTGACAAGCGCTAATGAGGAGCACCAATAAAAAGTTTTGTAATCTAAAAAGCGTTTTCATAATAGTGTTCGGTGATTAATCCAATTTCTTATCCAAAGCCAAAATGGTATGCAATAAAACATTGGCACCATTGGCCATATCTTTAGCAGCCGTAAATTCTTTGGGAGAATGGCTAATACCCCCTTTACTGGGCACGAAAATCATTCCTGTATTCGCTATCAAAGCCATATCTTGGGCATCATGGCCTGCGCCACTTGGCATTCTTTTGGTTGAAAGACCTAGCTTTTTAGCGGAACGAGCAATCTCATCCTGAATAACAGCGGTCATTAGTGCCGGGTCGGCGGTTGTATCTAGAGGCCGGTATTCAATCTGTACATTGGAAGCCTTTGCGATTTCGTCACTTCTTGTTTTAATCGCATCGTATACTTTTTCAATCACCTCGGAGGATAAATCGCGAATCTCCAAACTGGTAACTACTTTACCGGGAATCACATTAGGGGCTCCGGGTTTCGCTTGAATTTTGCCTACGGTTCCCACTTGTGCACCTTCCATACTGTTGGTTACTTCATTGACGGCCACAATGAATTTGGCCGCTGCCAACAAAGCATCTTGACGAGCGTTCATTGGGGTGGTGCCCGCATGATTGGCAAAACCTGTAAATTCAACCTCCCACCATTGGAGTCCGACAATACCTTCAACGATTCCAATTTGAACGTTTTCTTTTTCAAGCGTACCCCCTTGTTCGATATGTAGTTCTAAAAAAGCAGCTATTTCATCTTTTTTTCGGGCGACTTCTGAAATACGTGTTGTATCGCCACCCAATCGCATAATGCCTTCTCCCATTGAAAACCCAGTGGAATTCCGCACTTTTAAGGCAGCCTTTCCCAAATGCCCTGCTATGGCTCGACTACCCATAACACCACCTTCCTCATTGGAGAAAATAATAATTTCCAAAGGGTGTTCGGTTTTGATTTCATTTTCGTTGAGTATTTCTAAAACTTCGATTGAAGCCATGGAACCGACACAACCATCATAGTTCCCTCCGTTGGGAACGCGATCTATATGCGAGCCGAAAGAAATGGGTTTTAAAGATCCATCCATTCCTGCTCGCTTTCCGATAATATTTCCGGCAAAATCTATATGGACTTCGAGCCCCAAGTCCTTTAACGTTTGTACGACCCATTTTTGCGCCGCAACATCGGCATCACTAAAAGCAACGCGTTCTGTTTCACCATTTTCCTGAAGACCGAATTTTGAAAGTTCGATTATCCGATTTTCCAAACGGTCTTGATTGACTTTGGGTGTTTGCGCTTGAAGAAGGCAATACCCAAAACAAAGACAAAAGGAAAATAGGCGGAGAGACATGTAGTTAGTTTTCATTTAGAGTATTTTCAAGTATAAAATCAACAATCGGTTTTGGATCTTTAAGGCTATGCGGATGATGCCCAACCCCTTCCTTTGGAATTGATATAATCTTTCCGCCATATTCCTCAAAAGTTTTAGCCAAAAGTAAGGTATTTTCCTCGTGTGGAACCACCTCATCCGTAGTGCCATATACATGAAGCACCGGGATTTCTGCTTTAGCAACTTTTACACTCGTGTGCAATGGAATACCTTCATATTCCAATACGGATTGGGTATCGAGTTGATGTGCTTTAAGGCAGGTTTCCCAATCTTTCTCACTTCCCGTTCCAGTGTATAGTCCGCCTGGCCAACTTTTGATATCACAAACGGGGGCATCGGCATAAATGCAAGCCACTTTCTCGGTATTTTGTGCTGCCCAGTTGTAGATGATGAGTCCCCCGCGACTCATTCCTTCCAAAACCACCTTTTTGTTAAGTGCGTATTTTTCACGACAATGAGTGTAAAAGTCATTCCACAGTTCCACTGCTTCTTGATTTCCGAATAGATCTGAAACATCAATATACACCAGGTGAAAACCTTTGTCAAGTAAAGCCTTGTCTGTCTGGGGTTCATGACCCCAAAAACGTGCCCTCCAAATCCATTGGCCATTGGGTTCCAAATTTGGAAAAACGATTTTCGCATTTTTTCCTTTAAATAAAAACGCTTCAATTTGATACTCCAGGAATATGCTGTCTTTTTGTTGAGCACTGGAATTGCTACAAATAATGAGGACGAAGAGCAAAGCAGTAAGCTTGAAGTGCTTCATTTTTTCAGGTGGTAATTAAGTTCGAGTTGGTGTAATTGCCATAAACTTAACAATAATAGGTGGATTTTTCTTTTGGCTTCTAGACTTCAGGCTTCGTAAAAGATTATAGGTTTTGCTGCCTAACGTATTTTATTCCAATCTTGCTCTCAATCCAATCATGAAAATAAAACATAAATACAACTAAAATATCCAACAAGCGGTTTTTAAAGATATTCCCAATTCATTGGCTTTCCAAAGCCATTTCCAAAACCTGATAATTATCATAGTAAATAAGGCTTTGCGTTTTTAATTTCAATTCATTGAATTTACCCGGAAAGTGCTGTGTCTTGCTGCCTCGGAATAATTGACGCCGGAATGCCACGTAATATTCGAATTTATTGTCTCCTGATCAGTTCAATATAAATGACTAAAACCAATTCAAATGGAAAAAAAAAGAATAAAGTGGGATTTAAAAGATACGGTGCTACTGTTGCGACTATTCATAGGCTGGCACTTTTTATATGAAGGAGTCATTAAACTCTACAACCCCGAGTGGACCTCATTCGGATATCTAGCCACGGCCCAAGGCCCTTTCAAATCATTCTTTTTATGGCTGAGTAGCGAAGGAATAATCGGTGTTGCCGATTGGGGAAATAAAATTGCACTCATATTTGTGGGCATTACCCTCCTATTGGGCATCTTCGAAAGAATCGGCGCCATAGTCGGTATTGGGCTTTTGGCAATGTATTATCTGGCGCACCCCGCTTTTCCGTGGCTTACCCAACTAAATGTTGAAGGCAGTTATTGGTTCATCAATAAGAATCTGATTGAACTGATCGGCTGTATCATACTTTTTCAGATACCCACGGCCGAACGTTTTGGCTTAAAGCGCATTTTCCATAGAAATAACGAACTAACAAAAACCGAAATATCATGACTTGGACTAGAAGAGATGCACTAAAGGGCTTGGGCGGCATACCCATTTTAGGTGCCGTATGGTGGGCAGGTGCCGCAAGCACTGTAGCAAAGAAAAAAGAACGTTCGGCAATATTGGAACAATTGAATATTCAACCTTCATTACCTCCTGCTGTTCAGGGCATAGGAGGCGAACCTGTCAGGGTAGGCATTATCGGCTTTGGTATACGTGGAGAGCAATTATGCCGTGCGATGGGTTTTGCTACCAAAGAGTGGATAGAGTCGATGGAGATAGCCGCCAGCGAGGCAAAAGCCGAAGGGAAAGAGCATACCGCTTTAAAAGACTTTAAAGCCCAAGAAAAACTAAATATCAAACTAGTGGGGGTTTGTGACGTCTTCGATTATAGGGCCAAAAAAGCGATAGCCTCATTTTCAACAAAAGAGACTATCGTCAAAAGATACAAGACCCATCAAGAAATGATTCGAAGTGCTAATGTAGATGCAGTGGTTATTGCCACACCTGACCACTGGCATGCACCGATGACTATTGATGCGCTTGAAAATAATATTCATGTATATGTCGAAAAACCCATGACCCATACGGTTGAAGAAACTTATCGTCTAAGAGAAGCGGCCAAAAATTCAAAAGCCATTTTGCAGATCGGCCATCAACATAGACAAACCATGAGTTTTCAGACAGCCAAAGATATCATGGGCAAAGGGACTATTGGTCATGTTTCATTGATTCAAACGAATACGAACAGAAATGATGATAACGGTGCGTGGAACTATGACATTCATCCAGACGCGAGTCCCCAGACTATTGATTGGGATCTTTTCTTGGGTTCAGCCCCAAAAGTGCCATTTAATAAAAACCACTTTTTTCGATGGCGAAAGTGGTGGGCTTATGGATCCGGGTTATCAGGGGATTTGTTATCGCACGATTATGATCGGCTGAACTGCGTTCTTGACATGGGCATTCCTGAATCTGTGATGACTTCTGGGGGTATTTATACACATCGTGATGGTCGTAATGTGCCAGATGTGCTTCAAGTGAATATGGAGTTTCCCAATTTTACTACCGGAAGCAGTCAAAAAAAGGGCAAGGAGAAGGGTATGACATTTGTCTACAGCGCTACGCTTGGCAATGGCTTTAACCGCCCCACTGTTTTAATGGGCCATGACGGTACAATGGAACTCGGTAACCGATTGACCATCTGGCCAGATGGACGCTCTACCCGATATGCGGAAATGGTAGAAGCTGAAAAAATGAATCCCGGAGTGCCCATCTATCAGTATAATCCGGGTGCTATGATACCTGATGCAGTTGCTTCTGCAACCTCACAGTATTTTGCCGATAAGGGCTTGATGTGGACCTATATCAACGGAGCAAGAGTAGATTCGACTTTTTTACATATGCGCGAGTGGTTGAGTGCTACCCGAAATGGAGGTAAGGTAAGCTGTGGAATCAAAGAGGGTTTTGAAGAGGCAATTGCTTCGCATATGGCAGGATTGTCATACAAACTAGGAAGAAGAATAGATTGGGATCCTAAATTGGAAATACTAAAACCCATTGAGGGTATCGATTTTGATAAGGCGCTCCTTATGAATCCTGATGAAAGCGAGCCCGTTATATCTTGAGATTTACTAGCTGACCTAGCCTATTGGTAAGAAACAAAGTGTTTCGTATTAAATTATTTTGGAATCCATCAAAATTTAACACACAACCTTCATGACCTGACATTTGTCATATTAATTGAGAGTTAACTGTTTTAACTTGAGGTAATTAAAATAGCAGCCATGGAAACAAAAAAGAATCCAGAAGCAGATTTGAATCGCAATAGCGGCCTTTACTTTGTAATCGGCCTGGCCTTAATTCTCTTCATCACATGGAGGGCGTTGGAACACAAATCATATGATGTCAACACAGATTTTGTTCAAATGTTAGACGTGCAGTCAGATTTAAAGGAAGAAGTGCCTATTACAGAACAGATAAAAACCGCGCCACCACCTCCTCCTCCCGCGGCTCCTGAAATTATCGAGATAGTTGAAGATACTGAAGAGATTGAGGAAACGATTATCGAAAGTACAGAGATGAGTCAAGAAACGGTAATAGAAGACGCGATGGATGTTGATGATGTTGAGGTTGGGGAAGAAGAAGAAGAAGTATCTGTACCCTTTGCAGTTATCGAGAATGTGCCTATTTATCCAGGTTGCGAAGAAATAAAAACCAATAATGAACGCAAAGCTTGCTTTCAGAAACATATGCAAGCGCATATTATAAAGCATTTTAGATATCCAGCTTCGGCTATGGAGCTAGGTATTCAAGGGAGGGTACATGTTCAGTTCAAAATCGATAATAAAGGGCATATCACCAATATAAGAATGCGCGGGCCCGATAATACACTGGAAAAAGAAGCAGCACGGATTATTGCTGCCTTGCCACAAATGACACCTGGTAGACAACGAGGCAGAAATGTAGCGGTACCGTACAGTATACCCATTAATTTCAAGTTGGAGTAAAATTGAAGTACCCATCAATTTTGTGCTCTCAGATAATCAGATAGTTTTTGCGGCCCTTCGAGTAGTACACGGTCAACTTTCAAAACCCCATCATCATTGGTGGCGATATGCCATTTTATCAAGGAGATTTGTCCGTTCTCTATTTCGATACCCGTAATACTTCTTGGGTGTACACAACTACCATCGTTAAACAATGGAATATCACCAGGTTCCGGAAATCTTGGCCTGTGGGTATGGCCAACCACTGTAATCAATAGATTGTTCTGTAAAATCCATTTCTTAAGACGGCGCTCTACTTTTCGAAGTTCGGTATAGTTTTTAGCTGGACTCGTAGGGTCTGCAATGCCCCAAACCTGTAAAGGCTTCCAGAGTACCCGTACCAGAAATCGGCCCCAGCGCCAAAAAGTATAGTTCCACCAGTCGGCTTGGTGGCCGTGGGTCAAGAAGATTTCTTGTTGGGTATGGCTGTGTTTTAAGATGACACCTTCGTTGTAGGTAATCCCTTGAAAAAGTTCTTTTTCACATTCCTCGATAGGTTCGAAATAACTCCATAAGTGTTTTTTTACGTAATTCTCATCCTTGTAAACCATATCATGGTTTCCCCAAAGCATGTGCAATCTGCTTTCAACATGAAATTGTTTCAACAGTTTGAAAACATTCTTATGTGCCTCAAAAATCGATTTGAAGTTGGTGTTCTCCCAAAGTTCATCCCCATCTCCCAGTTCACAATAATCAAAACCTTTGTTGTAATAATGTTTTAGCGCATGGAAATAGATATTGCGATTATTGGCGAAATCATCGGCGAAACTGTTATCCCCACGGTGACAATCGCTGAAAAGTATAAATTTTGACGAATCATCAAAGGCTACCGTTTTGGCATTTTTGTACGCTCTTGATAACCTGAAGTTCGATGACATGGCCCAAATTTAGATAAATATCCGAAGAACAAAGGCGTATGTTGTTTATTCACTAGGCTTTCCTTTAACAAAATTCGGTGTTAAATTTTGTAATTTTATAATGATTTTCGCTACAAATCAGAACCATGAAGAATAATCAAGAAGTGATAATGCCGATTCAGCCACTCCTAAGCTTCCATAAATTGTTGGAGCACTATGATGAGATGGCCTTGAGTAAAGATCCGTTTACGCGATCAAAAGCGCAGCGGGTTCTTAAGGCTCAGGCTCCCTACCCTGAACTTCGAGAGGGCTTTAACGATTTTTCACTTGTCGATAAGTACGAAAAGGTTATCAAGATTATTTTGGAGGATACTTTTTCAGAAGTGTTGAGCAATAATGAAATCAAAACGGCTTCACAACCATGGAGCAACGTCGTGTTCAATGCATCAAAACGATTTCGGAAAATACTCAAGGAAGCGGGCACTGATTTTGAACCGGTAATTCGCAACCAAGAGGATGGGATCAACTATATGATGTCCGCCACTGCTGTGCTCACCTTTTATTATGGTTTCAAACTTGATTTTTCTCGGCCCTATTATTACGACATACCGGACGCGAATGGGGTGATGCACCACTATCGTATTTTGTACAATGCCGATTTTTTAGAGCTTATTCCAACGGATGCAGCCAAAGCACTTACTCAAGATGATGTTGATGAACTTTTGGAGAACTGGGATGATTTAGATCTGTGGAAAGAAAAAATTCCACCGAACAGCTTTATCTCAAAAGGTTTTGTGATTTCCAATATGTTCGATGTGACCACCGAACATTCTATTTCGGAAATCAAATCAGGACTCATTGCCAATGATAAAAGAGGTAGTGAGAATTTCATGTTCAATTTGCAAGAAACCTTTAAGTCATTTTTTAGGTTGTCAGAAGTGCGTGTGGGTTTTGTAGCCTATAACGCGAAGGAAGATCGGTTTGAGAAAGTACATGGCCAAAACATGGAAAGCGTCATTCTGCAAGACCAGGAATATGCCTCTTGTGGTGATGCATTATGCGAAGGATCTTATAAAGTTTTACTAAAGGAGAATGACTATTTCGCTATTTCCGATGTTGAAAAGTATTATAAAATATCAGAAGGTAGGGCACCATACAAAGGTTTGTATAAGCAGGGTATTAAGAGTGCGATTTTTGCCCCCATAGCGGCCAACGAAGAACTATTAGGTGTGCTTGAGATCGCATCTACTAAAGTGAATGAGCTGAATAGTGTTAATGCCACCAAGCTTGAGGATGTCATGCCGTTTATCGTCTCTGCGGTATTGCGGTCAAAAATCGAAGAAGAGAATTTAATCGATGCCATAATTCAGAATGAATGTACTTCAGTGCACTCTTCGGTATACTGGCGCTTTCAAGAGGAGGCGAAGCGCTTTATTATTGATGATCTAAATGGCAATCAACCTTCTTTTCGGGAAATTTCGTTTAAAGATGTGTATCCCTTATATGGTCAGATAGATATTAAGGATTCTTCGCAAGCACGTAACTCCGCAATTCAATACGATTTGATGATTCAGTTATCCGATATCAAGAATATTCTTGAGCATGCTTGGAAAAAGAATAAACTACCAATTTATGAGGAGTTGGTGTTTCAAGTGAACAATCAGATTGATGAGGTCAAAGAGGTGCTATATACGCATACCGAACAGGCTATTTTTGATTTCGTGAAAGAAGAGGTGACACCCGTTTTCAAACATCTAGAGAAGGGGGATAAAGAACTAAAGGTTATGGTGGATAATTACAATGCTACAATTAACGAAACCACCGAATCTTATTATGATCACCGGAAGAATTACGATGAAAGCGTAATGCATATCAATAAAACATTGGCCGCTGTCATTGATAAAAAACAAGTGAAAGCACAAAAAATGTTTCCCCACTTTTTTGAGCGATTCAAGACTGATGGTGTCGAACACAACATGTACATTGGCGATTCTATTGTTGGAGATAAAACCTTTAATCCTTTGTACTTGAATAATCTTCGATTGTGGCAACTACAGGTCATGTGTGAGATGGAGAATACCTACTATAATTTAAAACCTGAATTGCCTGTTCAGTTGGATGTGGCCTCTTTGATTTTGGTGTATAATACCTCGCTTTCTATTCGTTTCAGAATGGACGAAAAACAATTTGATGTTGACGGAACCTACAATGCGCGTTATGAGATTATAAAGAAGCGTATTGACAAGTCTTTTATCAAGGGCACCAATGAGCGTTTGACCGACAAAGGGAAACTTGCTATCGTGTATTCACATAAGAAGGATGAATTAGAGTATTTACGGTATATCAAATTCTTGAAAGCGAAAGGATATTTCACCAATAATATCGAAATCGTAGAATTGGAGGGCTTACAAGGTGTTTCCGGCCTCAAGGCCATCCGAGCAGAAATACTTTACAAAAAAGGCAAAGAGACAGAGAAGACCTATACATACGAAGATTTGATGGAAGAATTAAAGGGCTAATACCTTTTTTACCCCATTCTTTCAGGTCCGAAATACTTGAATGCTACTGCAAAGGCTATTACGGAAACAACAATTCCTACCATGAAGATCACATAGGTCAATCGAAGAATCTTATATTTTCTATGCAAGACCAATCCTAAAAAATAGAGGTCCTTAGTTAGCGAAGTATAAATATACTCCTTGTCTTTAACCAATTCGCCAATCGCCCACTCATATTCAGCCAATTTCATTTTGTGAAAATTGCCAAAGAATAATAGGTTCACTTTCTTGTTGGCTACATCTTCTTTGGTGAATTGTCCACTGGTTATATTGGGTCTAGTTGCCAATACCGCCAACACCATTGAAACTACACTGAATATCAAGAAAATCATTGTTGGATAAATCAAATATGTATTAGAAGGATTGTCCAATTTGGGAATAAGATTGGAAAGTGCAACGGAAATTATAATTGCATTTACCGAAAGCAGAATGTTCGCTTTTGTATCTGCAATATCGCTTAAAGTCAAATGGTTTTTCAAAGTAACCCTAAATAGGGTTTGTATGCCGCGATCAGGGCTATCACTTTTGTATTTTGCCTTTATGGCCTCTTTTTTGGCAATTTCTTTTACAGTCTTTTTTTCTTTGACTATTTTTTTGAGGTTTTTTTCCTTTTTCTCTTGCCAGTTTTCTTTTGCATAATCGGTATAAAATTGATGCTCTTTATTAAACATGGTAATGTTCGCATCACACCAATCTTTGTTCGAATATTCTTTTATGCCTAATAACGACAGTTCTTCCCTCAAAAATTCGGAAGTTTCCAAATAGCTTTTTTGAGCAAAATGCGAGGAGTCTGCATCTCGTATGATCTCTTCGGCCAAGTTTTTCGGTTCGTGATGTCTTTTGGTAGCCATAATTAGGTGAGTCACTTTTTCTTGAAGAACTGGGTCATAACCTATTGATGTCAAAAAGGTTTTGGCAATGATGCAGCTATTCTTCTCATGTTCATCAGAGCCTTTGGTATAGCCAGTATCATGCAACCAAGTCGCCAAAAGTAAGATCTCTTTTTCTTCTTCAGAAAGCTCGTGGGCATTCAATAATTCTTTAGTACTTTTAACTACACGTTGTGTATGTTTTAGATTGTGGTACAAATAGTTGGTATCCAATTCATTGGTTAACAAATCGGTCACAAAGGCTTCGGTTTTTTCTAGTAAATTCAACATAAATAGCGGGTTAGAACCCCCACAAATTACGAAAATTTAGACTCTAGAACATTCCTATGAAGAAATATTCCCCGACAATACTTTTGCTAGCGATTCTAAGTAGCTGTGCTACCTATCAAACCAAGTATATTGACGGTGTATTGACTTCTGATTCTGCGACCAACAAGACCGTTGTGCACACGGTTTATCTTATTGGTGATGCCGGTTTGTCCCCTGATAACGATTTGAATCCTGCTTTGAAATCATTTAAGAATACGTTGAATGCCGCCGATGAAAATAGTACGGCTATTTTTCTTGGGGATAATATCTACCCGGCAGGATTGCCAAGCAAAAAAGACGCTACAAAGGCCTATTCAACTGCTAAAAACCACCTTGATGCACAATTGGCAACCTTAGAAAATTATGATGGTCGCCCATTATTCATTCCAGGTAACCATGATTGGTATAATGAAGGCTTGAAGGGCTTGGATAGACAAGAAAAGTATGTCAAAGGAAAGTTGAAACAGAAAAATCCGTTTTTGCCAGAAAATGGATGCCCGATTGATGTTGTGAAGGTGTCCGAGGAGCTTGCTATTATCGTTATAGACACCGAATGGTATTTAACCGATTGGGACAAGCACCCCACGATGAATGATAATTGCGAAATTAAAAGTCGTGCCAAGTTTTGGGAAGAAGTGGAAGGCGCTATCAAAAAAAATAGGGATAAAACCACCTTAATCGCGATGCACCACCCTATGTTTTCATATGGCCCGCATGGCGGACAGTTTTCATTTAAGCAGCAGATTTTTCCAAGTAGTAGTAAAGTGCCCTTGCCTATTATTGGAAGCATAATCAATGTACTTCGCAAAACATCAGGGGCTTCGCCCGAGGATCTTATTAACAAACGCTACACCGAATTCAAAGACCGGATGGTGACCTTGGCCCAATATTCCCAAAAGGTCATTTTTGCTTCCGGCCACGAACATACGCTACAATACATCAAAGAACACAATACACCTCAAATCGTAAGTGGTGCGGGTGCCAAAAAAGGGGTAACCCGTTTACTGAACGGCAGCCAATTTTCAACAGGAAATAGAGGGTATGCCACTTTGGAAATCTACGAAGACGGTTCTTCGCAAGTTCGATTTTATGGTGTTCAAGAGGATACTAAAGAAGAATTTTTGTTTAAAACCGAAGTGCTTCCACCTGAGCGAAAGGTCCATACCCAAAAGTATGAAGATGTTTTTCCTCAAACGGCTAAGGCTTCGATATATACAGGTGAAGAAATTGACAAAAGCGGTTTTTTCAAAACCATATGGGGAGACCGTTATCGGAAATATTATGGAACGGAAGTTACGGTACCAACAGTTAATCTTGATACACTTTTCGGAGGGCTAACACCTGTTCGAAGGGGTGGAGGACATCAATCGAAGTCGCTAAGGCTTCGTCATGAGAACGGTAAGGAATACGTCATGAGGGCACAACGAAAGGTCTCTGAATTATACTTGCAATCCATGGTATTTCAAAAGCAGTATGTAATGGATGAATTGCAAGATACTTTTGTACAGGAATTACTTGAAGATTTCTATACAGGGTCACATCCTTATGCGCCCTTCACCATTGGTGATTTATCCGATGCCATTGGCATCTACCATACGAATCCTAAATTATATTATATCCCGAAGCAATCTGCATTAGATGACTTTAATATTGATTTTGGAAATGCGTTGTATATGATTGAAGAGCATGCTGGTGATGGCCATGGAGACTTGGCCAGCTATGGGTATTCGGATCAATTGATCAGCACCGATGAAATGCTGGAAAACCTTCGAGATGATGAAAAGTACGAAGTAGATGCTGCGATGTATGCTAGGGCTCGCTTGTTCGATATGGTCTTAGGTGATTGGGACCGTCACGTGGATCAATGGAGATGGGCGCAATTCAAAAAGAAAGAATCGAAAAAAGTAACCTATCGTCCATTGCCTAGAGATCGGGATCAGGCCTTTTCGATTATGGGCGATGGATTGTTCATGGGTCTCGCGACGAGACTAATTCCGGGACTACGTTTAA
>JARFRH010000138.1 GCA_029287355.1 Maribacter sp. | reverse complement strand
CAACACTTTTATATAGTCCATTTTCGACAAACCATCTTCGGTATGCTGCATTGACTTGCTGGCATCGATTATGAATTTGACATAAATATGGGTATCGATTTCGGCTTGCTTGACATAATACCTGCCGGAACGGGCAAGCATTTTCCAATCCAATAGACGCAGATCATCTCCAGGTTCATAACCTCGATACTGACTGAATTCGAGCCCTGTTCCTACCCTTCGACTTTGATTTGGACCCGACAAGTACCCATCAACGATTACTCTGGCAATCAACGATAGACCGGAGATACTGTTGATGATTTTAGGTTGTAGTAATTGCCGATAGTCTTTTTTCACTCCTATAATATTGCTATGAAAAGATGGTGTTCTTTAAAATTTGGGCAGTAATGTCGTCCGGAACGATACCTTCAGCCTCAGCCTTAAAATTGACAAGAATACGATGTCTTAATACCGGGAATGCAACATGCTTAATATCATCTAAGGTTACCGAGATTCTACCTTGTTGTAGCGCTCGTGCCTTGGCAGTAAGTATCATCGCCTGACCTGCTCTCGGCCCTGCGCCCCAACTAACCCATTCTTTGACGTAGTTACTGCTTGTGGTTTCAGGCCTAGATGCTCGAACCACATTACTTACAAAAGCAATAAGTTCATCGCTAATGGGCACTTCCCGTACCAATTCTTGTAGTCGAATTATTTCTTCCCCTGTTAAAATTTTATTGACTTTTTCTTTTTTCGAACCGGTGGTATTTTTAAGGATATGGTTTTCTTCGGATGCCGTGGGATATCCGATTTTGATGTACAAGAGAAACCTGTCTTGCTGTGCTTCCGGTAAGGGAAATGTACCCGACTGTTCTATAGGATTCTGAGTGGCCAGAATAAAGAAAGGTCTATCCAATTCATAAGTCTTTCCGGAATAAGTCACTTCAAACTCCTGCATGGCTTCTAAGAGCGCCGCTTGCGTTTTCGGGGGTGTTCGGTTGATTTCATCTGCCAAAATGATATTTGCGAAAATCGGACCCTTATTGAATTCGAAGAATTTTTTACCCGTGGTATGATCTTCTTCCAGAATTTCCGTCCCGATAATATCGGAGGGCATTAGATCTGGTGTAAACTGAATGCGTTTGAAGTTCAAGTCAATAGCTTGAGCCAATGTTTTAATCATCAAGGTTTTTGCCAAGCCAGGAACGCCTTCCAATAAGGCATGTCCGCCAGCCAAAAAAGTTATCAGTAAATGCTCTAATGTTTCATCTTGCCCAATAATGACCTTGGCGATTTCCTTTTTTAAATCAGAAAGTTTCTGAGTCAAGATTTCGACCTCTTGTTGTATCTCCAATAAATGTTTCTCCATAGTTTTCCTATTATGATGTAAGCGCGTACATCACGATATTTACCCCGAATCGGGTGTTATCTATTTTATACCAGCGTTTATTCCTAAAATCGTAGTCCCATTCACAACCATAATCCTTGTTGCTATATAAAACTGCAATCCTCCCATTTATTTCAATTGCTTTGAGATATTCATGAACCAAGTCATCTCCCCAACCATTTAGTTCTTGCGAAGTTGTAGGCGGACCGTCTTCAAATTCAAAAAACACATTATAAATTTCATGATTGTTGGGTATTTTCTTCAATTCGCCTTCCCCGAATATTTCATCCATTTGCCTTTCGAACGATTTCGCAAATAATCCGTCAATATCGTGATTGCAATCGTCTACAAAAACGAAACCCCCATTGTTGACATACTTTTCAAAATTCTCCCTTTCCTTATTGGTGAACTGTACCAACTTATGACCAGACAAGTAACAAAAAGGGCATTTGTAAATATCATCACTGGCAAGGGTAATAATATTTTCTTGCGTGTCGACCTTGAGCGTGGTGTACTCGACCAACGAATTCAACAGATTAGAAGGCATGCGCTGATCTACATCCCAATCACCGGATTCGTATTGTAACCTCGTAAAGAAGAAGGCGTTACTCAATAGACGCGACTAATTTTAATCAAAAACTGGTTGTCATGAGAACATCAAAACAACCAGTCCAATTATAAACTATACTTTGTTAAACAGCATCAGATAAGCTAGTGAACGTGAAGTCCCTGATTTTCATATAAGGGATCAAATTACCATCTACTCGCACTTGTTTACCTAGTGTTTCCAGGTTATTCAACATTATGATAGGACTCTCATTAAATCTAAAATTCTTAACGGGATATTTAATGGCCCCATCTTCAATGTAAAAAGTTCCATCACGAGTCAAACCAGTGTAGAGTAAGGTCTGTGGATCAACAGAACGTATGTACCACAAACGGGTTACTAGAATTCCTTTTTTGGTACTCTTGATCAAGTCCTCTAGCGATGCATCGCCACCCGCCATTATAAAATTACTCGGAAACGGAACGGGTTCGACGCCTTTTTGTTCTGCCCAAAACCGATTATAAGCCAGATTTTTTACTACGCCATTTTCAAGCCAAGTGGTTTTCTTTAAAGGTTGACCGGCACCATTCCAAGTTGCACTAGGCACTTCAGGGTTTAAGGGGTCTGACCAAAGGTTAACCCGTTCATCAACAATTTTCTCCCCTATTTTGGTACCTCCACCCTCTTTTGACATGAAACTACGTCCTTCATCCGCTTGACGGGCATTAATAGAACGCCCAAGCCCATTCAAAAGGCCAAGACCTGCAGAAGGTTCTAATATTACCGTGTATTTTCCGGGTTCGATGGCTTTGGCCTCTCTTGATAGTATTGCCTTCTCCAATGCCACTTTTGATGCTTCCTCAGCATCGAATTTGCCTACGTCATTTACATCTCTCGTAACCCAACCGGATCCCGTTCCATCATTGGTACGCATGGTTACGGTAAATTCTAAAAAAGTTTCCTTGTTATAGGCGAAGAGCCCGTTAGAGTTGATCATCGCACTGAAACCAGCCGAATCATCTAAAAAACCCGCTGCCGTAACATCTTTTGCAGCCGCAGGTTCGATACTACTATTGGCCACCTCTGCCCTAAATTCAGGCGTTATATTGGCCGTAGCTTCCGAATAGTTAATTGCATTATCATAAACCTGAGGCCCAAGTGGCCCCATGAATTCAGGATTCTCTGGAGATAGTTTCGCCAATTCCTCGGATCTTGCCACTACTCTTTTCAATGATTCATCATCAAATTCGTCGATAGTTGCGGTACCCATTTTTTTTCCAAAATTGGACTGCACCACCAAAGTTTGATTGGAGCGATGACCAGCTGTGGAAACGGAGTTTCTAGCATATCTGATATTTCCGCTCTCGCTACCTTCTAAATTTATTTCGCAAGCATCAGCCGTGGAAAAGCTCATCGCCTTATCCATGATTTTTTTTGCTTCTTCTTCTGTATATATTGCCATTGTATTTACTATTTAGCGTGAAACTAGGATTAAACGGTTCTACCGGTATTAATAACATTAATGTCATTAAATCTGGTTGTAGAACTGCCATGAGAAACCGCACTTACCTGAGGCGGCTGGCCTTTTCCGTCAAAGAAAGACCCGAACAATCGGTAATCGCTCTTATCGCATATTTTCGCACAAGAATTCCAAAATTCCTGGGTGTTCGATTGATATGCAACATCATTCAACATACCAACAATCTCTCCGTTTTTTATCTCGTAGAAAACAGTACCCCCAAATTGGAAGTTATACCGTTGTTGATCAATGGAATATGAACCACGACCGGCGATATAGATACCTTTTTCCACGTCTTTAATCATCTCACTTACAGAATATGGTTCATTTCCAGCCTCTAACGAGATATTAGGCATTCTTTGAAATTGTACATCATTCCAACTCTGTGCATAACAGCAACCATGTGATTCATTCTGATCGATCATTTTTACCTGATCCCGTATGGCTTGATAATTGACCAAGACACCATTGCGAATGATATCCCATTGTTTGCATGGTACGCCTTCGTCATCATATCCTACAGCACCCAATGATCCCACTTGGGTTTTGTCGGCAACGATATTTACAATATCACTACCATATTTGAAATCTTTGGACTTCCACTTATCGATTGTCGCGAAACTTGTACCCGCATAATTCGCTTCGTAGCCCAATACTCTATCCAACTCTGTAGGGTGACCCACAGATTCATGAATAGTCAACCCTAAATGGTTTGGCTCAAGAACCAGGTCATATTTACCTGGATCTACAGATTTAGCGCTTAACATTTCTTTAGCTTGTTTCGCAGCAGTAGCGGCATCTTCAACCATATCATAGCTATTTCGATACAATTTGAGTCCGGCAGCACCATCTAATTTTTCCGAAGCCAGCCCATCCATATATTCATAGCCCATGCCCATCGGAGCGCTCATCGCCTGTCTTGTTTTGAATTTACCAGCAGCCTGGTCAACGGCGGTCACCCCAAACGTAGGCCAAATACGATGTACATCTTGGTCTATATACGATCCATCCGTAGATGCAAAGTATTTCTGTTCATTCACCATGAACAGAGCAGAATTCACGAAGTTGGCACCATTCGCAAGTGCGGCCGCGTTTGCGTTTAACAGCAGATCAACTTTCTCCGATATCGACACGTCTTTAAAGTCCTTTTTAATAGGTGTCTTCCAAGAGACTTCACCTTGCCCGGATACGGGAGCCAAAACTACGGGTTCTTTCTGAAATTTCGAGTTTGCCTTTGCAATAGCAACGGCTTGTTCGGTTGCTTTCCTAATTCCATCTTCAGTGACATTGTTGGTAGAAGCAAAGCCCCATGTTCCGTTGGTGATAACACGAATTCCTATCCCGAAAGACTCTGTATTCACTACATTCTGAACTTTATCTTCTCGCGTGAAAACATATTGGTTCAAATATCTTCCGATTCGTGCATCGGCATAGGTTGCACCCATGGACTTCGCCGTATTCAACGCAACGTCTGCCATTCGCTTTTTTACGATAATATCCATACCAGGAGCTAATAATGCTTCAGCTGCAATACTGTTACCCATCATGGTTGTAGGTAATAGTAATGCCCCTGCCCCCAAGCCGGACATTTGAACAAAATCTCGTCTTTTCATATGTGTTTTTTTTGATTGTTTATTAGAGTCAGTACCTTTAAAAATGGCTCTTACGACTAATCATAAATAGCCGAAGCCCAAAAAGCAATGCTACAATATAGGCAAAAGAGGCAATTGAAGTAAAGGGAAAATTGAGCGTATTTTCAATTTATAGATAACTTTAACACTAAGTTGGATCTTTACAATCTCGTTCAATTGCTTCTATTTACAGTAGATTAGATTACATTCTTAATTCTGGATTACAACTTTTAGGTATTTGGTGTCAAAATTTTCAAAAACCAATTGAACCATATAAACTCCGCTTCTAATACTTCCAATCGGAACTTTGACTCCATCTCTCGAAATATTTATTTCAGACCCACTAAACTTCTGGACTCGTTTCCCCATAAGATCATATAAACTTATGTTCAAGATATTCGTATTAGCAAGTCTTACATTAATAAAACCATTTGACGGGTTAGGAAATATATAGATGTCGCCTATATTTTCAAGAATTTCTTTCCCATTACTCATCTTCAAAGTTTCATTACGTGCTAATTCGTCCGCCGTCACTTTTGACAAACCATTGAAATTTTTACCCGAAGCTCCTTCTTCAATAACAGCGATATTATCAATCGTATAGAACTCACTGATCGTACTCACATCTGTTTCCACAATAATCTGCACCGTACTGCCCGATAATCCGGATATCATAAAAGTCTGAGCTGAAATATCATCGACTACCGATCCGAAGAGTACCTGAGGGCCGCCGTCAAGAACATAGTATGCCCTAACGAAATCCGCAGGCTCCTTGTTATTGTCCGCATCGTCCACATCCATCGAAATCGAAATCGTTCCACTTATCGAAATTATCTCGGAGGTCCATACTCCTGGAGAAGCACTGTTTCCATTGGTCAAAAAGGTGCCATTTGAAACTGCGAACGTACTTGCATCCCTTACAGATGTCCAAGCCGTTGACCCATTGTCAGAGGTAGCTCCGTTTGAAAGGTCCTCGAAATCCTCCAGCCAAATGACACCACCGGTCTGCATAACGCGATAGTTTGCTGCAATAATAGTATTCGAGGAAGGCATATTAATGGTGGTCGACGGGCTGTTCACATCAGAAATAGCAGCGACATCACCCGTCCAAATATCGAACTCTTGACCTGATGGAGCGACATCCGCAATGATATTCACCATCGTTCCCGATTCGTATTGTCCATCTCCACTTCCGTTATCGACCGTCAAATTGTACTCCGTAGTTTCAGTTGGTTCGCCGAACACCGTAACATTATCTACAAAATAGAACTCGTCAAAATAACTTACCACAGCTTCCACGACAATTTGGATAGTACTGCCCGTAATGCCAGAGGCGGTAAATGTCTGTGCCGAAATATCATCGCTAACCGATCCGAAGAGTATCTGTTGGCCACCATCAACAATGTAGTAAGCCCTTACAAAATCATTGGGCTCTTTTTTGTCATCAGCATCGTCGACATCAATTGAAAGCGATACAGTGCCGTTGATTGGAATCACCTCGGAAGTCCATATACCAGGTGTCGAACTAAAATCATGAGTCAAAAAGGCACCATTGGATACTTCGAATGTACCAGAATTCCGAATAGAAGTCCATGCCGTCGCCCCATTGTCGGAAGTAGCCCCATTGGCAAGGTCCTCGAAATCTTCCAGCCAAAGAACCCCACTGGTCTGTATATCACGGTAGGATGCGGTAACAAGGATATTCGATGAAGGCATAGTAATGGTGGTCGACAGGCTGTTCACATCAGAAATACCAGCAACATCACCTGTCCAAATATCGAACTCTTGACCAGATGGAGCACCGTCCGCAACGATGCTCACCACCGTGCCAGCTTCATAACTTCCATCACCCATTCCGTTATCGACCGTCAGATTATATTCCGTGGCACCTGTAGAATCGCCGGACACGGTAACATTATCGATCGTATAGATCTCAGTGGAAGTACTCACATCGGTTTCCACAATAATCTGCACCGTACTGCCCGATAAGCCGGATATCGTAAAAGTCTGAGCTGAAATATCATCGACTACCGATCCGAAGAGTACCTGAGGACCACCGTCAAGAATATAGTATGCCCTCACGAAATCCGCAGGCTCCTTGTTATTGTCCGCATCGTCCACATCCATCGAAATCGAAATCGTTCCATTGATCGAAATTACCTCGGAGGTCCATACTCCTGGAGAAGCACTGTTTCCATTAGTCAAAAAGGTGCCATTTGAAACTGCGAAGGTACCTGCATCCCTGACCGAACTCCAGGCCGTTGACCCATTGTCAGCGGTCGCTCCATTGGTCAGATCCTCAAAATCCTCCAGCCATACAATCCCAGCAGCGGGTTCCGAAACAGTCCATTGAAATTGCATGGTCGTGCTTTGAGAATCTAACTTACTTGCCGATATTGTAACCGAATAAACTCCGTCATTGTTCGTTCCTCCAGAAGCTGCATTCGCCCCTATTGTTCCAGTAACAACTCCACTTGCAGCATTTATGGTAATACCGGTAGGTTGACCTGATATTCCAAATGTGAAAATATCATAAAGATTCCCACCACTAGCAGTAATAGCTATAGTGCCAATATTTTCTAATTCATCATTGAACTTATTCGCTACTTGATCCAAGGTAATTGGTGGATGGGATTCCTCTGCCTCCAATTGCAGCCATCTTGTTGAGAGTGTTAGATTGCTGAATCCGTCAACTCCGCCGCTTGATACGATAAGCCTATCGCCGAACACCTGTGCAACAGGTGCAAAAAGATTTTCCGGAAGCGTGCAAAGCTCTGTCCACACATCTAGCTGGGGGTCGTATTTCGTGACCTCATTTAAGATTGAACTGCTTTGTTGACCACCGGCTATGATAATCTTTCCGTTGTGTACTGTCGTACCTGGTTCAAAATGTGATCGCTCCGCGGGAAGGTCCGATAGATTAGTCCATTGATCGGTGTTCGGATCATATGCATGGAGGAGTTTTGTGAACTGTTTTGAAGTATCGTGACCGAATTGCCCGCCAATGGCATAAACGATGCCATTAACGCTTTCCGCACTATGGTGATTCCTCGGGTTAGGCATAGGGGCCGCAGTCGACCAGCCACCATCGATATTGGCAAGGTCCAGCACATAGTGGTCCCCGACATCTGTCTGTCTATCGGGCAAAAGACCACCGAAATAATGGATCTTGTTACCGTTCAAGGTCGCGGCGCCCGAAGCATATAGGTTGGGGAGGTCTGGGCCAGTACTCCAGGTATTGGTTACCGTATCGTAAATCTGTACGGCCTGGGTCGGGGGAGCCGGGTCGTCACCAGCGAAACCGCCGATAATCCAGATTTCGTTCCCAACCACGGCACTTCCCATATGGGTTACGGGTACGGGCATGGGCGCACCAAAGCTCCAAGTATCATTAGACGTATCGTAGATCTCTACCTGTTCCGCCACAAGAATGCCTGGCAGCCAACCACCAAATATATAGAGTTTGTCTCCCAACTTTTCGCTCCTCGTTTCGAAACGGCCTAAATTCGAATCCGTCAAATCATTCCAGCCACAGGAAGCAGTAGTAGTCAAATTAATTTGTAATGAAGAACTTACCCCATATTCAATGGTTAGCACGGCGCCTCTACCTCCTCCTGAACCAGTATCTTGAATCCCAAAAGGGTTTGTCGAATTTGCCTTCAGTAAGGTATTCGATAAAATGCTGGTCGTCATAATGAAATCGGCGGCGTTAGGACCGGTGATCTCCATTGATCGAATCCAAATGCCGGTATCACCGCCAGAAACATCAAGAGAAACATCTTGAACAGTATTATTTCCAAAAACCAAATCGGTAGGAGCTGAAAGACTGCTTGGAGAAATAGCTGAGCCAACAGGGCTATCTTCTCCAAAGTACTCCATATTCTTTTGAGTTGCACCTCCATAAATAGGTGATCCCGCGATGGCATGAATACCATTACCCGAAACTATTGCTTGATGCCCATGTCTTTGATAGTTCAGGTCAGGCATACGTGTCCACACACCAGTATTAGGATCAAATTCTTCAGAAACTTTTACAGCACCCGTTGTATAAACACCATCAACTGTTTCTTGATATACCTCGCCCCCTATAACCACAACTTTGTTATTGAAATTAACGGCTGCAGGTCCAGCCCTAGGAGTAGGTATATTTTGATTACTTGGTAATGTAGTCCACAAACCTGTGGAAAAATCATAAACATCAACTTCGGCAACGAGGGGTTTTCCAAGTTCAGTAGGTGTCTGATTGCTATCGCCAGGGTCACCTGTTTGACGGCCGCCAATGGCGTACATCTTATCCCCTACAAGAACGGCATGAAAATGGTCTCTTGCCCTTGGAGCGGAATCCAAAGTTAACCAGGTACCCGTGGCAGGATCAAACTCATCAAACCAGCTCACATAGCCCCCTGCATGACCATTGGTATTTCCTCCAACGATATAAAACTTATCATTATAAAGAACGGCACCAGTAGAACCTCGAACTCTTTCTGCTGGAATTTCAGGGCCTTGTATCCAGTCATCCGTTAGTGGGTCATACATCCATATATGGTTATTCGGGGTGTCATATGGATAATTACCTCCTTCGATTGCCCCGATTACCCAAACCAGTCCCTGGTACTCGATAGCTTGAAAATGGCTGAAAAATTTCGGTGCTGAACCAAGCGCTGTCCATGTGTCCGAAGAATAGTCATATCGCTCCACTACATCGGTCTCTCTACCACCCATCAGGTAAAATTGGTCACCTACTTGTACAAAATTACATTCGTGACGCCCTAAGTAGTTTTCATTTTCATTTTTATCGACCCATGTGTACTGTGATACATCCTGTACTAATTGCAGCCATATGGTCTCGTTAGAAATATTAAGAAAGCCGTCAAGGCTGCCTCCGGTAACAATTAACCTATCTCCAAATACTTTAGCTGTTGGTGCTATGAGCTCTACGGGTAAAGTGCAAAGTTCAGACCAAGTATTTAGCTGAGGATCATATTGTGTGACTTGATCAAAAACGTTGTTTCCATTTCTACCACCTGCGATAATTATTTTACCATTATGAACCGAGGTGCCAGGTTCAAAATGTGAGCGTTCCTCGGGAAGGTCCGCAAGGTTGGTCCATTGGTTCGTACTTGGATCATAAACATGAAGTAATTTTGTATCCTGAGTCGTGACATCATGACCGTACTGTCCGCCTATCGCATATACCAAACCATTCACGCTCTCCGCACTGAGGTGGTTTCTTGGATTCGGCAATGAAGCCGCTGTCGTCCAACCTGCACCAAGGTTACCAAGATCAAGTACATAATGATTCCCCACATCGGTTTGCCTGTCGGCCGCTAATCCTCCAAAAAAGTATAACTTATTATTATTTAAAGCTAACGCTCCAGAACCGGTAGGTACAGGCAAACTCGGACCCGTGCGCCAAGTGTTGGTGGTTGTATTATAAATCTGGACCACATCCGTGATTACGCCGGGGTCATTACCAGCAAACCCGCCAACCGACCATATCTCATTGCCCACGACAGCATTTCCCATATGTGTGACTGGTATAGGCATTGGTGCACCTAAACTCCATGAGTCATTTGTGATATCATATATTTCGTTCTGATTTGAAGCTATGAGTGTCGGACTTCCAGGAATCCACCCGCCTATCATATACAATTTATCTCCTACAATCCGACTCAATGACTCAAATCGACCTTGGCTTGGATCAGATAAATCGTTCCACGTACACGAAACCAAATTGGTGATGGTCCAAACGAAGTTTACATTCACAGTTGCAGAACCTGGTTTTGCTACACTAACAGTTACATTGTGTATACCATCATTATTGATGCCCCCCGTGGCTGAATTGGAAACTATGGTTCCATAAATTAAACCATTGGTCGGTTCAATTTGAATGCCATCTGGTTGTCCAGAAATTTCAAATAGAAAATTGGTATTGATATCTCCGCCAGACGCTGATACACCAAGACTACCTACAACATCGTTGACAATATTGTTTTGGTCTTCAATAGGCTGAACCACTATTGGAGCGAACGAACCGCCCGATACAACCTCAATGGCGGAAACTTTGGGTTGATCCACTCCATCACTACCCAAAGCATCGAATACCAAGCTAAGTTGTCCATCTACCACCGTAACATCAAATGTTTTAACGACCGGTGTCTCTGAACCAACATCCGCAATGATATCATAATCATCGAGCAACATCGAGCCTTCAGCTAGAACATCAAATATTCTGCTTCCAATACCGCCGGGTCCACCCCCAGTTGCACCCCAGTAAATTTCGGCGAAATGAAGTCTCACCTCATAATTCCCATTAGGAACAACGACGTTATATTGAAACATTTTGCTTGATGAGCTTCTTTCCGATTTATATAGGTCGGGTAATTGGGCATTGGCATTGGCAAAAGAGCTTCCACCTACAAAAAATTCATCGCTTACCCATTC
The DNA here is from genome assembly GCA_029287355.1 of Maribacter sp. GTDB lineage: Bacteria > Bacteroidota > Bacteroidia > Flavobacteriales > Flavobacteriaceae > Maribacter_C. The sequence goes on along the minus strand of JARFRH010000138.1, from coordinate 12,170 downwards.
ATTGTTGTCGAATGTAACCATCGGTCCCCCAGCATTTATTCTTATATCATCAGGTGAACTAGTGTCATTAACCACAATCGTAACCGTTGTGGAATTCGTACTTCCTTCACCGTCAGTAACGGTCAATTCAACATTATAGGTTCCTGCTGTAGAAAAAGAATGTATTGGGTTAGGTTGGGTCACCGTGGGGCTGTTATCCTTGAAGTCCCATAAATAGCTTACCACGTCAATATCATCAGTTGAATTGCTTCCAGTGAAGGTAACCTCCAAAGGAGCATTGCCTGATAAGGGTGTAGCTTGTGCAATAGCAACTGGCGGTTCATTATTATTGACGACAACTTTGGTAACCTCTATTGCGGATACTTTAGGTTGGTCAACACCACCAACACTCGCCAAGGCAGAGAAATCCAACTCCAATGAGCCATCAACTACAGTGGTATTGAATAGTTTTATAACCGGTGATTCCGAACCCACATCTGCGATAATGTCGTAGTTATCCAATACTAAGGAACCTTCAATACTAACATCAAAAATACGGCTACCTATGCCCCCTGGACCCCCGCCCGTAGCTCCAAAATAAACATCGGCAAAATGGAGTATGACATTATAATTTCCATTGGTTACCGGAAAACTGTATTGAAAGGTTTTGCTGGGCGAGCTTCTTTCGGTTTGATACAAAGGCGGTACCAAGGCCTTTGAATTTTCGAATATGGCGCCGCCTATGAACGATTGGTCTGCTGAAAAATTTTCTCCGTCATAATCCATAGCTGGACCTCCCGCATTTATTCGCAAAGCAAAACCAGGGCTTGTTTGGGAGACATTCAGAAAGTCCCAGGTACCTTCTAATTCAACACCCGTTGTATTTGATGTTCCAATGAAACCGACCGCCAAATCTTGATTCGATTGTTGAAGCGCATTCAAAATACTGCCCTGTGCCATTAAACTCACAACTGAATTTTTGACCCCTCCATCAGATGCAAATTGTATCTCAACCTCTCCTGTTGAAGGGTTTACAACAAAATAAAACGTAATAGATGTGTTCGGGCGCTTCGATAATGGCAAAGAAACTTCGACAGGTGTCAAGGGAACATCATTTACTTCTTGTAAAACACTAACACCATTAGTTGTCAATACAATTTTAATATAATTGCTCTGAGTACCATCACCTATGAAGTATCCTAATTCTCCTCCAGTCACAGATGTGTTTCCATATAAACGAAGTGGGCCACATAGGTTCACCATACGTCCCGTCACGGTAAATATTCCTGTATTTTGATTTACCTGTACCCCATACTGATAGGCTTTTTCTTGATTATTCGTGGAACCCAAGGCCGTACCTGAAGTCATATGTGAAGTCATCAAACCGACTGCTCCTCCTAAAACATCATTCGGGTTAGGATCGTTTGGGTCATCTCTCCTATCAATCCAATCCAACCAATTGGCTCCTGTGTCCCCATTGTTCATCAACCCTGTCATTCCAAGGCCGAAAATACCGCCAAGGTCTTGCTGGTCGCCGAATAGTCCATTACTCACTGGTAATGTAAAGGCATCACTACCTGTTACGCTGGGATCACCAAGTTGAAACGGATCCACCGCATCGAGGATGCCATCACCATCATCATCATTATCATTCAAATTGGATTGAAACGGGGCACCAGCTGACTTATCAAAATCATCAGGTTGCGACCCGCCATTACATGGGTCGGTACCATTGTCCTCTTCATCTTGATTCGTATAACCGTCATTGTCATAATCCGCATTGGCGTCATAACCACTGTCACTAGGGTTAATGCAAATAACGGCATCTGTAGGTTCGAAGACTACGATTTTTCCGTTTAAAGTACCTGCCCATATTGTTCCGGGAAAGATATCCATATCGCCGTTACAGGTAATGCCTAGGGCATTCCCTCCAATACCGGAAAGAAAGGTTTGATCTAAGTTTTGTAAGGTTCCATTGGAATTCAACTGTGCCCTGCGTATGTTTCCCGCACTATGACCGGCCAGAAGATCGCCCTGCATCACTCCACCAAAATTAGAGGCCGTATATTCGTCGATTCCATTGGTATTGGTACCCCATATGGCAATCGGGTTATCATTTGGGCCATCAGGATTGTTTGTTCCCGGTCCTCGCCAATCACCCTCAATGGTATTTGCCGCTGAAACCGGAGGCCAGTTCGCAGGAAGGGCAATACTGGCATCGGTTGTGTAACCTGTTCCTCTTGAACCATCAGGATCATAAATCAGCGTTCTGAAAACAGCACCGGCATTGCCATTCAATCCTGGTGCAACATAAAGCCCCGACCCATTTGGATTCGCCCTTGTCGGATTCGGGTGGCCACCATAGAAGCTTCCTGGCACATAAGTTTGAAGACTATTTGTCACTAGTTCCAAATGGTCAAGATTGTCAACTTGTTCGTCACCTGACAAAGACTGGCTACCAGGCTCATTAACATCATAGTTATTTGTTGCGGAACCTCCTCCTTCGTTTACAGGAAAACCACCCCAACCTGGATTCGCACCGTTATCGGTTACATAAAGTGCTCCATTATCGGTCACTACCAAATCGTAGGCATTCCTATATCCCGGAGAGAATATTTGTACTGGTCCGCCTGGTACTTCTATCGCTTGATTTAATCCGTCATTCCCGCCAAAGGGATCATTCACGTCGATGCCGTCATAGTCACCATCATCTGGATCCGTGATGCCATTTGCATTGGCTCTAGTCGGGTCATCAAGGGTAGGAAGATCATAAATGTAATTTCTACCATTATCCGATAAAATCGGTAATGCGTTTATTGCATCAAGGTCGATGGACAGTATAGCCCCGGAAAGTGCATACTCACAAGAATAGACGAAATTTGTTGAAGGTCCCCCCGCGTTTGTAAAACCACCCGAAGCGACGATGAGATATTTGGTGCCATTAATCGTAGTAAGCTCTAAGCCATTGGTCGAATGGTTTTCCTCTGATCTTGGAAGGCCCCTTACCAAATCAACAACATCCCAAGAACTACCGTTCCAAGTAAATCTGGTAAGAACCCCAGAATTCGTATCCAGCCCTACATCGCCGTTACCCCCACCTTCTCCTGAGCCAATACGGACATCACTTGAAGAGACATAAACAATCGGATTGGCGGTAGTTCCGGCAACGGTAAGGCCAGTAACTTGTCTATTGGTACTGGTATGCAGCGTACCATCATCGTTATGATCGGCCATGGTTTGTATTCCGTCGAGAATCTCAATGGACGCAACTTCAAAATTTGCCTCTCCGTTGCGTTGAATGCTCAATACTTTTATGGCTCCTGATGGATACTCGGAGACATACAAACGACCATCGGGCCCATACATCATGGAAGTGACTCCGAAAGAAAAATTAACACCATTCAATTCGCTTTGTGAAAAAGTGGGTGTTTGTGCCTGAACAAGCCCCAGATTAAAAAAAAGTATTGCGCCAAAAAGAAAAGAAAATAGAGTTGTTTTTTGCATGATTATAGGGCCTTATGCCCATTAGGCATTAGTCAAAAGTTTGAAAATTCTTTAAGGGGGAAGATGAGTTGGCTAAAGTATTTAATTACGCTTTGAGTTTCTATTCTAAAAGTACTTCTTCGATTAAATGGCCATACTATCCGATGAAAAGCTCCAACATTTATTATCAAAGAATCAACCTATACTCATCGGAAGTCATTTTGATTAAAAAAACTAGCTATACTTGAATAGTATGCCAATTAAAATACTGTACAGTTGTATTTTTTTTACGTGTCGCTATTGCCATAATATAGTGTTCTTGTGGAACGAAAGAGAACAAACTCCATTTGGATTTTTCAGTAGCTTCCCAATCAGTTGCCGCTAAAGTGGCTTGATGATCATTATCCAATGAAACCGTAAATTTGTTCAAGGGGAAGGAGAGTCCACTGCCCTCCGCTTTGATAATCGATTCCTTGCGGGTCCAACAACGATAAAAGGCTCTTGATAGTTCTGCTCTTGGTTGTTTTTCAAGGGATTCTATTTCATTTTTTGAAAAGAAGTGCCGAGCTAATTCCAATGCATCGAAATCATCTTTTATCTTTTCTATATCAACACCAATTTCCGATTCCAGAAAAAAGGCGAATGCCGCCATGTCACCTGAGTGGGAAACATTGAAGTTTAAAGGGTTATGTGATAGATATGGTTTACCATAGGAGGTGTATTCAAACTCTATTTCGGTAGGACTTAGCCCTAAATAGCTTCCAAGAAGCGCTCTTAAAATTCCCCTAGAAATTATATAGCTATTTCTATCTTTCTTGAATTTAAAATTGGCTGCTCTTTTTTTTTCATCTTTGGAAAGGAGCAATTCAAATTCCGGTAGTTTGGACTGACTCTTAGAAAAAGCACAATACCATACATGTGCAACGTCATTCAACTCTGTTATATCTGGCTTTCTTTTTAGCAAACTACAAATAGATGATTCTTTTAAAAATCGAATAATTGCGGAGTCATTGTCCGCACTTTATAATGTAAATAAATACTATGAAACTTGTTTAAGTTCACTTTGTAAACCTCGCCATTCAAAACTTGTTCAAGATTTGCTCTGATCGTAGCTGAGTCATCTTTGTTAATATCACCTCTGACTCCCAAACCATGATACGCCATTCTTGCAGCATTACCATTTTCGTCCGTATATTTTCCAGAGTATAATAGCATCGGAACTTTATGATGGATACATTCATTGATGCTGTTTATTCCGCAATGCGTTATGCAACAGTCCGTATGCTTTAAGACATCCAATTGAGGCACCCAGTTAAATATACTCACATTTTTGGGAAGATTAGAAAAATCTCTCATATCCATTTTTGGACCTATTGATAAAATGAGATGCCAGTTTTCCTCCTCGGAAATAGCCTCGATGACATTTTTAATGAATGGTAAATGCCCTTTCGCCAACGATCCGACCGAACAATAAATCAACTTTTTATCCAGTTCAACTACATTTTTCACGATACTATCTAGCTCATTACTATCTGCTGAAATCTCAATATTATCACTTCGATTCTCATGAACCATCGCACCAACATAGATAATATTCCCAGGTATTACATGTGGGAATTCGAGTTCGGACATGGCCATGGTAACCGTTGGTAATTTCTTAAAGCTAAAAAGAGGTGGTAAGGTATTTATCAATAATTCGCTACTATTAAATCCTATTTTTTTTGCGTAAGACGTAATCACCCATCTTCGGTAATGTTCAAATTTTAACCTATTAATTAAAACTCTTCCATGGATTTTCAACCGCATGATCAACCATGACCAAAAAATACCAAGGTTAGTACCCCTGAAGCCTACCCCAGGTACGATAGTGGTTCGGATCGATGGGTTTTTTAAACTTATGGTATCGGAAAACCAAGTGGTCATTAACTTTATTGGGATTTTCAACTCCCAAGCCGTAAAAATAAGATCATGGATTTCAGTATCAACTAAAATCAAATCTGGATCAACTTGTCTTAACTTTTCTTTATGCCCCTCTAAATTCAAGATTTTCTCACCATGAGAATAATGATGTTTTAAATGCTTAAAGTGAAATATAAATTTCTTGAACCAAGAAGATTCCATTCTTGAACGCTTCGGGTATGTATAGTCAAAGGTTATTGCAGGAACGGGAACACAGGTAAACCCATTTTCCTCAATTTTTTCCTGAGAACTAGGTTGACAGAGGTAGGTAATGGTGTGCCCTTCTTTTTGAAGACGTGATGCCAATTCAAAACTCGCATGTATGCGGCCCGTAAGGAGACCTGTTACTATGGCAATATGAGGCATTTTTCTAACTTTGGTAGTTAAATAAAATAAGTGCGATTAAGAGGAAGGTAATTGACGTAATTCTTCTAGTCATAACGTTTTGATATGCCCCGAAAAAAGGGTAATTGTTTAATAGGCGAACCTAAAAATTATAAAGGGATAATAATCCTAAAAGTACTAAATTTGGAATCATGTCGTTTACTAGGATCCCCTTCTTCGTTTATTTATCACTATTCATCGATACAGAGGAGATTTATTGTTCGCTTTTTGACCAGAAAAAATCAGGTTTATTGTTTAATAGAATTGAACCATTTTCTCATCCCAGGAAAAATACTTGACCGAGCTTATCTTTTTACACCGCGAAACTGCCTAAATCTATTCTTCTCCAGGGATAAAGGAAAACAAGCTCCAATTCAATTTTTCGGCACTATTCCATTTTGGTTTCCTATAAAGTGGCGTGTTCATCACTGTTCATGGTAACCCTAAATTGGTTCAAAGGAAAAGACAATCCACTTCCCTTCACTTTTACGAAGGATTCCTTTCGGGTCCAACGGCGATAAAACGCCCTTGACAGATCTTCTTTTGGTTGTTTTTCAAGGGATTCTATTTCATTTTTTGAAAAAGAACAATACCATGCCTGCACGACATCATGTAACTCCGATATGCCCGGTTTCTTATGCATCAAACTACAAAGGGCCCATATGCGTTAAAAATCGAATAATAGAGGCGTCAAGGGACGGGCTTTATAGTCCAAATAAATACGGTGATATCTATTCATGTTGACCTTGAACATCTCATCTGTCAAAACGGTTTCAATATTGGATTTGATTCGAGTAGAGCTGTCTTGGGCTATATCGCCTCGAATCCCTAAGCCGTGATATGACATTCTTGCAGCACAGCCATTTTGATCAACGTATTTGCTAGAATACAATAACATTGGTACTTTAAGATGAATACACTCATGAATACTGCCGATGCCACAATGTGTTATATAACAATCCGAATTCTTTAGAACATCTAACTGAGGTACCCAATTGTATAGATATGCATTATTAGGAATATATTCAAATGATTCTAAATTCATTTTTGGCCCAATAGACATTATCAACAGCAAGTGATCTACATTCGCTACGGCATCAATCACTTTTTTCAGAAAAGGCAAATACCCTTTAACAAGAGAACCAACTGAGCAGTAAATCAGCTTTTTATTGCTTTCAGATTTAATTCTGTAGATATCCTCCAATTGTTGGCATTTCATTAAAAACTCCTTTCCAAACAGACGGTTTTCATATACCATCGGACCGATATAAGTGAAATTTTTGGCCAGCTTATGAGGAAATTCCAGTTCAGACATGGACATGGCCATAATTGGTAATTTTTTAAAACTATAAGGCGGAGGTAAAGTGTTAACCAATAAACCACTTGTATCAAAACCGATTTCTTGGGCATACTTTTTTAATATACTTCTGCGATAATTTTCAAAGGTTATTCTATCAATCAACACCCTTCCATAAATTTTAGTTCTCATCACAAACCATGAAAAGACTATTCCCATTTTAGTGCCACTCAAACCTTCTCCTGGAATAACACTAGTTCTAACAGATGGACTGTTGACACTTATCTTGTCTGAAAACCAATCTGTGGTAAGTTTCGTAGGAATCTTTAATTCGAATGCCGTGAAAATAAAGTCGTGCATTTCGTAGTCAATCAAAATCAGATCAGGGTTCACTTTTCGAAGAACTTCTTTATGTTCTTCTATTTTCAGTATTTTTTTACCTTCTGAGTAATGGTTGTTCCAATTTTTAAAGTGAAACAATAGCTTTTTAAACCAACCCGATTGCATAGATAATCGTCTTGGGTCTTGATATGTAAATGTAATTTCTGAAACCGGAAAGCAGGTAAATCCGTTTTCTTCTATTTTTTGTTGAATACGGGGTTGACATAGGTATGTAATGGTATGCCCTTCTAGTTGCAATCGAGATGCCAATTCAAAGCTCGCATACAGGCGGCCCGTAAGTAGATTATTTACTATGGCAATATGAGGCATTATCCGCTTTAATTAAAATCACTCAAAAGTATAAAGTTAACAAGCCTTTACAACAGCGGGTTGAATACCAGCTGATTTTTAATATAATTGACAAGGCTATGCCTAAAGGTATTGAATCTAAATCCTCAAAACATAGGATTGGGCGCTTTTTTGACCATTGCTTTGTAAAATTCGGTGAATGACAAAATTCTTCCTCTAAACTACTCCCATTTGTACAATTGAAGCCCATTTTTATATTAATAGCTATCTTTAACAAAAAAACTGTGAATTCAAAATCATTTCCCCTACATGATTGAACCCATATTGGAAAAAAAATATTGGGATGAAGTTTTGGCAAAAATCAAAGACTATGATTGTCATCATACTTTCGAATATCATGCCATTTCAAAGCAGAAGGATGAAACTGCAATGTTGTTGGTTTACCGATCCAACGATGCGATTATCGCTTTGCCCCTCATAAAAAGATCGATTCCTGGGTCTGATTATTTCGATTGCACATCTGCATATGGTTATGTCGGTCCTATTTTTTGTTCCAATGTGCAAAACGAAAATTTCCTAAAATTTCAAGTAGCACTTGAAGCATACTTCAAGAAGCAAAAAATAGTATGTGTTTTCACAAGGTTGAATCCATTTATTGCCAATCAAGAAAATGCCATATCGAATTTAGGAGACATCGAGGTATTAGGCAATGTCATTCAAATCGACCTTAGTACGGAGCTTCAGAAACAGCGCGCGGGTTATTCTAAAATAACGAAGAGGTATATAAATAAAGCCAAAAGACATTGTGATATCAAAAAAAGCCTTGACGAGCAAGATATCTTGACTTTCAGGGATATGTATTACGAGAATATGGATAGGGTAAAAGCGAATAAATCATACTATTTTACCAAAGAATATTTTCTTGATATCATCAAAACGAAGGATTTCGAGACAGAGGTCATTTATGCAGTACTAAAGGAAACTGGCCAAATCATATCCGGTGCGATAATGATGAAAAAAAACAAGTTAATACACTATCACCTTTCCGGAACTCTTACGAAATATATGCATTTGAATCCCCTGAGATTGATTTTGGACGAGGCGAGGGAACAGGGTACAAAGGAGACCTATGATTTCATGAATTTAGGTGGTGGGCTTGCTGGTTCCGAAGATTCTCTCTTTCAGTTCAAGTCTACCTTTTCGAAAGATTTCAAAAAATTCAAAATCTGGAAGTATATTGTGGATGAGAACGTGTATCGCGAATTAATTAAGGCCAAGAATAATGGAAGCAATAATTATTTTCCGTCATATCGATATAAAATTTAAGCGGCATTCAACCTATTAATCAACTATACATTCGTCAATTTTCTCAGCTACATATTGAATATCGGGCTCTTTGAATAAGGTCGTATGATTGCCCTTTGTTGGGTAGATTTTAACACCCCCCAAGGCATACTTTTTCCAAGATTCCACAATAAATTCCTGAAATTTTTCATCTGGCTTTTTAGTCAAAATCAATGAAACCTTTCCCTGGTGTTTTTCCCAAGTGTAATCCACACTCATTCTCCTCAGATTTGCCTTGAGCCTTTCCAGCTCTTTCTGATGATCCTTCCCGAAAAATTTCACAAAAACGGCCTCGAATAGATAGATTCTATCTTCAATAAACATTTTTATGGTCTTCATTGGAGACATAAAAATTCTTTTCATAAAAGACAGCATACGCACTTTCATGGCCTCGTTGTCCGTGGCATTCCAAGGAGAAGCCATGGTATCCATAACAATGATATTGATTTCTTCACCTGCTTTCTCCAAGAGTTTTGACATTTCATTGCCGACCGAGGTACTGAAACAATACACCAAAATATTATATGGGCCGTGAGGCTGTATCTCTCGAATAGCACTGAGATAGTCTTTGGTCATTTCTTCTACGATCATGTGAATTTTTTCATTTCTGTAGAGCCCAGAAGGCTGAACGGCATAAATTGGCCTACCCTCTTTTAAATAGTCTTTTAACAATCCGTAGAAAAACACATGACCTCCACCTGAATGAATACAAAAAAGAGGCTTCTTCATTCCGCCTTTTCTTATGGCCGCAATATATTCCCATTTCTCTTCTATGTTGGTCTTTTTATCTATACTTTTAGCAAGCTCCGCGATGGTTTGATGCTCGAATAACTGATTTGGGGAAACCATCGCACCCATTTTACGGGACTTGGCAATTACTTGAATGCTCCGTATGGAATCACCCCCAATTTCAAAAAAATTATCATCCACTGTAATGGGCCTCGTATTTAATACTTCTTCCCAAATGCCCTTCAGCTTAATTTCGGTTTCCGAAAGCGCCGAGACCGATTTAACGGGTATCCCGGTAGCTTTCTTTTTAAAATTGGAAAGCACTTTCTTATCTACCTTACCATTGGGCAGGGTGGGAAATTCATCAATAGTTATGATAGAACTCGGAATCATGAAATCTGGAAGATGATCTGCTAAAAATGTCCTTAGTGTGGCTTCATTAAATCCCTCCTTGCCCCTTACATAGGCAACCAGGCGTTTACTGGAAGAATCATGAACTTCGGTTTTCTTCGTCTTTAGGGATTGCTCTAATTTGAGTACGAACAATTTCTTGCCGACCTCAGACAAGTTTTCCATTCGACTATATAATTCAGACTGTATCATTTTATCGTTTCATCATTTAGGCAATCCTATATGTATAATATTGAAAACCCAATTACAAGGCTGCTATTTTATAAGTTCCCCATTAAGTATTCAAGCTGCGTATCACTGTGATTTTCTATTCCGTTCAACAACTCTTCGATACCATCAATACCTATACTTTTTTCGGCAATTTGCAAGAGTGTATCCGTTTTGATCTCGTCAAATTCTTTCCCCATTAGTTTACTTTCACCTCCTTCGATAGTAACTACAACTTGCTCGACCGTACTACTATCTAAAATAGCTTTTTCAATTTCGTCAAGTTCTATCCTAAAACCACGGACTTTGACTTGTTGGTCTTTTCTTCCTAAAAACTCAATATTGCCATTTTTACCATAGCGCGCCAAATCCCCAGTACGATAGATTCGTCTTGTGAGACTAGCCTCGGGCTTAAGCCTGATTTCGGCAAAACTTGTGTTATTATTAGAAGGGCCGTTAAGGTAACCCTTGGTCAGCCCTGGCCCGCTTATACATAACTCACCTACCGTACCATATGGCACATGGTCCAAGTCATCATTTAATATATGTATTTGGGTATTGGCTACTGGTTTTCCAATGGGAATTGGACCTACACCATCTTCTTTTTCAATCTTATGTGCCACGCACCAGACTGTGGCTTCAGTGGGTCCGTACTCATTATAAAGTGCAACTGATGGCAAGGTATCAAAATGTTTATTGCATACTAATGGAGAACAAGCCTCTCCCGCAACCATAATCACCTCAAGACTTTCAAGCGCATTTATACTGGCATGATCTAATAAAAGACTATACAAGGAGGGAAGCATTAGCGTATGACTTACTTTGTTTTTTTGAATAGTATGGGATAATAAGTCGATATCCTGTTCAATTCTCTTTTCGGAAATCACCAAAGTACCCCCAGTGCAGAGTGTCCAAAAGATGCCTGCTTTAGAGCTATCGAATGATAAGGAGGAAAGTAAAAGAAAGCTCTTTGGGTTTTTGCCATAAAACTCGGTTCGGCCCAGGGTCGAGTTTATAATGTTCCCATGTGAAATAGGCACCCCTTTAGGTTGTCCGGTACTTCCCGATGTATAGATGACATAGGCCAAATCTTCGGGTTGAATCTCTGGCAAGGGGTTATCTTGACTAACGTTCAAATCAACCTCCTCCATATTGATATGTGTTGCCCGTGCACTTTCCATTTTTAACACGGTTGTGCCATTGGTCAATATCATGTCTACATTTGCATCGGTCAACATAAAATTTATGCGTTGTGAAGGATATGCTGGATCTAACGGTAAATAGGCATAGCCCGCCTTTAAGATGCCCAACATCCCGATAATCATCTCAAGAGATCGATCAATGCAAAGTGCGATTATTCGACCATGAGCACCTTTTTGTTCCAAAATATGATTGGCTAGGTTTTCCGCTTTTTTATTCAATTCTTCATATGAAATAGTCTTATCCTTAAAAACCAGTGCATTTTTCGATGCAAAATTTATACTTGCCTGATCAATTAGGGCCGAAATGCTTTTGGGCATTTTTTCAAAATGCACATGTTCATACGGCTCAGGAAAAAATAGTTGCTTTTCGGCATCCGTAATCATCAAAATATCTGAAATTGACTGCTCCGGATTTTCAACAATTCCATTTAATAAAAGCCTCAAATGGGCTTGCATACGCGTTATCGTCTCTTCACCTGTCTCTT
>JARFRH010000109.1 GCA_029287355.1 Maribacter sp. | reverse complement strand
CGCTTCTTCACCACTAATACCCGGCATATGAATATCCATTAAAATAGCATCGTACTTGTTGGTTCGCGCCAGTTCCACGGCTTCCATACCATTATTGGCAATATCACTAGTTATCTCCCTCTTGGTCAACATTTTCTTGGTGATGACCTGATTTATTTTGTTGTCTTCCACAATCATAAGATGTAACCCCTTTAAATCAAAGTCTTGTTGTGTAATTTCAAAAGGAATATCATCGACCAAGCTGTCTTTGCTTTTCAAATCAAGTTCGAAAAAGAAAGAACTCCCTTTGCCTGGCTCACTTTCCAATTGAATTGTACTATCAAATAGACCCAACAGACTTTTAACTATGGTCAATCCAAGTCCGGTTCCTCCATATTCACGATTGATTTGGATAGACCCTTGTTCAAAGCCTTCAAAGATGCTCTGCTGTCTTTCCTTCGAAATTCCTATACCTGTATCGGATACCTCAAAGTACAAGGTCACATCTTCCTCTTCCTTCTTCAGTAACTTGGCAACAACCCGTACCTCCCCGTCTTTAGTGAATTTAAGGGCATTACCTACCAAGTTCATAAATATCTGCGACAGTTTTATGGGGTCACTCATCAAATGACTGGGTATCTGCTCGTCGTAATTCAGAATAATTTTGGTGTTGTTTGCACTTGCACTTTGTTGCAAAGAGTCGATTACTTCTTGAATGGTTCTTTTAAGATTGAAATCAATATTGAGAGGCTCTAATTTATCGGCATCGATTTTATTGATCTGCAAAATGTCATTGATAAAATTAAGTAGGTAATCACCGGAAAATTTCAATGCTTTCAAATGTTCCTTTTGATTTTCACTAGGATTCTCATCTAAAAGCAAATGCGTCAGCCCTGTAACTGCATAGAGTGGTGTTCTGAGCTCATGACTTACCGTTGACAAGAAGTTGGTCTTGGCATCCATGGCACTTATTGCTGCATCTCTAGCGGCCTGAAGTTCATTGTTCTTGGTCTGTAATAAGTCGTTTGTCTTTAACTTGATTTGATTGTTTCGGTATAATGAAACTGCCAAAAGTGAAATAATGATTAAAAAAGCGGATGTCAATATTACGGCAACTTCAGATCTATTTTCAGATTCTGTAAGCTCTTCGATTTTTTGGTCCTGTTGTTTTATTTGACCTTCCATGAATTCGAACTGTATTTTTTCCGCAGTTTTCGTTTCGGTCTTAATTTTTTCAATATTGAAAATCGAATCTTTGATTTTTAAAAGTTCTCTGTTTTTTGCAAGAGCATTGTCAAAGCTTCCCAATTTTTCATAACTCTGAGTCAGCTGAACATTTGCATCATATATTTCCTTGAAAAAGTTATTGGCCTCTGCTAATTTCAAGGCCTCTTCTGCATTTTCAACGCTTACATCGAATTCCTCGGTCTTATAATGTAATGCGGCTAGACCCAGATACGCTCTAGTCGCGAGATATTCCTTTTCGTAAATATCCGTGTTAACGATTAAGGAGTTATAATTCTTGGAGGCGACATCATATTTTTCAAGACTTGTATAAATATCACCCTCGACCAATAATATAGTATTGAAGAAATTTCGATCATTATTCAATTGTTTTGCCTGCTCTAGCACTAATAATGCCTGAAAGCTCTTTTCATTTTTAAAGAGCACTAGGGCGTCGACATACCTATAGATGGCATTACCATAAGGATATTCAACATCTTTCAGCAATGTTTTCGCCCGATCTAAGAAGAATAGCGCCCTATCTTGATCCTTACCCAATTCTAAATAGAGCAAGGCAAATTTATTATAACTGTCGATAAGCGCTTTGACATCATCATTTACTTCGGCCAATTCAGCAGCCTTTTCTACAGACTTGATGGCTAGATCCAATTTGTTTTGGTTCTTCAGTATTCGTGCTTCATCAAAATAATATGTCAAATCCCTTCCAAGAGAATCTAACTTTTGTGCCGTAGAGTCAAGCTTCTGGCCTTGCGATACATGAACGCAAGTCAAAAAGACCCATATCACAAGGCTAGTTTTGCTTTTTATATGTTTAAAAGAAAATTTCAAATGTATTTTTTACGGATCAGTAAATTGATAAGATCTATGATTCTACTACTATATCCCGTTTCGTTGTCATACCAACCTATGATTTTGACCATTTTCCCTATTACGGAGGTCATCTGAGAATCAAACGTACAAGAATGACAACTATTGTTTATGTCGACTGATACTATTGGGTCTTCTGTATAAAAAAGCACGTTTCTTAGCTCATTTTTTGAAACCAGCTTAAAAGTATCATTAATTTCTTGAATGCTTGTTGGCCTTTTAACATTGAATGTAATATCCGTCAGTGAACCGTTAGGTACAGGCACTCGGATACCACAGCCTCCTATTACATCGGCAAGTTCGGGAAAAATACGGGTCAAAGCCTTAGCAGCTCCCGTAGTGGTTGGAATTATCGATTGCGATGCTCCCCGAGCCCTTCGCAGATCATGGTGTGGTTGGTCGTGAAGGCTTTGGTCCGCTGTGTATGAATGTATTGTTGTGATATAGGCTTGTTCTATGCCACAAAGCTCATTGATCACCTTTATCATGGGTGCCGCATTGTTCGTAGTACAAGAAGCGTTTGAGATAATATCATCTCCAGACTGTAAAATGCCATCGTTTATACCAATAACGATCATTTTGATATCATCTTCAACAGGTGGAACAGACAAAATTACCTTTTTTGCCCCATTTTTAAGATGATGGGCCAATTTTTCCCTTGTTTTAAACTTTCCTGTTGCTTCAACAACAAGATCAACGCCATGTAACGACCAATTGATGTTTTCAGGCCGCAATTGGTTTGAAATGGCGATAGATTTCTCAT
The DNA here is from genome assembly GCA_029287355.1 of Maribacter sp. GTDB lineage: Bacteria > Bacteroidota > Bacteroidia > Flavobacteriales > Flavobacteriaceae > Maribacter_C. The sequence goes on along the minus strand of JARFRH010000109.1, from coordinate 10,020 downwards.
TGACCGTGATTGCATCTGCCGTATGGTTGATTTTTCCATCAAAAACCCCATGTATGCTATCGTATTTGAGTAGGTGTGCTAAAGTTCTGGTATCCGCAAGGTCATTTATGGCAACCACACTCAAGTGTTCATGCTTCTCTAACAATCTGAAGAGTGTTCGCCCAATTCTTCCAAAACCGTTGATACCGATGGTTGTTTTTTTCATTTGGTAAAAATCACTCCAAGAATTTGGAATACTAGCGAAAGTTTACAACTTACAGTATGTGTTTGTGTGCTTTGTACGAAGACCTTACCAAAGCACCACTTTCAACATGGCGGAAGCCCATTTTCAGACCTACTTCTTCATATTTCTTGAATTGTTCAGGTAGAATAAACTCTTTAACCGGTAAATGCTTTTTCGATGGTTGGAGGTATTGCCCAATGGTTACTACATCAACATTGGCCTTCCTCAAATCTTCCATGGTATTCAACACTTCTTCCTCAAGTTCACCTAGCCCTAGCATTATTCCGGATTTGGTTCGATTTACTCCCTTTTCTTTCAAGTATCTCAAAACCTCGAGACTTCTTTCATATTTGGCTTGAATGCGAACTTCCCTTGTAAGTCGTTTTACCGTTTCCATATTATGGGAAACGACTTCTGGCGCCACGGCTATAATACGATCCAAATGCCTTTCAATACCTTGAAAATCAGGAATTAAAGTCTCTAAAGTGGTTTCAGGGTTCATTCTTCGTATCGCCTGAACCGTTTCAGCCCAAATAATGGACCCCATATCCTTTAAATCATCACGGTCTACAGAAGTGATTACCGCATGCCTGATGCCCATTATATTAATCGAACGTGCCACCTTTTCAGGTTCGGCCCAATCCACATCTTCCGGTCTTCCGGTCTTAACGCCGCAGAAACCACATGAACGGGTACATATATTTCCAAGAATCATGAATGTCGCTGTTCCTTCTCCCCAACATTCGCCCATATTAGGGCAACTGCCTGAAGTGCAAATCGTATGTAGATCATACTTTTCGACCAAGCCCCTTAATTGTGTATATTTCTTACCAATAGGAAGTTTTACACGAAGCCATTTCGGTTTGCCTTTAGGAGGAGCGACACTTTTTAATACTTCCGTACTCATACACAAATTTTAGGCAAAGATACGAACAAAACGGGGGACAATACCTGCTAGATAGGTGTGAGTTTTCTTAAGGAAATTCCCTTTTAAATAAGATGCAATGGAGTATGGATAATCGAATTCCCAAAAAGAATCACTTTCTATTGCCCTTGATGATCTCTGCCAATAGTTTTTTGGCTCGTAATAGTTTCACCTTCACATTATTAATGGGTTCATTCAATTCAGTAGCAATATCAGCATAGCTGAGTTCATTAAAAAACCTTAAGTTGATTACCTCTTGATAATGTGGTTTCAATTTCTTGATATCTTGCAATAAGGTGGCGAGATTTTGTTCTGTTATGAGCCGGTCTTCAGCTGATGGAGAGGCGTCAAGTACCTTTTTAATATCCTCGTTACTACCAGCGGTATCAAAGGTGCGCTTCCGCTTCCGAATCAAATCAACATGAATATTTTTGGAGATTGTGATGAGCCAAGTCTTGAACTCATAAGACGAATCGTAAGTCGCTATTTTGTCAAAAGCCTTTGAAAAGGTTTGAATCGTAATGTCTTCGGCGTCGTTTTCATTCTCTGTGCGCTTCAACTGAAATCCGTAGACATCATTCCAAAAAATATCCAATAGGGTACTAAAAGCAATTTGATTACCATCTCTTGCTTTATTGATAATAGCTGGAATGTCGTTTTCTCTAGAATTCAAAAAAAATGCTAAGCGGGGTGAATAAATAAGGTTCAATTCTATTGCAGTTCAGGGGTTACTTCTTTTCTACAATCTTGTTCGTTGGGCAGCTTTCCACACATTCCACATGCTTCACCATCTTTGTTTAAAAAGGGACTTTGGCTTGCACAAGTACCGGCAAATTCACCATCTTTTTTTGACCATATTTTTATCGCAATTCCTGCAAAACAAAGGGCTAAAATACCTATGGTCAATAGAATCAATTTCATTGTCAAAGTTTTGGTAAAGATACAAAAATAAAGCCCTGACGATTAAGTCAGGGCTCTAAAATAATTCTAATTGTTGCTGCTATCAGTATGCGATATTTGCAACTATATTCTCAACCGTAGGTGTCATATTGCCCCCTTGTGGTTCGATCGTAATATACCCGATTGCTTTATCTGCGTAGGGAAGTGCTAAAAGATTGTCTTGAGCCATAGATTCTTTGATAACGCCCAGATTTACCATTTCACCGTTTACTTCTGCCCACATTTGAAAACATTGATTTTCAGGCAAGTTGGGCAGCTTACTTACGTTAATATATGACAATTTCTTCACTGGGTTGATGTACGCCACGGCTTTTAGTTCCTTGGCATTATTGTTACCCTTCACGTTCAACTTTTTTGTCTGTGGATTATTTAATACGATAAATTGGTTTCGAACATCTTCCAATTGTTCTTTCATATCTTGCTCCAACAGCTTTATTTGGTTGGAAACCATATCGTTCTCTTCTTGAAGACTCAGGTTTTGAGAATAAAAGAAGAAAGCCGCACTAGCAAAAAGGAGTGCTGCAAAACTTGCGGCAATGGCATATTGGAAGAATCTTTTTCTTCCTGCTTTTTCACCACGTATTCTTGCAATAATTCGCTCTTTCAACCCTTCTGGGGTTTTGACGGCATGCATTTTGGCGTAGGTCTCCAGATTGTCCTGAAGCTCGTCATAAGTCTCTTTAACTTTAGGATACATAGCGATATAACGCTCTACTTGAAAAGACTCCTCATCGGTGGTTGAACCGAGAAGGTACTTTTCAAGAAGATCAGTATCCAAAAATATTTTTATCTTTTCTTTCATTACAATAAACTTAAAATCAATGTTGCTATTATTGCTGGTCCGTAAATTTTTCTTAGTTCACGCAGTCCGATTTTCAATCTTGATTTGATCGTTCCCAACGGAATGTCAAGCTCATCACTTGCCTCTTGTTGGGTCATCCCTTGAAAAAAAAGTGCATCAAGTACAATTTGGTACTTATCTTCTATCTTTTCGAGGTTCTCACGAACATCCATGAACTCAGGTTTGATGCTATCAACACCTAAGTTATATACGTCAGAAACGTCCATTTGGATTTCTTTGTCCGTTTTTGTGTTGACGCTTCTTAATTTATCGATTGCAGTGTTTCTTGTGATACGAAAGAGCCAGGTGAATAATTTCGCCTTTGATGCGTCATACGAATCCGATTTCTTCCAGATTTTCACAAAACTTTCTTGTACTACATCCTGGGCCAATTCTTCATTGCGCACAACTTTATGGGCTACACCGTATAGGGTATCACCGTAATGTTCATACAAAAGAGAAATGGCCTTTTCATTTCGCTCTTGTAAGAGTTCAACAATGTGCTTTTCAAGAAGTGTGCTCATATATTCAATAGGGTTTGAAAAAAATATCAGCCTTTGGCATCCAAATTAATCATCTTGACCGTATATATGTTGATTAACGCTAATTTATCAATTTGATTGTTAATTCGGCTTAATCTAATTTTTTAATTATATAAATGTACAACTGGTAATTGTACATTTAGTTTTTGGTTAGTTTGGTTTGGTATAATCCCTTCAAGTGCGAATTTGAAGGGATTATTTTTGGCTGAATATCAGCCTATGATGTTGACTTCAGGACTCATTCGAATTCCGAATTTTTTCTCGACAGTGTTAATGATGTCAAAGGCAAGTTTTATAATTTCCTCACCGGTAGCGTTTCCATAATTCACCAATACGAGTGCTTGATTCTTATGCACACCAGCATCGCCAAAGCGTTTGCCTTTAAATCCACATTGTTCAATAAGCCAGCCAGCGGGAATTTTGTAAAGGTCTTCAGAGACTTTGTAGTACGGAGCTTCAGGATATATTTTCGAAAATTTTTCGAATTCAGATTTCGATACCAATGGATTTTTAAAAAAACTGCCGCTATTGCCTAATTCAGTAGGGTCTGGTAGTTTGCTTTGCCGAATAGTTATCACTGCATTCGAGATATCCTTTATGGTCGGGTCGGTGATGCTATCATTTTCAAGTTGGGCCTCAATAGCTCCGTAAGTCGTATTTAAGACGTGCTGATTCTTTGTCAATCGCAGGTTAACGCTGGTGATTACAAATTTACCCTTTCCTTCATTTTTAAAATAGGAATCGCGATATCCAAATTGACAATCTTCCTTGGTAAATTTATGAATTTGTTGTGTCGCTATTTCCATAGCGTCACAACTTACAAAGATATCTTTGAGTTCAACTCCGTAAGCACCAATATTTTGAATAGGGGCCGTACCCGTATTACCAGGGATTAAAGACATGTTTTCAAGTCCTCCGTAGTTGTGCTCTAGAGTCCACAAGACCATTTGATGCCAATTTTCACCGGCCATGATTTTTAAAAGAACATGGTCGTCATTTTCCTTTAGTATGGTAATTCCTTTGATATTGATATGAAGTACCAAGGCTTCAATATCTTTGGTGATGAGCATATTACTGCCACCACTTAAAATGAATTTATTTGGATATTCTTCCAATCTTAGGGCATCTGCCAAATCTTTTTCCGAATTAATTTCACAAAAGAACTTGGCCTTGGCATCAATACCGAAAGTATTGTAGAATTTGAGGGATATATTTTCTTGAACCTGCATCAACCTATATAACTATTGAGGGCTTCCTTTAGTATGTTTACGGCCCGTTTAAGACGCTCTTTGTCCAAAACATAGGCAATACGAATCTGACTTTTTCCCAATCCTTTTGTTGCATAAAACCCTGCAGCGGGGGCGACCATGACCGTCTCATTATTTACCCTGAAATCTTCTAAAAGCCATTGTGCAAAGTCATCTGCATCTGAAATAGGGAGCTCTGCAATACAATAAAAGGCACCTTTTGGAGTCGCTACTTTGACGCCTTCTATTTTTTTCAATTCTTTGATAAGCAAGTTCCTACGCGCAACAAATTCCTCTTTTACATCATCAAAATAACTTTGGGGAGTGTCAAGTGCGGCTTCTGCCGCAATTTGAGCATATGTAGGAGGGGAGAGCCTAGCTTGTGCAAATTTCAGTGCTGTTTGAATGACGCTTTTGTTTTTCGACACCAGACATCCAATTCGGGCACCACACATGCTATATCTCTTGGAAACGGAATCGACGATAATCGCATGTTCTTTCAGCCCTTCTTCTTGAAGAATAGAATAGTGTTCTGCACCATCGTAGGTAAATTCACGATAGACTTCATCTGCAATCAAAAATAAATCGTGCTTTGTGGCAATGGCAGCCAATTTTTTAATTTCTTCTTTGCTATAAAGATAGCCAGTCGGATTTCCTGGGTTGCAAATTAATATCGCCTTGGTTTTTGGTGTCACCAATTTTTCGAATTCTTCGATAGGAGGTAAGGCAAAGTTCGTTTCTATACCTGATACTACAGGAACGACTTTTATACCCGACGCGGTAGCGAACCCGTTATAGTTGGCATAAAAGGGTTCTGGAATGATAATTTCATCATCAGCATCCGCGATACTGCCCATAACAAAGGCAAGCGCTTCAGAGCCACCAGTAGTTACGATGATATCTTCTGATGACACGATAATATCGTTCTTGGCATAATATGCGGCTAGCTTTTCCCTGTAGGCTTCCGAACCCTCGGTTCTACTGTATTCCAAAACGTCGATAGTATTATTTTTTACTGCTTCAAGGGCTACCTCGGGAGTCTTGATATCGGGTTGTCCAATATTGAGATGAATCACTTTTGCACCTCTTTTTTTAGCATCTTCAGCATAAGGCACCAATTTGCGAATGGGCGATTCGGGCATCGCTGATCCTTTTAGGGATATGGTTGGCATATAAAGATTTGTTTTAGACAAAAATCGGTAATAGAAACGGACAAACCAATAGTCCACGACTTTATTTAAAGTGGATTGAATTGTGTTAAAATAAAGCGGGGCATGTCAAAAAATCGTAACTTATTAAATGCTTGTAGTTTCGTAAGTAGTTGATAATGGGTAAAAAACAAATTCTTATAGCTCTTTTCCTTCTGGTCTTGCCCTTATTAGGGTTTGGGCAGACCTTTGGTTTACCCGATGGCCAAAAACACGAAAAAGTAAAATTTCAACTCGTTAACAATTTGATCATAGTTCCGATTGAAGTCAATGGAACTCCCTTGTCTTTTGTTTTGGATACAGGGGTAAGTACGCCAATACTTTTTAATTTATCGGATAAAGATTCGATTCAAATCAATGAAGTATCGGAAGTAACAATAAGAGGTCTAGGAGTGGGTGAACCTATTCAAGCCTTGCGTTCAAGAAATAATTCTTTTAAGCTCGGAGGTATCGAAAATAAATCGCAACGGCTTTATGTTGTTTTGGATAAATCTTTGAATTTTTCCCCTTCACTAGGTATTCCTATTCACGGAATTATCGGCTATGACCTTTTTCGTGACTTCGTTGTAGAAATGAATTATTCCTCTCGAAACATCAAGTTTCATGACCCTGATTACTATACGTATAAGACGAACAAGAAAAATCAAACCCTCGCATTATCGCTTGTCAGCAAGAAGGCCTATGTAGATGGAGAGGTTTTATTGAAGGATGATGAAAAGGTTTCAGTCCGAATGTTATTGGATACCGGCAGTAGTGATGCCATCTGGCTTTTTGAAAATGAAGTTATTCGGGTGCCGGAGATCCATTATGTGGATTTTTTGGGAAGGGGATTAGGCGGAGACGTTTATGGCAAGCGTACACAGGTCAAAAGTATGAAGCTTGGCGATTTCACAATTAAAAATGCAAAAGCCGCTTTTCCGGATAAGGAATCCTTCAATGCCATTAAAAGCTTGGGAAATAGAAATGGAAGTTTGGGCGGGGAAGTGCTCAAACGATTCAATATCATTTTCGATTATCGCAATCAAAAAATCACTTTACGAAAGAATGGGAATTTCAGTGCCCCTTTTCAATACAATTTTAGCGGTATCGATTTGCAGCATGATGGGGTGCGATATGTTGCGGAGCGACTTGCCAATCCAAGCGGACTTGTTACGGAGAAGGAAGATACCTATGGTAATGTTCAAATTCTAATGGAAAATACGACACGTTTAAGTCTGGTACCTGAAATTGTTGTTTCCGGAATTCGGGCTGGAAGCCCTGCAGCAGAAGCCGGCTTGAAAGAAGGTGATGTGATATTAGCGGTGAATGGTAAAAGCATTCATAGTTATAAACTTCAAGAAGTGCTTCAAATGCTCAATGAGAAGAAAGGCAAACGTATTCGCGTATTGATAGAGCGTTATGATTCCGATTTGGCCTTCACTTTTGTTTTGAAGGATATGTTCGAACAGAAAAAACCCTGACAGTTTCCTAACAGGGTTTCTATATTATTACTTTATTGGGTTCTATTTGCCTTCCGCAGCTTTGATTTCTCCTTTGATCTTCAAAACCTTTGTGGGTGTATCCGCATTGGATATCACCGTAATGGCTTTTCTAATCGGACCAACTCTGTTGGTGTCGTATTTTACCTGAATCTCTCCTGTCTTACCTGGCATAATAGGATCTTCAGGCTTTTTAGGGATTGTACATCCGCAGCTAGAACTCACTTTGCTAATAATCAACGGCGCATTACCGGTATTTGTAAATTCAAAAACACGCACTCCGTCTGCACCTTTTTCGATTTCTCCGTAATCAACGGTTTCCGTTTTGAATTCAATTTTTGCAGCCGTCTCCTGTGCGGTTAGGCTCATGCCCATAAGGCCTACAAATATTACAAGTACTATTTTCTTCATGATTTTTAGTTTTGGGTGAATCTCAAAAGTATAATGTTTTTAATGAACCTCCAAAATTCTTTTGTTATCTACTAACGTTACTTATTTTTGTTTCGTATTCGGATTCCGTTGAAAAATCTAAGAAATCCGATAATTTAACATTCGTTTTTTGGGTGTTTTTTTATGCACCCATCATACATAACCAAAAACTGTTCCAAAAACATGGAAATTCCTTCGAAATATGACCCCCAAATAGCAGAAAATCGCTGGTATGACTACTGGATGGAGCATAAATACTTTCATTCAGAACCTGACGAAAGAGAACCGTATACTATCGTTATTCCTCCGCCAAATGTGACAGGAGTGCTGCATATGGGTCATATGCTGAACAATACCATTCAGGATCTTCTTACCCGTAGAGCCCGGATGATGGGCAAAAATGCCTGTTGGGTGCCTGGCATGGATCACGCTTCCATTGCTACAGAAGCTAAGGTTGTTGCCAAGTTAAAGGCAGAGGGTGTCAATAAGTCAGATTTGACACGCGATGAATTCTTAAAACATGCCTGGGAATGGACAGATAAGTACGGCGGTGTGATTCTAGAACAATTGAAGAAATTAGGTTGTTCCTGTGATTGGGACCGCACTGCGTTCACTATGGACGAGGAGCGTTATGCGTCTGTCATCAAGGTTTTTGTTGATCAATTTAACAAAGGTCAGATTTACAGAGGACATCGCATGGTCAATTGGGATCCTGAGGCCCAAACTACACTCTCTGATGAGGAAGTGATTTACGAAGAAAAACAAGGACTTTTGTATTACTTAAGTTATCAAATCGAGGGTACTGACGAAAAAGTGACTATTGCGACCACTAGACCTGAGACGATTTTAGGGGATACCGCAATTTGCATCAATCCGAATGATGATCGATTTAAGCATTTAAAGGGAAAAAAAGCGATTGTGCCTTTGTGTGATAGAGTGATACCTATAATTGAAGATGATTATGTAGATATTGAATTTGGTACGGGTTGTTTAAAAGTTACGCCTGCACATGACATTAATGACAAGGCCTTAGGGGAAAAGTACCAGCTAGAGACCATCGATATTTTTAATGCTGATGCTACCCTCAATTCATTTGGACTGCACTATGAGGGCAAAGACCGTTTTGTAGTTCGAAAAGAGATTTCGAAAGAATTGGAAGAAAAAGGGTTTTTAGTAAAGACAGAGCAGTACATGAATAATGTGGGTACTTCTGAGCGCACCAAAGCTGTTATCGAACCACGATTGTCTGACCAATGGTTTTTAAAGATGGAAGAATTGGTCAAACCTGCTATCAAGGGGGTATTGGAAACCGGTGATATCAAATTCTATCCCAAAAAATTTGAAAATACTTATCGCCATTGGATGGAAAACATTCGCGATTGGAACATCTCCCGCCAACTCTGGTGGGGACAGCAAATCCCCGCGTACTATTACGGTGACGGGCATAATGATTTTGTAGTAGCAGAAAGCATTGAAGAAGCTTTAGAATTGGCAAATCAAAAACGCGCTATCACTTCGAGTGGAGTCGAGAAGCTTTTGACGATAGCCGATTTAAGACAGGATGAAGATGTTCTGGACACTTGGTTCTCCTCATGGCTGTGGCCGATGAGCGTTTTTAACGGAATTCTAAATCCAAACAATGAAGAGGTAAACTATTATTACCCGACCAATGATTTGGTGACAGGTCCGGATATAATTTTCTTTTGGGTAGCTCGTATGATTATCTCCGGATATGAATATAGAGGCGAGCGTCCTTTTGAAAATGTTTATTTCACAGGCTTGGTTCGCGATAAGCAACGCCGCAAAATGTCTAAGTCATTGGGTAATTCTCCCGATGCACTTGAACTCATAGAACAATATGGCGCCGATGGTGTTCGAGTAGGCTTATTGCTAAGTTCCGCAGCTGGTAATGACTTGATGTTTGATGAAGGACTTTGTCAACAAGGCAAGAATTTTGCCAATAAAATTTGGAATGGCTTCCGTTTGCTAAAAGGGTGGGAGGTAGCCGTCTTACCGCAACCCGAAGCCTCGAAATTAGGAATTGCTTGGTATCAGTCCAAATTCAATCTGGCTTTGACTGAAATCGAAGACCATTTCAGCAAATACCGAATTTCTGATGCTTTAATGGCAATTTATAAGCTCGTTTGGGATGATTACAGCTCATCTT
>JARFRH010000091.1 GCA_029287355.1 Maribacter sp. | reverse complement strand
CTCTTGATGTTCGTTTATTCTGGGCACAACTGTAAGTTGATATTAATTGGCGACACCGCCCAATTGCCCCCGGTAAAATTAAACTTGAGCCCAGCACTGGATGCAGACAAGTTGGAGATGAACTATAATAAGCAGGTGATGGGGTTAGAACTGGATGAAGTAGTGCGGCAAGCCGAGAATTCAGGCATATTGGTTAATGCAACCTTATTGCGCGAACAATTACAAAGTGGATATTTCGATAGTTTTCAGTTTGAGGTGAACCCTTTCAAAGACATTGTGCGCTTAATTGATGGCCATGAGATTCAAGAATCTATAGACACGTCCTATTCTGAAAATGGAAAGGAGGAGACGGCATTTATTGTTCGTTCCAATAAAAGGGCCAATTTATATAATGAAAATATTAGAACACGTATTCTTTATTTGGAAAATGAAATTGCGGTAGGTGATTACATGATGGTGGTCAAAAACAACTATTTCTGGCTAGACCCAAAATCTGAAGCCGGTTTTATTGCCAATGGTGATATCATTGAGGTACTCGAAATCTTCGCAATCAAAGAATTGTATTCCTTCAAGTTCGCGGAGGTAAAGGTTCAAATGGTAGATTACCCAAATCAGAAACCGTTTGAAACCGTTTTGTTGCTTGATACGATTCAAGCTGAAACACCATCACTCTCTTACGAAGATGGCAATCGACTGTATCAAAGTGTGATGGAAGATTATGCGCATGAGACTTCCAAATATAAAAAGTTCCTTGGCGTTAAAGGAAATAAATACTTCAATTCATTGCAGGTAAAATTTTCATATGCAATCACTTGCCATAAATCTCAAGGTGGGCAATGGAATACCGTTTTTGTAGAACAACCTTATCTTCCGAACGGCGTAGATAAAGAATATTTGCGTTGGCTGTATACCGCGGTCACTAGGGCCAAAAAGCAGCTCTACCTTATCGGTTTTAAGAACGATTTTTTTCTTGAAGCGGAATAAGTTAAATTCGTCATACCCAAAAGATTGCAATTAGCTGTTTCAACAACGACTTGTAATGGAAAAACCGATATGAAAACATTAGTATGACTTCTGAAACTGTTATCAGTATTTTTTTAGGGATTGGACTTGCCGCTTCGGTAGGTTTTCGAGTATTCTTGCCGCTGTTCGCCTTAAGCCTTGCGGCTTATTTCAATGTATGGGAACTTAATGACAGTTGGCAATGGATAGGAAGTCTGGCAGCGGTGATCACCTTGGGGGTCGCTACCCTGATTGAGATATTTGCCTATTTTATTCCTTGGGTCGATAATCTGTTAGACAGTGTCGCAGTGCCCTTGGCGGCCATTGCCGGTACAGCCGTTATGGTCTCTACCGTAGCGAACCTCGACCCCGTAATAACTTGGTCACTGGCCATTATTGCCGGTGGCGGTACCGCAACCGCTATTAAGGGTGCCGGCGCAACAAGTCGATTGGCTTCTACGGCAACTACAGGTGGATTGGCAAATCCGTTGGTGTCGACTCTAGAAACAGGTACGGCAATGGTGGTTACCACTGCTTCGATATTCGCTCCTTTAGTAGCAGCTGTTCTCGTTATTATCATATTGTTCATAATTTTTAGAATTTACCGAAAGCTAAGGCCACGTGCCAGAACCTAAATATGCTTTATTTGCAAAAGGAATTCAACACGGATTAAAACTTAGAGACTTGAAAATAATCGCAATGATTCCCGCCCGTTATGCGGCATCTCGATTTCCTGCAAAACTGATGCAAGATCTGTCAGGTAAACCGGTTATCGTTAGAACCTATGAAGCCGCTGTGAAAACAAATCTTTTTGACGACGTTTTCGTGGTGACCGATAGTACCATAATCTTTGATACGATCATTGCTTCCGGTGGTAAAGCCATGATGAGTACAAAAGAACATGCATGCGGCAGCGATAGAATTGCGGAGGCTGTTAGCGATATGGATGTGGACATTATTGTAAATGTTCAGGGTGATGAACCCTTTACGGATCGGGAGAGTTTGGCGAGCGTGCTCGATGTATTTCAAAGTGATGTCGATATGGAGATCGATCTGGCATCCCTTATGGTAAAAATCTCCGACCCCGAAGAAATTGCAAACCCGAATACCGTAAAGGTTATTGTTGATCATCGCAATTTCGCCTTGTATTTTTCACGTTCTCCCATTCCCTACAAAAGAGCTGTGGATGTGGAGACAAGGTATTACAAGCATAAGGGAATATACGCTTTCCGAAAAAGTGCCTTAATGGATTTTCAGCGCCTGCCCATGTTGCCTTTAGAGGCTACAGAAAAAATAGAGGCAATTCGCTATTTAGAGTATGGGAAAAAAATCAAAATGGTAGAGACAACGGTCAGTGGCATAGAAATTGATACCCCTGAAGACTTGAAAAGGGCACAAGCGGCATGGAAATAGATAAAAGTAAAATAAAGGTTATTGGCTTTGATGCGGATGATACGCTTTGGGTCAATGAGACTTATTTTAGGGAAACCGAGGAAAAGTTCGCCAGTCTTTTAGAAGGGTTTGAAACGAAGAACAAGATAGATCAGGAGCTCTTTAAAATGGAAATGAGAAATTTGGAGCTCTATGGCTATGGAATCAAAGGTTTCATGCTCTCGATGATTGAATCGGCATTGGAACTTTCAAATAATACGGTATCCCAGGCAACCCTGACCGAGATTTTGGGTCTTGGTAAAAGAATGATCAGCCATCCAGTGGAATTGTTGGATGGCGTTGTGGAAGTGCTGGAAAAGCTGAACGGAAAGTATCGCTTGATCGTGATGACCAAGGGGGATTTATTGGATCAGGAACGAAAAATAGAACGATCTGGTCTCACAAAGTACTTTCACCATGTTGAGGTGCTGAGCGACAAAAAGGAGGCGAACTATTTAAATTTGCTTGAAAATTTGGAAGTGGATGTTCAAGAGTTTTTGATGATCGGAAATTCTTTGAAATCGGATGTTTTGCCCATAATCAATATCGGTGCGCAGGCCGTTCATGTGCCCTTTCATACCACATGGCAACATGAGGAAGTAGTAGTAAAAGAAAAGGAGTTTAATTATCTGAAAATTAATATATTGACGGATATTCTAAAATACTTGTAGATCAAGTTATGCAGCTAAAAAAAGATATTGCGATTAAGAAGAAATCCGCGACCCAGAGCTTGGGATACAGAAACTTCCCGATGGTCCCTAGAGTCGTTTTTGGGCGTGGGAGTTTCAACCAATTGAGTGAAATATTAATGCCCAACCGAAAACATTCCGATGCACCCTTTATTTTTCTGGTAGACGATGTTTTTGAAGGAACCGAGCTAGTGAAACGCATCCCTTTGATATTCAACGACCAGCTCATTTTCATTTCCGCGGATGAGGAACCCAAGACAGAACAGGTAGATTATTTGGTGAAACGAATTCGCAGCGATTTTACGGAGCTGCCATCTGGAATTGTAGGTATCGGAGGTGGTACGCTATTGGATTTATCCAAAGCCGTTTCCATCATGCTGACCAATAGGGGGAGTGCCGCCGATTATCAAGGCTGGGATTTGGTTCAAAAAAAAGCGGTCTATCACGTAGGGATACCCACAATAAGTGGAACAGGAGCCGAGGTTTCAAGAACCACGGTGCTTTTGGGGCCAAAAATGAAATTAGGGATCAATTCTGACAACACCACTTTTAATCAGGTGGTTTTGGATCCCGATCTGGCGCAAGGTGTGGACAAGGCACAATGGTTCTATACGGGCATGGATTGCTATATACACTGTATTGAGTCATTGAATGGCACCTATTTAAATGCTTTTAGCCAGAGTTATGGCGAAAAGGCCTTCGACCTTTGCAAAGAAGTATACTTAGGTGATTTGTCCCCAGAGGAATCAAGGGATAAATTGATGATGGCTTCGTGGCACGGAGGTATGAGTATAGCCTACTCGCAAGTGGGCGTTGCACATGCAATGAGTTATGGCCTTTCATATCTGCTAGGAGTGAAACATGGCATTGGCAATTGTTTGGTATTTCAACATTTGGAGGAGTTCTATCCAGAAGGGGTGGCGCTCTTCCACCTGATGAGGGAAAAGCATCAAATTGAACTTCCAACCGGGGTTTGTTCAAATCTCGATGCAAGTGACTTTGAGACCATGATCAACGTTGCAATGGGTATGGAACCGCTATGGGAAAATGCGCTCGGACAGCATTGGCGCAAAGTAATCACCCCGGAAAAACTGAAGTCCATTTACAAGAAGATATAATTCTTTTGGCAGGAATTCTGCCCGCTAACCACTCACAATGTAATTACCTATGCAGGCCATCGCAAAATTTATTTATTTTAAAATATTGGGATGGACGGTAGTTGGGGAATTTCCCGCTGATTTGGATAAATGTGTTATTATCGTAGTACCCCATACAAGCTGGGTCGATTTTTTCTTGGGATTACTGATACGAAAAGTATGGAACGAGGAAATCAATTACATTGGGAAAAAGAGCTTGTTCAAACCCCCTTTCGGATTTATTTTCAGATGGACCGGTGGTGCGCCGATCGATCGAACTAAAACGAACGATACCGTGAGCGCAACCGTGGCAGTTTTTAAAGAACGAAAGAAATTTAGATTGACCATTGCGCCAGAAGGCACCCGTAAAAAAGTGACCAAATGGAAGACGGGGTTCTATTATATCGCCAAAGCGGCAGAGGTGCCCATAGTGATGGTCGCCTTTGATTTTGGCAAAAAACAGGTAAAGATATCAGAGCCAACCTATCCTACAGATGATATAAAAGCCGATTTTGAGAAATATGAGGCTTTTTATGCGGGTGTAGTGGGTAAGGTGCCCGAATATAGTTTCTAGCCCCGTTCGATGCGTTTTTTCTGATTGGGCACTTCTTTCTTTTTTGTATTTCCGGGGTATACCAAATTGGTACTTGAATACCTAGTTCCGCAAGTAGCAGCAGCCGAAGATACTTGATCAGTGCCATCCAAAACTTGATGTTCTGATAATTCTGCTAAAGGATGAATGAACCAAGCCCAAATAACCCCATCGCTCAGCCAATGTTTTACATCTAAGGCAGAATGAAAGTTCGCTCCTAACATATTCGGTAACCGCTCCTCCTTGATATCTTTCGTTTCTATTATCGTTGTGATCATGGGCATGCGATTTGCATGCACCTCATAGATACATAACAATGGAATTTCTTGATAAAGAAACTGCATTGAATTTCCATTTTGGGTCAGGGCTACTATGATGATTTCGAGAATTACTCTCCCATGGTGTGAATTTTATCAAACCTCAAGCACTTGATAGCAACCCATGCAAATGGCAAATGGGTTTTCAGAAATAATGAATTAGCCCAACGAATACCAAAAAATCGACCCGCACATTAGAGGTGGTTTTTTGCAAGTTTTACGATGTTACTCTCTGTATCGGTTTCGACTTTGAGACCCTAAAAACCAATAAAGAATGGTTGCCGTTGAAAAGTTATAGGAATGATTACATGCTAAAATAAGCTGTTTTCAAAGCTTCAACGAAGGAAAAAAAATGGAAGTTAAGTACCAGTAAAAATACCATACAACGATAAAATCAAACACTTAGTCGATGATTTCATATAATATATCGATCAATGTTACGTTATAGACGAACAGGAGTTTTTATGGAACAGGTTTTTCCTCGGACCTTTAGCGATTTTGGACAGACCCATCCAAAACGCGTGTCAAGATGAATTATTTACAATATTATTCTTTAATTTATTTTTTTGTGTTCACGTTTTTAAGTGTTTTAACGAACAAATCTGTCGTTAATCGTTAATATCTTCTTAAAAATTGTTGCTGCTTTTTATTTTCCGAATTTAGAGAGCCGTGGAAATTATTAAATAGATTACGATGATGTACCGATCCCCCCCCTCCCTTTTTTTAGCCACAACCCATTTTCCAGTATTTTGTTCATTTTTTATGCGACCCTAGGGTGCATCATTTTATGATGGCCTAGGTCTTAATTTAAACCAACCTTGAATATGAAAAAAACTACTCCTAGAAGGTCGTTTTTGGGTAAAACCATGTTGGCCGCGGCAGGATTGGCCTGTGTTTCGACTACAACCACCTTAAGGGCTTTTACAGTCAAAGAGGCCCCCTTTAAAGGCTACAACCCGTATGCGGAAAGAAAAACCGATTTACGGGTGAATTCATTTGGAAAGCATGTTGCCATTACCGGTAAGATTTATGATAGCAAAGGCGAGACACCCTTGGCGAAGACCATGGTAGAAGTCTGGCATTTATCACCAGGCTCCACCAAGTTCCGTCATAGGGCGAAATTATTCACGAATGAGCATGGTGCCTATGAATTTATTACGGATTTACCGAATAGGGAAATAGGGAAACGCCACAAAATTTATTTTAAGGTGTCAAAGGCTTCCAAAACCTATTTCACGGAACTATCCTTCAATAAATTCGGGGCCCACATTTCCGATAAACATTGGGAGCACAATAACCAACTCGGAGATAAACTACTCTTTCCTAGCCACACCACTTTTTTAAATCGCTCAACAATACAATTTAATATAGCACTTATCTAAAGCCTAACTAAAGACAATTAACTATGGAACCATTTTTAGCACAAATTATCATGTTCGGAGGAAATTTTGCCCCAAGAGGTTGGGCATTATGTGATGGAACATTATTGGCCATCAGTCAAAACCAGGCGCTCTTTTCTTTGTTGGGCACCACCTATGGGGGTGATGGAAGAACCACTTTTGCGCTGCCTGATTTACGCGGTAGAGTGGCCATGCATCCTGGGAGCGGCCCGGGATTATCTCCTAGACCCCTTGGTCAGAAATCAGGTTCGGAAACCAATACATTGAATGTTACTCAGTTACCTGCCCATACCCACAGCTTTAATCTTCCCGCTAAGGAAGAGGGAGATACCGATGCGCCCGATAACGCTTTTATAGCCGGTGATGGTACGGCCTCTTTTGGCACTACCAGTGATGTGACCATGGGCACTGCGACGACGAACAATACGGGCAATAGTCAATCCGTGAACAACATACAACCCTTTACTTGTGTGAATTTTATCATTGCATTACAAGGAACTTTTCCCTCTAGAAATTAGTAAACCAATATTAAAAAACTCAAAAAAAATAACCGATTATGGAACCATTTATAGGACAAATAATAATGTTTGGAGGAAATTTCGCCCCAAGAGGCTGGGCATTTTGCGACGGCCAATTACTGGCCATCAGTCAAAACACGGCTTTATTTTCAATTTTAGGCACTACCTATGGCGGTGATGGCCGAACTACTTTTGGGTTGCCAGGACTTCGCGGAAGGGTGGCCATGCATCCTGGTAGTGGCCCTGGTTTGACATCCAAAAGACTGGGACAAAAAGGCGGTACGGAAACCAATACAATGAATGTTAATCAGTTACCCGCTCATAACCACAGCTTTAATCTTCCCGCTAAGGAAGAGGGAAATGCCGATGCGCCTGACGGTACGTTTATAGCTGGTGATGGTACGGCCTCATTTGGTACGACCAGTGATGTGACCATGGGCACTGCGACGACGAACAATACGGGTAGCAGTCAATCCGTGAACAATATACAGCCCTATACTTGTGTAAACTATATCATCGCATTGTTCGGCACCTATCCCTCAAGAAACTGATCAATACTAATTTTTGTTTCCCACAACCTAAAACACACATTATGAAAAAAATTACTTTAGTATTGGTAGCGTTGTTTGCCATTTGTTATGCACACGCGCAGACCCCACTGGCTGCCGGTGATATTGCCTTTTTGGGCAGTAATACCGATGCGGGAAGCACGACCACCGACAATGTGAGCTTTGTGCTATTAAAGGATATCGATGCGGCAACAACGATTATTTTCACGGATCGGGGATGGAACGATACGGGTGGTTTTTCGAATTTTCCAGGTGATGGCGAGCTAACCTGGACTTCGGGCGTTGCGCGCAGCGCAGGTGATGTTGTTGTATTGGATTTGTCTTTTGGAGCTTTAAGTAACAACGCGGTATATTCAAGTATAGGCGATCAATTATTTGCGCTACAGGGTAGTATTGCTACTCCTGTTTTTATTGCTGGGCTGCACTTTCAGGAAGGCGGAGATGATGCCAATTGGAATGGGTCTGCCATAGATAATAAAACATCTGCCAGACCAAATGCACTGACAGGCGATACTGCAGTACGCTTGGTTGGAGTGGGAGATTCAGAAGTGGACAATTGGCAGTTTAGCTGCGCTATTGCTGGAGGCACACCTGTTTCAGGAACACCAGCGGCTATTCGTGCGATTTTGCATAATCGTGCTAATTGGAACAGCGATAACTCAACGGGTTACAACCCTGCGGTTGAAGCAGGCTGTACCGTATCGCTTGCAGCAGGGGGCGATTCGACCTCTCCTGGAATTACCTGTGCAGCAACACCGGCTGACATTAGTGCGGGAATTGACGGAATGGCGGCCATACCTGATTTGGTTACCGGTAGTTCCGCCACGGATGATGTATCAGCACCCGCAAATATTACCATTACCCAATCGCCAACTGCAGGTACTATGGTAGGCGTTGGTATTAATATGGTGACGGTAACGGCCATGGACGAGGCTGGTAATTCAGCCAGTTGTATGATCGATGTCA
>JARFRH010000065.1 GCA_029287355.1 Maribacter sp. | reverse complement strand
GTATTATTATCCTACAGAAACGTTAAATAAATATCCGATTAGGGCTGTGACACCCATGGCTAAAGTACCCCAAAAGGTAATCCTTAATGTGGCCTTCCAGATGCTTGAACCTCCAGCTTTGGCGGCCATTGCCCCCAAGAGAATTAGAAAAATGATGGCAAAACCATAGAGGTAATATTCCAAATTTTCTAAGGGTAAAAATAGCGCAACTAAGAGCGGTAACGCCCCGCCTAAGGTAAATGCGGCCCCTGAGGCCAAAGCTGCCTGTATTGGGTTGGCTTGACTTATTTCATTAATTCCCAATTCATCTCTAATATGGGCCCCCAAGACATCATGCTCGGTCAATTCTTCCGCTACAAGTTGTGCGGTTTCTTTTTTTAAACCCCTTTCTACATAAATTTGGGCCAAGCGCTGCAATTCCAGTTCAGGCATTTCTTCCAATTCTTGTTTTTCCCTTTCTATATCGGCTTGTTCAATATCGGTTTGAGAACTTACCGAAACATATTCCCCAGCGGCCATTGAAAGAGCGCCCGCAACCAAGCCCGCTACCGTGGCCAACACAACAGGTTCTTTCGTTATACTTGCTGCAGCTACACCTATGGCGATACTCGCGGTGGATAAAATACCGTCATTTGCACCAAGTACCGCCGCCCTCAACCAATTGCTTCGATGTATATAGTGGTTATCTAAATAGTCATCTAAATTCTCCGAATGATCAACCATTTTTTTTATTTGATTAGTATGCCATGCTCAAGTTAGTCAAACATCTTGTTGTTTAGTGATTTTGCCCGAAATGGAACAGGACTTTTTTACTGTATTGAAAATCGTACCGAACTTTTCGATGTTCTTTTTGAGCAGATTGAGATTTAATTTTTCGTCTTGGCTATAAATTAGCAATTCATACGAAAGTTGCTCCATTCTTGGTGGATGCTCAAGCCGAGTAGCCTTAACCGAAAGGGAGGCCTTTTCATAGTTGAATGGCATCAGTTCAGAAAAGCGCTCAACGTTTTTGAGAATGCAGGAGGCAAAAGCCCCTAAAAATAATTCAGCGGGGTTCGGCAGGGTTTCTGCTGTTTTTAGGGTGGTGCCAAAATCGATTTTTGATTTTTTAACAGAGATGACCCCTTCGTTACCTGCTACTGATTCGGCTTGTATGCTATAGTTCATAGCCTTCGTTATTTATGCAGTAAGACCAAGTTTTGCTATTTTTCATAACATTGAAATGTAGCAAGTTTCGTCTTATAGCGCATGACAAATTTACGCCGCGGTTAAAAGATTTTCCATGACAAAAGTCATACCGGCAAACCGAGCAAGACAAACATTCTGATCGGAGCTCTATTTCACTTTTATTGCCCCTCTGAATCGATTAATTGATACCCTTGATTGACTCCTTTTTCCATGGCGGGTACTCCGTGTTCCATCCAAATTGGTTTTTGGGCCCCTTTCAAGTAATAGTCAAAGAATTGCGCCATGCGAATATTGAAATCTTTTCTGTTCTGCAATTTCAGAGGCCAATGCGGTTCCCCATTATAATTTAAGAACCAAGATGGTTTGCCCAATCGTCTTAGGCTCACGAAGAATTCAATGCCTTGATACCAAGGTACGGCCCCATCGGCATCATTGTGCATCACCAATAAGGGGGTATTGATTTTATCGATATTGAAGATTGGCGAGTTTTCGATATATCGAGCGGGATATTCCCATGGTGTGCCTCCAATTCTACTTTGAGTATGCTCGTATTGAAATTGACGACTCATGCCTGTACTCCATCTGATACCTCCGTAGGCACTAATCATATTGGGTACTGGCGCACCCGCTTCCGCTGCTTTGAAAATATCGGTTTTTGTCACCAGATAGGCAATTTGATAACCCCCCCAGCTATGACCTTGCACACCGATATTATCTTTATCGACAAATCCTTTTTCTATCAAGGAGGTTACTCCGGGAATCACACAGTTATAGGCGCTTTCTCCAGGATAGCCCACACGGTAATGCACATCGGGATTAAAGATCAAATAGCCGCGACTCGTGTAGAAGCTGTAGTTAATAGTCGACCTTTCGGCTCTTGGTGTCCTATGACGATGAAGCCCGTCTGAACTGCGTTCATAAAAATTTACGAGTAATGGATATTTTTTATTCGGGTCAAAGTTTTCTGGTTTTACCAGCATTCCAGTGAGTTCCTTTCCGTCGAGGGAAGTCCAATTGATCAATTCGTTTGTACCCCAATTGTATGATTTTTGTTGAGGATTGGCATCACTTATTGGGGTCATATTTTTGAAGCCCATATCTGAAGTATGTATATCTGGAAACAGCTCGAACGACTCTTTAGTGAACAATAACTGATCACTAAGTTTTGCTTTTTTCGTATTGGCATAGCGATAGGGCCCGGATAGCAGCGGAATCATCTTTTTGCTTTTCGAACGATAAGATACATAGCCCGAATTCTTAGTGGTCTCATCAAAACTGGTCAACAGCCAAGGATCCTTCGGATTCAGGAAACGCTCTTCTTCATCGAGTTGTACATAGCGATATCGGGTCTTGGTTTCTCGCCCTTGGGTCAATCGGTTTCCTTCTCCCGATTTTGGATCGAATTCCCAAAGGTCGTAACGGTCATATAGTATAATGGATTTATCATCTTTCGTAAAACCTGCTACACCATAGGAATAAGGGTAATCGGGATAATCATGCCACTCACTATAAAAAACCTTGTCTTTTGTCAATGCTTTTCGAGCACCGGAATCAATATCATAAGTAATCCAGGTAGTATCCTTTCGGCTGTACCCAAAAGCAAACTTCGCATTCGGACTCAATTGCAGCCGCTCTGATTTTTTTACCTCGGCTTGGGTTTCTCCTGTCAAGGTATTCACCACGCGATAATCGTAATCATTGTAACCTGTCCATTGACTTTTCAATGCATAAGGGTCAGATGTACCGACCAATGCGAACATGCTGTTGCCTTCATTACCCAGCTCACTATTCGGGTACCCCGTCGTGGCCAGTTGAACCATTTTGTTCGTCTTTAATTGAAACACAGTTTGATAAGACCTTATGGTATCTTCTTTCAGGTCTAATTCTTGAACGGTGTATAGTCTAGGCTCATCGTATGTCCATACCTCCACATTTACGATTTCTTCATCGGTCAGTGTAGTGTCCTTTACAACTGGAGGTCGACGTAAACCAAAAAATAATTTTGACTCATCTTTTGAAAAACTGACTTTTCCATCAGATGAGACCAGATAACCACGAGGGGCACTATTGGCATCCACTAATTTTTTTGCAATCGAAGTGCCTTCTTTCCAATGAAATAATTCATTGGGTCGGATTTGAATTTTTGTAGTGTCGGTATCGACCACAAAACCCAGATTTTCACCCGATTCGCTGAATTCAAGTTGAAAGTATTTGGCCTTTTTTGCAGTGTGAATATTTTGGGTTTGTCCGTTTTCAAGGTCGATTACGAATACCCCGGCTTCACTTTCATCATCAACTCCTGAGCTACTATAGGCAAAGGCTTTTCCTTTCTTGGCAAAGGTAAAATGAGTCACGAATTTTAGGGTGTCCTCTTTATTGGTTTTGAGGTTTCTGAGCACCACATGATACCCATTTTTCTTCCCTACCTTCTTCGGTTTCTTTTTCTTTTCTTTTTTTTCGGCTAGGGAATCCTTTGCCTCTTCTTTCTTCTCTTCTTTGATTTCCTCCAGGGCATAGGCGACATAACCTGACCATTCTTCGGGAATTTTATAAGACTTGACGCGAGCGACTTTTATGAGTTCGGTAGTATTCAAATTCAGGATGCCCAGAGAGTCTTTGGGCAAGTCTTCCTTCTTGACTTTTCTGCTTTTCATAGCGGTAACGCTATCTTTCCATGCTTTAATGGTGAAGAATATATGGTCTGAATCATAGTTGAACATTCCATTTGAACTTCGTTCATGTTCAAAAACCGTTAGACCATTGATAGCCTTTACTTTTAGAAAATTATCCTTTTCACCTTTTTCGAGTGAGAACAAAACATGTTTTCCATCTGGCGCTAATAGGGAACCTTGTATCGTATTCCAGAACGCAACATCCGAATGGTCGAGCACCTGCTTCTGACCAAATGCGGATAGTGAAAGAAGTAGAATGAATAGAGAGCAAATTTTTTTCATGAGCTTGGCTTGATTAATCCGTTTAAATATAGGGTATAATCCATTAAAAGAATAGTAAATTTCTCTTTGCTATTTTTATTGGATTGTGGCGGCAATAGTTGTTGCAAAGTACACGTTATGATTACAGTGTGAAATGAACCATAACAATTCTTGATACAACCGAGTTGTTAAATGGCAAATTACATATGCCTGCCACAAACAGGTCTGACATGTAAAAAACAATGAAATTTAAACAGATGAAATCCTATATTTGATATAGGCGGTTGTGATCTTAATTCTGAATACGTTATGGGGGCAAAGAAAAGGCATTGGCTTTGGAATATTTTGATTGTAATTACCGTCTTTGTATGCTTATGTGCTTTTGCAGCTCATTATAAAAACTGGACGCGCATGGAGCCTGATAAAATGACCATTCTGTCCGGTATCTATTATCATGAATTAAGGTATGCTGATTTGGAGCAGGTGGAATGGGTAGCGAAGATTCCGCCGATGGTTCGCCTCAATGGCTTTTCCGCGTTCGAAAAGGGAAAAGGGGTATACCAAGAATTCAAGGATACGCTAACCGATAAAAAGGTCTATGTTTTTGTAGATAATTTTGAGCAACAGAAAATACGTTTGGTGCAAAAAGATTCATCACAATTGTTTTTGAACTTAAAAGATTCGTTAAAAACCTTGGAACTCTTTGAATTTTTCGAAGAAAAAATTGAGGAAGCCCCCAAATAAGGGAATTCACTGTAGAACATGAACGATGAAGTACCTGATTTATATTTTCTTAATGGCCTCCTTTTTGGGTACTGCCCAGCACACCTTGACCATTAAGGCGGAAGGAATACGATCATCTGACGGATATATCGGCGTAGCGGTTTACAATACGGAAGCTACTTTTCTAAAAGATGGAAAGACTTTCTCAGGTACTTTTGAGCCGACCAAGGAGGGGAAGACCATAATTACAATTGCTGACTTACCAGAAGGCACCTATGCCGTTTCCATATTTCACGATAAGAATGGCAATAAAGAATTGGACACAAATTTTATCGGTATCCCCAAAGAACCTGTCGCCTTTTCCATGGCCAAAATGAAAACCTTTGGTCCACCTAGTTTTAAGGCGTGCTCCTTTCGCTTAATATCCGATCTTGAAATTAGGATCCCTATTAAATAGGGCCATTTAAGATTTTGTTAATCCTTTGTTTTTCATTGCCTTAAGTCGTATTTTGATGGTCTAATCAATACTGAATTAAGTACAGCAGCCGTAAAAGACGATCATGGAAACAAAAGAAATCGCGGATAAACTAGTAGCCTGGTGTAAAGAAGGAGACTTTGAATCACCTTATCAACATTTGTATAGTCCGAATATCGTAAGCATAGAAAACGACGGAAAAGGTGAAAATGCCATAGCCGAAGGCTTTGAGGGCCTTAAGAAAAAAGGCGAATGGTGGAGTGAAAATTTTGAAATGCATAGTAGTACGGTCTCCGAACCTATAGTTGCGGAGAATTGGTTTTCAGTTCGATTTGAGATGGATACGACCCACAAGCCATCAGGCCAAAGGGCTACTGTGTCAGAAATTGGCGTGTACCAGATTAAAAAGGGTAAAATTGTAAGGGAACAATTCTTTTACGATCAAGAATAGGCGGCTATTTGGTAGTAATCACGACAATCCCATTCGACCCTCTAGATCTATAAAAGGAGGCATCAGCACCTTTCATGGTTTTTATTTTTTTCACATCCACGGGGTTTACTACATCTGTTATGGTTGCAAAGGAATTGCCAATATTATTTCCGTCGAGGACGTATAAAGGTTCGGCAACGCCCAGAAGCGAATTTTATCAGCACTGATACACATAGGAACACCCCTTGCCCCAGACATGCCTCATAGTCTACTGATTTGATTGAATGGGGGAAGTAATTCCTTGATGGCATCACTTACCTGCGCTGTATTCGTGGCGGTATGCTCTTTCGAGTTCAAACTTCCACAGGAGACGATCGCGATGGAGACAACAGCACAACACCAGAGAGTACGCTTTTTCATAAGATAAAAAATTGAGCTGGTCATAAATCATGGTTTTTTTTGGTAGATTCCGTCAATCGCTGTCGGAATCTATTCTTAAAGCCATACTAAACTTATTTAGGTATTGAAAATGGTATGTTTTCTTGAATACCTATCTTAGAACCAAAATTTAGATATGGTTCTATTGGCCCATTTCATGGGTGCCCTTTATGGTTTCTTAGCTGTCATTTTTGGAGCCTTTGGCGCACATGCTTTAAAAAAGTCATTTTCAGATGAACAACTTAAGGGTTTTGAAACCGGCGTGAAGTATCAAATGTACCACGCGGTTGTATTGTTGATATTGGGTTTCAATTTAAATTTGACCAGTGCTGTAGAACAGTATATGATATCCTGTTTTATTTTAGGCACCTTTCTTTTCTCTTTTAGTATTTACGGATTGACCTTGGGCGCATCTAAAGGAAAAAAACTGAGGTTTTTAGGCCCTATAACACCAATTGGCGGTTTACTGCTGGTTATTGGGTGGGGGCTTTTACTATATTCTTTTATTGGGAATGTTATTTGATTTCTAAAGTACAAACCGATACGTCGCCTTGAGCAAAAAGATATTTTGGGGTTTTTCGTCATTGAAAATACCATCTCCTAGATCTTGAAAAAGTTCGCTCTGAGGATTGCCCGATTGGGATAGGTCTTGTGACCATACCAAAAATATTTCCGAACCAGGAATATATTCCCATCTCACTACTAGGTTAGAACGAAACTGCACAAAAGAAAAATCAGGATTGTCGAAGGAAAAATCAGCAGCGCCATCCAAGTTTTTGTCTACCGAATAGGTCTCATCCGTAAATGAAATCTGGTTCGGATTGTACGATGAAATTCTATCATTGAATTTGGCACCCATAGGATTTATGACTTCTTTGAAAGCGGAATATCTACCTCTTGAAATAAAGGGTTGTCCCCAATATTGAATGGTGAGGTTGGGATTAATGGTATAATTCAAGCGCAATGACATACTCAAGGTTCTTTGTTCAACCGTGCCATTCAAATACGTGGTTTCGCCATTATAATCGATATTATCAATGTATTGTAATTTATCCATATTGATGCCATACTCAGGATTAGCCGATATGCTCAAGGCATTAAAAGGTTGATAGGTCACC
>JARFRH010000346.1 GCA_029287355.1 Maribacter sp. | reverse complement strand
GGCATCAACAGTTGCCCTTGCTGCTTTTATGGCATTTGAATCTATATCACATCCTACCATCCGCCAGGCGTAAATTTGGGCCCCCAAAATTGGGTATATGCAGTTAGCCCCCATTCCGACATCTAAACCCCTAATGTCCTTTTCATGCTCGTTCTCTATGAGCAAATCGGCAATGTGATGAATATAATCAGCCCTTCCCGGTATGGGCGGGCACAAGTACCCCTCGGGAATATTCCAATCCAAGACCCCGTAATCATTTTTTAAAATGGCCTTGTTCAATGCCAAGACCGCTTTGGAATCAGAAAAATCAATGGTTTGAACGGCAAATGAATTGATGAAAACATAGTGTTCCAATTCGGCATGCGCTCCGATCAGGGCCCTAAAATCGTACGGTTTGTGATGTAAATTTCGTGGATGCATTAAAATAAGATGAGCCCAAAGGTAAGGGTACTCTAACTAATTTTTAGTATTTTCCATCCTTCTAAAACCAACCTATGAGAATTGTTCTCTCTTTAGTTTTTGTGCTTCTATTTTCATGTAAAGGCGCCAAATCATTAGTGGCTGAAGTGCATAGTTATCCGCTCCCCGTGGATACCACTACAAGGCCGATTCAACAACAAGATCACAAGACCTATGTGTTCGGCGGATTAAGCGCCACCAACGATTTTCCGGCGGCGCGGTTGAATAAGTTCCTTCAAGAGAACGATTCTACTTATATAGCGCGTATTTGGCCAGAGAATTTTCCTATCAATCCTAGTCCTTGGTTTGCTTTTAAACTGTGGTCTGAGACGGAGCGCGAAATTTACGTAAAGCTTGATTATTCCAATGGGGCTAAACATCGGTATACTCCTAAACTGAGCACAGACGGAGCGCGCTGGTCCCAACTTGATTCCACGCTTTTACAGTTGAATCAAGACAGTACGAGCGCAACCATTCGTCTTAATGTAGGAAAAGATACCTTATGGGTAGCTGCTCAAGAAATTCAAGATCACAAAAGGGTAGGGACATGGGTCGATGAGATGGCTCAAAGTCCCGTCGTACAAAATAGTATAGCCGGTAAAAGCGCCTTTGGAAGGGATTTATACCATCTAAATATTTTTAAAGGTACAGATTACAACAAAAGACCTACGGTATTGATTATCAGTAGACAACATCCACCAGAAGTAACAGGGTTTTTGTGCATGAAGGCTTTTGTGGAAACCCTTGTAGAAGAAGGCGCTTCCAATGGTTTTTTGGAAAAATATCGTGTCATGGTGTATCCATTGATGAATCCTGATGGGGTTGATTTAGGGCATTACCGTCATAATACAGGTGGGGTTGACTTGAATAGGGATTGGGCAGAGTATCATCAGCCTGAAGTGCGTCAGGTTGCCAATCACATGGTACGTGAAACCACACTGGCCAAAAACGACGTGGTATTAGGTCTGGATTTTCATAGTACATTCAATGATGTGTACTATACGCCGGATAGCAGCGTAGCACGTAAAATACCTGAGTTCACGAAGGCATGGCTCGAAAAGATAAGAGTTGCAACCGGATTGGAAGATATTAATGAGAGCCCAGGAAAGATAAGCAGACCAACTTCCAGTGGTTGGTACAACCAGCAGTTCGGTGCTACCGGTATTACCTATGAAATAGGGGATAAAACGCCGCGAGAATTCATTAAGAAAAAAGGGGTCGAGTCTGCACGGGCAATGATGGAATTATTGCTCAAAGAATAGTGATTCATGGGCAAATCGAACAATACTACGTTAATAATCCTTGCTTTTTTCTCCATTTACGTCATATGGGGCTCTACCTACCTCCTAAATAAGATTGCGGTAACGGAACTACCCCCTTTTATGTTGGCGTCAATACGCTTTGTTGTCGCGGGCCTTCTCATATTTATACTTTGCAAGTTTTTGGGTATTTCCATTGGCATCAGTATAAGACAGCTTTTGAATACCATTATTGCGGGGTTCTTGTTTTTGACTTTTGGAAATGGAGTGGTCGTTTGGGCGTTGAAATATGTGGATAGTGGCTTTGCTGCTTTGGAAATATCAGCTCAGCCCTTATTGATACTATTATTAATGCGGATTCTCCAAGGTAAAAAAATACAGCCTATGTCTATTGTTGGAGTGGTCTTGGGTGTTATCGGAATTTATTTGCTGGTGAGTCAAAAAGAAGTTTTAAGTCAAGAGAATTCCGTTATCGGGATGGTGATGATTTTTATTTGTATGGTGAGCTGGGGCTATGGCAGTTTATTTGTGGGTAAAGCTGATTTACCTCAAAATTACTTTGTTAATACCGGGTATCAGATGCTAACCGGGGGCATCATGTTATGTATCGCAAGCATTTCGTTTGGTGAAAAATGGACCTCTCCATTAGACTGGAGTCCAACGGTACAACTCACCATGGTGCTATTGATCCTTTTTGGTAGTATCGTTGCTTTTACTTCTTTTAATTACCTTTTGAAAGTGGTGTCTCCTGAAAAAGTGGCTACCTCGACCTATGTGAATCCGATTATCGCCTTGATTTTGGGATGGTATTTCTTAGATGAGCAGATTACTATGCAGTCAGTACTGGCAGCTGTAATACTTTTAACAGGGGTATACTTTATCAATACGCGAAAGAAACTTACCCTATTCTCACGATTCTCAGGTAAAACAACTTCGAATAGTAAAAAATAAAACTACCCTATGATTTTGTTGAAAATAGCAGCCGGAATTTCCCTTATGGAATCCGCTATGACCTTTAATCCCAAATAATGGCCATACATTTCCGGATTGGGATTGATATGATTGAAATTACGATGCCTCCAAAAGGTCATCGCCGCTGCAGCATACACTGTAAATGCCTGCAAAGAACTTTTTTCAACTTCTTGTAGTTCTATTTCTTGTTGGTATCCCTTCAAAAGAATGCTCGCCTTTTTTAAGTTAAGGACCTCCCCGTCACAACAAAGCCCAACTAAGGTCATACCGATATCAAAAATGCGATAGTAATTCGTAGCCTCTTCAAAGTCCATGATGCGGGCACCACGTCCATCTTTGCTTATAATGATATTGCTAAAAAAAATATCACTATGAATTAGTGATTTCTTCAGGTTTTCAAAAAAGTAGGGTTGCATGTAGGCCTCGATTTCCTTTAGCCACAATGCAAAGGAAGAGCCTGCCGCATAGTGACCGACTTCATGAAAAAATTCTATTCCATAGTTCAAGACTTTAGGCAAATAAGTTGGAGCATCTATTTGATGTAGCCTCCCCATCTCAATACCTATCGTTTCCAAGATATGATTTGGAAGATCTTCAATGATTTCCCCCTCAAGAAAAATCTTAAGCATCACAGGTTTTCCTTTAAACTTTGAAATAGGCTCATTCTTGCTCGTACGTACTATTTTTGAGGTTTCCAATTCATTTTCAGAGAGATGCTCAAGTAAATAGGCCAGTTCACGAGCACTTTGTGCAGTTTTTTGTTCGCATATGGTCAGCACAAATTGTCCACGCTCCGTTGAAATCAGGTAGTTTGTGTTTTCCGAACCGCCACTTAATACTGAAAATGATTTTACCCTTTGAATACCGTATTCCTTGCAAATAGCCATGAGGTCTGGAAGGTTTAAAACGGAATACTGTGACATACTAATAAGTGTTATTATGTTTTAGATCCCAATCCGCAGTCATCATTTTCAATAGGTCTTCTTCTAAATCGGAATGGGTAGACGAATATACCTTTTCACCTAGTGCTTTTGCCGCATCAATGGAGGGGTGCTTCCCTTTATCGGGTAGCGTTTTTACTTGTAAGGCATCCTTAATTACCTGAGGAAATTTGGCTGGATGTGCCGTAGCCATGCAAACCAGCTTTCGATCTCCAAGGGGTTCCTTCAAGTCCTCAGCAGCCGCCAAGGCAACGGCTCCGTGTGGGTCTAGTAAGTAGTTGTCTTTAGCAAACACCTCTTTGATCAGCTCAAGGGTTCGTTCATCCGAAATGCTTGAAGATAAAAACCCTTCAGAATATGAGGC
This sequence comes from Maribacter sp., assembly GCA_029287355.1. Classification (GTDB taxonomy): domain Bacteria; phylum Bacteroidota; class Bacteroidia; order Flavobacteriales; family Flavobacteriaceae; genus Maribacter_C. The sequence goes on along the minus strand of JARFRH010000346.1, from coordinate 22,268 downwards.
ATGGGTTTCTTCATCAAACTGAACTTTTCCTGTGGCATTAAACGCATCAGACCATTTCTTTATTTTTGGGGCATCTTCACCTACACAGAAATATAGAAAACGCCAGAAGTTATAGGGAATTAGAATGTCAATTGCAGAAGAGGGCGTTTCGAAAATCGGTTTTTTTAAAAATACGCTTTTAGAAAAAATACGATGTAAACAAGCATTGGTATTATTGGCTACTACAAAGGTATGTACCGGTAAGCCCATTTTACGAGCTAGTCCGCCTGCACATAAATTCCCAAAAGCCCCAGATGGTACCGACATATTGATTTCTTCACCAATGGTATCGGCAACTTGAAGATATGCGTAAAAATAATGGACCGTTTGCATCATGACACGCCCCCAATTGATGGAGTTTACGCTAGACAAATGGACCTTATTTTTAAATGGAATATTGGCGTACAGTTTAGCAATCACCAAATCAAGGTCGTCACCACCGTCAAGACAATTTGATACGCCAACGGGGTGAATATTTGAATGAGGCAAAGTCGTCATTTGTCGCTCTTGTTCAGCTGTAATCAATCCCTTTGGATATAATATCCAAGCAGATAAATTTGATTTTCCCGCAGTAAAAAAGGCTGTGGCAGGCCCTGTATCACCTGTGGTGGCAACAATCAAAGATTTGTGCTCGTTTCTTCTTTTCAAAAAGAAATCCACTAAGTTCACGAGAAACGCCAAACCCACATCCTTGAACGAGAGTGTGGGCCCATAAAAAAGCTCCATGACATAGGTTTCCTTTCTCGACTTTAATTGATGTAATGGAATAATGGTTGATTTTTCAAAAGAGGCATAGGCATTCTGAAGTAACTGCCTCAGTTCAATTTCAGTCATAACGGAAGGGCCCATGAACAGGGATAAAACTTCAAAGGCCAAATCAATATAACTTAAATGTTCCCATTCTTTTAAGGTTTCCAGCGAAATTTGCGGAAGACGCTGAGGTACATACAAACCTCCGTCAATTGCAAAACCATCAAGGATGGCGGTTTCAAAATCCACTGCTGATCCCCCGCCTTTATTGCTAACAAACTGTATCATATTCTAGCCCTTGGCTCTTTGGTGATTGAGATAAACTGCGCTGGTTATCATAATATCTTGGACAGCTACCCCTGTGAGGTCAACCACAGTTATTTGCTCATCGTTTATACGTTGTAAATCAGTGTTTTGAATGGCAACACCTAATTCAATGATTTTATCTTCGGAAATTAGGTCTTTGGAAACCGCTTGATAGATTTCCCCTCTACTTTTAGTTTGAGGAATGCTATCGGCAATGACAATAGCCGCCTTTTGAAGAATTCCACACGCCAATTCCTGTTTGTTCGAGGTATCCGAACCTACGGCGGTAATGTGGGTTCCAGGTCGAATATCATCCGTTTTAAGCAGCGGTACCTCAGATGGGGTGGTGGTCACTATCAAATTACAATTTTCAGCAACTTCCGAAGGTGAATCAGCAATATGAACATCGAAATCAAGCCCAAATGCTTCTTTGAATTTAACTGCATTCCCCGCTGTTCTTCCCCAAACCCAAACCTTATTACAGGGATTGGTTTTTTGGAGGTATTGCAATTGCATTTTTGCCTGTGTACCGGTTCCTATAATTCCAATGGCTTCAATATTTCTTGGGGCAAAATATTTGGCAGCCACCGCGCCCGCTGCCGCCGTTCGCACATCGGTCAAATAGCCTTCATCTAGCAAAACAGCTACCGTCTGCCCTGTTTTTTGATTGAACAGCAGCATCATTCCTTGACTGGATGGGAGCCCCAAATCTTTATTCTTATAAAAACCAGAGGCAATCTTGATGACATAGAAATCATCATTTCTAATATATCCATATTTGATGTGAACATCACCCGGTGGGTTTTCAAAAAGTAATTCACCCACTGGCGGTACCACGGTATTACCATTACTATATTGCCGAAAACCTTCAGTCATGGCGGCCACCACATCTACATTTTTTAAAAGGGATTTTATTTTTTCCAGCGCGATAACCGTTGCCATAAACAAGCTCATTAGTAGTATTAAAAATAGGGATAAAAAACCTCCGCACACCAGACCAACTTTTGTCAGCTAAGGCATACGGAGGTTTTTCCGTAAGAAAACCACTTGTTCCCCCAATTTCTAACTTGTGTTAGAAAACAAGTTAAGTTTCAAATGGCTACCAAGCAAATATAGAATTTGTTTTTCTATTTTGAGGCGAAGCTTCGAATTCCATAAGCCCAAGCAATAAAAAGGAATTGAAAGGGTAATCGTATCAAAGCGGCCTGATGACTTCCGATAGCAGGAGTCTCGGAGAAAACATCCCGAACATGTACGGGTAAGAACACCAGCATTAGAATGATAATTCCCGTCGCAGCCAATTTGGTGTACTTTGGAACCAGTAGCAAAATGCCTAAAACTATTTCTGCCACTCCTGAAAGATATACGATCATGGTCTTAGCTGGCAAAAAAGCAGGTACAAAAGGCTCATAAAAGGTGGGTTTTAAAAAATGCTGTATTCCTCCATAGATTAAAAAAAGAGCCAACAATACCTGTGCTATTTTCCAAAATATTTTCATCTTCTTTTCAATTTATTTATGAGCTAGGTTCTGTAATAGTTTTTTGTCATTTCCTCCATTACCCAATTGGTCCTGATGGCTGTTTCACCGGTACTTGGGCAGCTACCTGTTCCCAATAAATCATCGACTACGGTTTGTATCAGGGGTTGTTGAATATGGTAGGGCATTTCAAAATCAAATGTTTGCACGGAACCATCACTTTTTTCAAGATGCAAATTAGGAGCTCCAAAAAATGGCAATCGTATTTGACCTTTCGAACCAATAATGATCATTTCATCTTTTTCGGAAACGCTATCCACGGTAAAACACCATGTTCCAGCCCCAAGAACACCACTTTCAAAAACAAAACTAGACGAAATGATATCGGCAGCCTTATATAATCCCGCTTGATTACTCGCATGACCTGATACGGATTTTATCGGACCGAAAACATAATCCAGATAGTCCAATTGATGTGCGGCCAAGTCGAAAAAATAGCCACCTCCCGCCACTTCGGGATCCGTACGCCAATTGACAGGTATATTACCTGTACTACTCGTTGCGACGATGTCAGGGGCTATGGTCTTGAACATTTCAATTTTAACCATACGAATGGCACCTATGACCCCTTCTTCCAAAAGCGCTTTCAATTTTTCGAAATTCGGAAGTCTTCTGCGGTAATAAGCGATATACAAGGGGACATCCGCCGCTGTACACCCATCGATCATTTTTTGACACTCCTCGGTTGTGCGGGCCATGGGTTTTTCAACGTATACCGGTTTGCCCGCTTTGGCTGCTTTTAGGGTTAAATTACAATGCGCATTCGGTGGTGTGGCAATATAAATGGCATTTACATTAGGGTCATTGATAAGGGCATCAGCATCATCATACCAGGTATCGATACCATGGCGACTCGCATAGTCTTCTGCCTTTTCTCCATTTCGACGCATTACCGCAACAACTTCGGAGTGTTCGATTTTCTGCATTGCAGGCGCGCTCTTTACTTCGCATACGTCACCAACACCTAGAATTCCCCATCGCACCGTGTCATCATTGATTTTTTTATTCATCGGATCCTTGTTTTGAGATTATAGCAATTCGGTTAGTTCCTTCCAAACCGTCTCATTGATAGGAATACCCTCTTTCAGATAGGTTTCCCTCCTTTTTTTGGTTTGACTTCCCGGGTATTCAATAGGTTTGCCTTCTTTTTCGGAAGGGGCCATGGTAACAAAATTGATAATCTCATCCACCAATTCTTGGTGTCGCTTATCGCTGTTCATTTGCTTGGCATCAAAACAGACAAACACCTGTGATAGTCCATATTCCGCCTCCAGCTCGCCAATCTTAGCGGTAGATTTACCGGAAGAGAGCAGGGTTACCAATAGATCCACAAGAATGGACATTCCAGATCCTTTCCAATACCCTGTTGGGAAGAGTCTTTTTGTTTCCAAAATGGCCTTGGGGTCATCGGTTGGCTCGCCCGCCGCATTGAAGCCACCATCGAAAGGAAGCTTTTTTCCATCCATGGCGAATTTTTCCATTTTTCCATAGGAGAATTGCGATAAGGACATGTCCAGTACAATATGTCCATCATCACTTGGTACGGCCATGATAAGCGGATTATTTCCGGTATTGGCTTCCATGGCGCCCCATGAAGGCATGTTGGGCATGGTGTTGGTAAAGCACATGGCAATGCAACCGGCTTCCGCCGCTTGCCACCCGTAGGATCCTCCTCGCATCCAATGACTGCCATTTTGAAGCGCAACGCACCCCATGCCGGATTCTTTCGCCAATTCAATGGCTCTATTCATACAAAAATGAGCGTTTAACGGCCCAGGGCCTAGTTTTCCATCCCAACGTTCAAAACTACCTAGGGCCAATTGACGCTCTGGATGAGCTCCTAATTGAACATACCCGTCTGTAATGGTCTTCAGAAACACAGGAAAGCGATTCACACCATGTGAATGATATCCGTCAAGCGTAGAATCCGCAAATATTTTTGAACATAAGACTGATTCTTCGGCGGTAAATCCGGCCTTCACAAGTATTTCTTTCAATACTTCATTTAATTTATCGTAAGTAATTGTAATCATGTGATTTAGTATATTTTTACAACCATTTTTCCTTTGTTCTTTCCATCAAAAAGGTCTAGAAATGCTTGCGGAATTTTCTCAAAGCCCTCACGCACCGTTTCGGTATAGGTCAATTTTCCTTCTGCCAGCCATTGGGAAAGTTGTTGAATCGCTTCCGGATACTTATCGGCATAATCGAAAACGATAAACCCTTGCATCAATGCGCTATTTCGCACTAAAAAAGTCTGTACGCTTATGCTTTTTGGTAACTCGGTATTATTGTAAACTGAAATTGCCCCACAGCAAACAATACGTGCAAATTTATTGATGCAAAATAAAACGGCTTCGGAAATAGAACCTCCAACATTGTCAAAGTAGACATCGATACCGTCGGGACAGGTGCGTTTTAAGGCTTCCGTCATGTTCTCAGTGGTCTTGTAGTTGATTCCTTCATCAAAGCCCAATTCATTCTTTAATAGCGACACTTTCTCGTCAGTACCCGCGACACCCACGACACGCATTCCTAGAATTTTCCCGATTTGGCCCACCACACTTCCAACAGCACCGGCTGCTCCAGAGACCACTAAAGTCTCTCCCTTCTTTGGCTTGCCAATTGTAGTCAACCCTAAGTAGGCCGTTAAGCCTGTCATTCCTAGAATTCCTAAATATGCGGATAGCGGAGCCTTGGCCTCATCAACTTTAAGAAGACCTTCCCCATTGGATACCAATTTTTCTTTCCATGGTAATATCCCGGAGAGGAAATCCCCCTCTTTAATCGCTTCATTTTTCGAAGCGATGACTTGAGCAATCGCACCACTACTTATTGGTTTGCCCAGCTCGAAAGGCGGAATGTATGATTTCACGTCGTTCATTCGCCCTCTTAAATACGGGTCTACGGAAACATATTTTGTTTGTAGAAGGATCTCACCCTCTACCAATTCAGGAACTACCTCGTTGACAAATTCAAAATCGGAAAGTTTAGGAAGTCCCGCAGGCCTTTTGGCCAATAGTATGGTTTTGCTCATTTTCAATTCTTGTTTGGTGCCTTATGGAAAGTAGCTAAAATAGTCAAAAGGATGATCATTTGATATATCGGCATGTTAACCTTTTTCCGCTACCTACATAAAGTAAATAGCAAGGATATTCCTTGAAATCAGAATTGATATAACCTTAAAAAAAGAAATCATGTTCGAAGTATTGTTTAGTCCAATAGTTACCATTGAGCGGAATCAGGAACGTTCATTCGACGAGGGAGAATTTCAGATTGTTTCCTTAACCATACAAGATGGAACTGTCAACGGGACATTAGAAATAGTCCCTCTAGGTACGGTTTTGGACACAACGCTACCTGTAGCTGAAATCAATCTTGCCACCATTTCCGAAACCAATCCATATTTTGCCATGGTAGTACGGGCCATTGAGTGTGATAATTCAAGTGATGCCATGCGCACGGCTGATCGCGCCGATTTTCTCAATGCAATTGTATCCGAGGCCCAAGCCGAAATGGATTTAGCCCCAGGGAGCTTACCATTGGTAGGTACCTTATGGTCAGTGGGTAATGCACTCGAATTAAGGGATCGCCGTTGGCGAGATGATGATGACATGATTGGTGTCTCAGCTAGGGTGTATCCAAACTTAGGACGTATTTTTTCCGAACCAACCATTATTAGACCCACTTCGGGTACGAGCATACCCGGTTCAACACAAGGCACTTCAATGCTTTTCTCTCGTGATGGGGCAAGATGGCACATGAGCCAAGCTAATATTTTTGGCAGATGGGTGTAAACACAGCAGTGTATAACCATAAGATGAGTACTCCGTCTTTCAAAAAAAAGCGGAGTTATGTATTACTTAAAACCCGGCCAGTGGGCCTTTATTTTTTTTCTCAAAAAGGCCACGCTTCGTTCGAGCTGGTCCATACCATCAACGCCGTCTTCGATACTGATCCACCCATCGAAACCAACACGTTTTAATTCTTTGAATATCGCATCATAATCGTTCAAGCCTTTGCCTATTTCACCATGACGAAGCCTTTTGGCATACCCTACAGCACCGTTCTCTTCATTTCGAAGGTCTTCTATAGTGCCTGCAATCAGGTAGCGATCGCTGGCATGCATGGTCACCACCCGGTCCGAAACCCGATACAATAGTTCTAGGGGATCTTCGCCAGCCAGAAAAGTATTGCTTGGGTCGTAATTGACTCCGAAATTGGGGTGGTCAATTTTATTGACCAATTGGCAAAATACCTCCATCTTTTGCGCAAATTCGGGGTACTCCCAAAAATCATCCTTGTAGTGGTTTTCCAAAATCAGTGTGATACCCAATTCTTCGGCATAGGGCAAGCACTCCTGTATACACGCCGCGGCCAAATCGACACCTTCATCTAGCGATAGCTCAGGCCGTCTTTGTCCTGAGAGCACCCGGCAATAAGAGCCGCCGAGTATGCTGGTCATATGAATCCAATGTTTTTGTTTTTGTATTTCTTTATTACGAAAAACGACATCAGGATGGGTAAAATCAGGGGAACAACAGAGCATGGGAATTACCTTGCCTTGAATTTCAACTTGTTTTCTAAATTTGGGCCAGGCGCTTTCATCCGCCATTTCCAAAAATCCGGCATACCATTCCAAGCCATCAACATTCAGGGCACAAGCCAGATCAATCCATTCGGACACCCTCATACTTCCATCTTTGCACAAGGCATTCATGAAGGCTTTCGGAAATACGGCGAGTTTGGGCAAAATTCTATTTTGTATTACGGGTTAATATTCAAATTCCGGTTCGGATAAAAATGTTTTTAAACGCTGTTCGCTGCCAGCTGCCAACTATTTAGGTGGATTTCGGCCGATGATGGGAAATTGTTCCACTTCAACGACTTGTCCGCTTATCGGACCTGATTCATCCGATAGTAAATAAATCGCCGCCATAGCCAACTCTTCAGGTTTGAAGAGTCTTTTGGCCGGAGCGAAAACATCGGATAAGGTGAGATGCCAATCATCGGGCTTTCCTTGTTCCCTTTGATTGACAAACTCATGTTCGGTCAATATCCAACCCGGATTTATTTGGTTGACCCGCACCCCTTTCTCCCGAAATAGGGTGTCCCCCAGGTTACGGCTCAAGGTCATCAAAGCGCCCTTTGAAATGCTATAGGCCAATAAGTTGGGTTCCCCGCTCCAAGAATTGATAGAGCCGATATTCACCACATTTCCTTTAGATTGTTCCAAATAGGGCAGGGCGGCCTGTATGATGGCGAACGGAGCGATTGTATTCACCGCTAACATCCGTTCCAGGTAAGGTACCGTTGTCGTATCGATATTGGAGGAAGCCACAATAGCAGCATTGTTCACCACGGCATCTAGTCGTCCAAAAGTATCCAAGGCCATTTTCACCAATTGCTCCGGGGCACCATCGGCTGTAATATCAAGGGTTAGATGGGTCGCAAGATCCGCATCGAATTCTTTCAACAATTGCCGACCAAGTTCCTCACGCAATCCGTTAAGAACAACTTTAGCGCCTTCTTTTACACATTGCTTGGCAATAGCGCGACCAATGCCGGTATAACTTCCGGTTATTAAAATGACTTTGTCTTGTAATCGCATATCGTTCAATTTGGGGTTAAAACACTTTTCACTATGCTTCCCGAATGCATTTGTTCAAATGCTTCTTGCCAGTCGGTCAGTTTCCACACGCCCCCGATAATGGGTTTGACATCCAATTTCCCTGAAGCTAAAAGGGATAGTACTTTTTCCCAAATGGGCCAATTGTGACTAAAACTGCCTTGAAGGGTTACATTTTTTTGAATCAATGGATCTAGAGAGAAGTTCATGGGTTGTGGCCCCCATCCGACCTTGGTGATGTGACCGTTAGGGCGAACATAGTCTAAAGCCAATTTTAAAGTAGCACTAACTCCCGCTGCATCGATAACACAATCAACGCCTAATCCGTCATATCGATTAGCCCATTCCGTTGCATCCCCTATAATACTATCACAACCATAGTGTTGCGCAATTTTCAAACGACCCTTATCCTTTTCCAAACCGACGACCCCCACTTCAGCACCTGCTAATTTTGCCATTGCCGCGCACAAAATACCTATTGTACCTGGGCCAATGACTAGCACACGATCTCCAGGTCGAATTTTGGAATTCACTAAAGCCGCATTATAGGCTACCGCACAAGGCTCCGTTAAACAGGCCTGCTCGAAAGGCAAACCATTCGGCACTTGATGCAAACATCTGGCCGGCACACTAACAAAGCGGGTCATTGCCCCATTGACCCCATAGCCAAAACCCTTTCTTGTTGGGTCGAGATTATAAAGCCCTTGTCTTGAAAGTGGATTGCTACTATCGATAATTGCAGCAGTTTCGCTCACCACCCTGTCACCTTCTTTCCAGCCATTCACATTGCTTCCTAATGCCGTGATATGTCCGCCAAACTCATGTCCAAGTACAACGGGATAATTAACCGCCCAACTGTGGTCTGAAGTCCATTGATGTAAATCGCTTCCACAGACCCCTACATTGGCTACTTCCAAGAGCACATCATCAGGGCCGATGGCCGGTTTAGTGATTTCCCGAAGTTCAACACTTCCTTTCTCCTCGGCATAATTTACTACGGCGATAGACTTCATATGATTAGATTATTCGGTTATCGGACATTCCCATAGGAATGGATTTTGTTACAAATTAAGCGAAGAGAACTTTCCAAATCACCATCCGCAGTTTTAAATGCATCGGCATCAATGGTCAATGGCGCTCCTAAAACGACCATGGGTGCACCATAAGCGGGACATTGTATCGCCTGCTCCAATGACAATCCGCCAACGGCCTGAACAGGAACGGTAAGAGCTTCTACTACTTCTCGCAGCTGATCCAACGGACTCGGCATGCGTAATCCGTTTGCCGCAATGCCTCTTCGTTCATCATATCCAATATGATGAATGACATAGTCACATCCTAAATCTTCGAGCCATTTCGCACCCCCTATCATATCAGGACAACCTAAGTTGTCACCCATAACTTTTACGCCATAATCTTTACCTGCTTGCACCACCACTTTAATGGTCTCTTCATGGGCCCGTGCCATGACCACCACATGGGTGGCGCCGGCCTTGGCCATCATCTCGGCTTCGAGATAGCCACCGTCCATCGTTTTAAGATCGGCAACAATGGGGATTCCAGGAAAGACCTCCCGCAGCTTCCGAACGCCATGCAAGCCTTCGGCCAGTAGAAGGGGAGTACCTGCTTCCAGCCAATCGACTCCAGCGCGTAGGGCCATTGCCGCAGTCTCCAATGCTTCGTCAATATTCGTGAGGTCTAATGAAATTTGAACTATCGGCTTCATTCTATAAATATAGAAATTTAGATCCATCAAATGAAGATTGTTTTGCTTTTGAAGTCTATGGGGTATTTCCCATAGGACTTTTTTAAAGGGCCAATTTTTTTAGTTCATACAATGTATAGTTTAAGTATCTTTATTACTTAAGGGAATTCATATGGAATATAGAAAATTAGGACATAGTGATCTTTATGTCAGTACAATCGGCTTAGGAACCTGGGCCATGGGGGGCGGAGACTGGAAATTCGGTTGGGGCCCCCAAGATGACCAGGCTTCGATTTCGGCCGTCCATGCCGCTATAGATCAGGGTATCAATTGGATCGATACCGCGGCCATCTATGGACATGGCCATTCGGAAATAGTTGTGGGCCAAGCCATCAAAGGAATCAGGGATTCCTTGATTATCGCCACCAAATGTGGACGGGTTTGGGAAGGGGAGAGCAGGGAAATCGGCAAGTCATTAAAAGCGGATAGTATACGACAGGAAGTAGAAAACAGCTTGCAGCGCCTTGCCATTGACCACATCGACCTTTATCAGATACATTGGCCTGAACCCAATGAAGAAATAGAGGAAGGTTGGGCTACCATTGCCGATTTGATCAAAGAAGGTAAAGTCAGGTACGGAGGCGTTTCCAATTTTGATTTGGAACAATTGAAAAGGGCACAGGCCATTCATCCTATCGCTTCATTACAACCGCCCTATAATATGTTTCGTCGCGAGATCGAGTCGGAAATTATGGACTATTGTAGCGAAAACGAAATAGGGATTATTGCCTACAGTCCTATGCAGGCTGGTTTGCTTACCGGAGCCTTTACCAATGAAAGAGCGGAGGCGCTTCCCGAATCGGACTGGCGGAAGAGACATCCCTTTTTTAATGCTCCCCAATTGTCCATTAACCTTGAAGTAGTCGAGCGGCTTCGCCCAATCGCCAAGAATAAAAACTGCTCCATGTCACAGTTGGCTTTGGCATGGGTACTTCGACGTCACGAAATGACATCGGCGATTGTCGGTGCTAGAAAAGCCGAGCAAATTAGAGAAACCGCTCAGGCAGCTTCCATAACATTGAACGCCAAAGAAATAGCTGCTATTGAAACGATATTGGCCTGGCGGGAGGAGCAGGTGTAAACTAATTTAAACAACATTCCGTTCTTTTTTGGCCGCTAGACCAATACTATCTTTTGTTTCACCGCTTTAGATACTTCTTTGCGTTACTATAATTATGCTGTATATTTATTGAGAACTAATCAAGAAATTATGAATCCAAAATCTAAGGGCCCTGTATCCGAAGCGAGTCGCAGGGAATTTTTGAAAAAATCAGGAATTGTTGTCGTTGGAGGCTCCTTGGCCTATTCAACCGGACTATATGCCTCGAAAAGCGCAACTAAGAACTCGGTCTTGAAGGTTGGCCTCATCGGCTGTGGAGGGCGCGGTACAGGGGCAGCAGCTCAGGCTTTGCAAGCCGATTCCAATGCGATTTTAACGGCCATGGGCGATGTTTTCGTCGATCGTTTGGAAGGTTCCTTGACCGAATTGAACAAAATCAAACCCGATCAGATTAAGCTAACCGAAGCCCACAAATTTATTGGCTTTGATGCCTATCAAAAGGTTATTGATTCAGGTGTTGATGTGGTATTATTGACCACGCCGCCCGCATTTCGCCCCGATCACCTTACCGCTGCCATTAGCGCGGGCAAGCATGTATTTTGTGAAAAACCGGTGGCCGTTGACGCCCCGGGAGTACGTAAAGTACTTGAAGCCGCCAAAATGGCCAAGGAGAAAAAATTAAGCGTGGTGTCTGGTTTTTGCTTTCGCCATGATTTGATGAACCAGGCGACTTTGGGTCGTGTTCTAAAAGGCGATATTGGAGAAATCAAGGCCACTACGGCATTTCGAAATGGGGGAGAACTCTGGTACAAAGACCGACAGCCCGATTGGACCGAAATGACATATCAAATGCGAAATTGGTATTATTACAATTGGCTCTCGGGAGACTTTGTAGTGGAGCAATCCGTGCATAGTTGCGACCTTATTGCCTGGGCTATGGGAGATGAAATGCCGATAAAAGCGGTCGGTACCGGAGGTCGACAAGTACGAGTGGATAAAAAATACGGGAATATTTACGATCATTTTGCTGTGGAATATGAGTATGCCAATGGTGCCAAATCGTATTTGTTCACGAGGCAACAAGCGAACACCAAGGGCCGTAATACCTTGGATGTTTTCGGTACTGAGGGCACAGCAAATCTGAATTTGTACGGAAAGGCCGAAATCACTGGAAAAAACCCATGGACCTATACTGGGGAAAAGAACGATATGTTCCAAGCAGAGCATGACCAACTCTTTGCATCAATACGCAACAATACCCCGGTGAATGATGGAATTATCATGGCGAACACGACCATGATGGGCATCTTGGCACGTTCGGTTGGGTATACCGGGCAGGAAATAGCCTGGGAGGAGGCGCTTAATTCCAACGAGTCAATGGGACCGGCTTTTGAAGATTATGCTTGGGATTATGAGTTTGCCATGCCACCGATTGCCGTACCGGGAAAAACGAAGTTCAAATAGCCAATTCACTGTACTATGAAAAAAACAATATTTAGCCTAATTTACTGTATTTGCCTTAGCATGCTATCGTTTGGACAAGAACCCGATATTGTATTCGGCGCGGAAATTTCATTGGATGATTTGGTTTCCGAGGGCATGCATAAGGGGGCGTCGATGAAGTGGATCAATGTGAACACCGATGCCGATACCTGGCGTACGGAAGAGGACCTTCTCATTTGCAGAGGCCTGCCTATTGGTGTCATGCGATCGGCAAAACAATACGAGAATTTCATTCTCAAGGTCGAATGGCGGCATATGGAAGCAGGCGGAAATTCAGGGGTATTCGTCTGGAGCGATGCCAATCCCGATCCCGAATCGAGATTGCCCGGTGGGGTAGAGGTGCAAATGCTCGAATTGGACTGGGTCAACCTAAATACACGCGATGGCAAAAAACCGCCTATCGCCTATGTACATGGCGAACTTTTCGGTGTTGGTGGAGTGGAAACCGTACCGGATAACCCACGAGGAACCCGGAGTAAATCCATAGAAAATAGAGCAAAAGGCAAGGGAATTTGGAACAGCTACACCGTCGTTTGTATCGATGGCACCATCAAGCTTTCGGTCAATGGAAAAGTGGTCAATGGCATTCGCAATGCAACGATCAAAAAAGGGTATCTCTGTTTGGAGTCGGAAGGAGCGGAAATCCATTTTCGTAATTTCAAACTCATCGAACTACCATCGGGGGTTACCTCTGAAGAACAAACCGCCAAAAAACTTTAGGCCACATCCAAGATATTTTTCGCTAACGAAGGTATTCTTCCCATGGTTTCTTCGGTAATATAACTACGTTGATCCAACTGCTGCGGCTGATCCGCAGCACAAAAATAGCTGTGGATGCTTCTTCGATAGTTTTGGGTATGATTCGTAGTGCCTCCATGCCATACATGTGAATTGAAGACAAATACGGATCCCGCCGGAGCACTGATCTTGATTTCATCGGGGTGGGCCAGGTTTGGGTCTTCCATAGCATCTTGCGGTAACACTTTTGACTTATGGGTGCCCGGAACAATGCGGGTCGCACCATTGTTCTCCACAAAATCATCTAGCAGCCAGATCGTATTGCAAACTTTATACCCCCCTTTTGGAACGGCATTGCCGTAATCCACATGTAGCTTTTGAAGTCCTTGTCCGGGTTTTGCCGCACGATAATTCAAAGAAGACAATTTGTATTCGGTACCAAGCACCGCTTCAATGGCGGCCAGTACTTTAGGATGTGTATAGAATTGATCAAAAATCGCCCCTTTATTGACCAAATCGGCTAAACGGTCGGCTCCGGCCTCTTTCGGATGGCGTATATATTTGGAATCGAATAACTCGGAACCAGCATTTTCGCCCTCACGCGAAATCAATTCATCAATACGATCATTGACCGCCTGCACTTCGGAAGTAGAGAGTAATTGGCCCAGTCCCACATACCCATCACGGTCCAGGGTTTGGATTTTATCTTTTGAAAGCATCTTAAAAGCTATATAACCGATACCCAAGATAATGAAAATTTTCATCAATTGAGATTGCTACTCCCATCTACTCAGTTCAACGGATGTACGCTGCAAAATAAGCGGGTAGCGCCCATGATGACTAAAATCGTATACGATTACGGCTTATAAAAGCAAGGCAAAAGTCTGGATATAAATTCTTAATTTGAAGTCCAAAGAAGCAACTATGTGTTACGACATCAAAGCAAGTCTTGAGGCCCAGCTTAAAAGAGCTCAAAGAGATGGTGATGAAAACGCTATTGATGAAATTATGGAGCGGCTAGTGCCCTTGACCGATTTACCCTTATTTCATGCGAGCGGATTCAGCCATCCTGAACTATTGATTTATACCGATGATTCCCCCTCTTTTCCGGCAGTCGCTACTTGGGGCTTGGTACCGCAATGGGTCGAGGATAATGCCCAGCAAAAGAAAATATGGAATAACACTTTGAATGCCAGGGGAGAGACCATTTTTTCGAAACCTTCTTTTGAAGCATCCGCTAGAAATCACCGTTGTATTATCTATGTCGACGGATTTTATGAACACCATCATTTTAACAACAAGACCTATCCCTTTCTTATCGAAAGAAAAGATGGCGAACCGATAGCATTTGCCGGCCTTTATAGCGACTATAGAAATGAGGCCGGGGGGATTATGAAAACATTTACCATTGTCACCACTACAGGAAACGCCTTATTGGCCAAAATTCATAACAATCCGAAATTGGCAGGACCTAGAATGCCTTTGATTTTGGATTTGGAAGACGAAGAATTATGGCTTCAAAAAATAGATCATGATAGGGTGAAGGATGCCATTTCCCAATTGATCAATGAATTTCCAGCCGAAAAACTTAAGGCGCATACGGTCGGAAGATTGCGCGGTAAAGAGTATCTTGGTAATGTGGAACAAATTTCGGAAGAAGTGGTGTATCCGGAATTGGAGTTCAATTAATGGTAAAGCAATACAAGAAAGAAACCATGAAAGTATCAAGAAGGGCATTTATGAAAAAGTCAGGCCTAGCTGCTTCGGCGATTGTAGTACCATTACCCGGTTTTGCAATGAACAAGCAACCTAAATTCAAAATGGGACTACAACTCTTTACCATACGTGATGCCTTGGCCAAAGATCCATTAGGCACCTTGAAAACCGTTGCTGCCTTAGGATACCAAGATTGTGAAACCTACGGTTATGACGGCGACAAGGACATGTATTATGGCTACAAATCAGCCGATTTCAAGACCATATTAGAAGATCTACAGTTGACTGCAACGAGTGGTCACTACGGATTTTCAGACTACTTCGAAAAGTCGGATGAAGCGCTCAAACGTTTTGTAGACCAATGCATTACCGGGGCAAAGGCCTTGAATACAAGATATATCACCTGGCCTTGGCTGGCACCTGAATATCGTAGCATTGAAAATTTCAAAATCCTCGCTGGGAAATTGAATAAGATAGGGGAGCAGGTCACCAAAGCAGGACTGGGTTTTGCCTATCACAACCATGATTTTGAGTTTACAGACCATCATGGTGAACATGGCTATAGTAGTATTTTGTACGATACCGATCCAGAACTGGTTAAACTACAAATGGATATGTATTGGGTAGCGCATTCTTCAAAACGGAATCCGAAACAGCTCATTGCCGATCACCCTGGTCGTTTTGTCATGTGGCATATCAAGGATATGGATAAAGTGACCAGAGATTACACCGAATTGGGTAATGGGTCTATTGACTACATTCAACTGCTATCAACAATCGATACCGATGCCCTGGAATATTATTATTTGGAACAAGGCGGAAATTTTGCCCAAAATTCCATGCAAAGTATCACCGATAGTGCGGCCTACTTCAAAAAACACCTTCAAAAGTATTTGTAATATGTATACACCTCAGAAATCGTTAGTTGCCATCTGTATCGCAGTGCTATTCGTAGTTAGTGCCTGTAAACAGGAACCAAAACAGAATAACGAAGAAGAATGGATTTCTTTGTTCGATGGAACGAACTATGAGGACTGGACACCCAAATTCGCAGGATTCGAACTGGGTGTAAATTATAAGAACCGGTTTGTCTACGAAGATAGTTTACTGAGTGTTCGCTATGTGGAGCAGGATACCTTCAAGGGCAATTTTGGACACCTCTACCACAAGCGGAAATTTTCACATTATAGATTACGGGCCAAATATCGTTTTGTGGGGGAACAAATGACCAATGGTCCCGGTTGGGCTTTTCGCAATAATGGCTTGATGCTGCATTGCCAAGAACCCTCCACTATAGGGCTTGATCAAGATTTCCCCATTTCTTTGGAATTACAATTATTGGGCGGTAATGGCACCGATGACCGTACCACTGCAAACTTGTGTACTCCGGGCACGAATGTGGTTAAGGGGGACACCCTCTTCACGCCACATTGCATTGGTTCCAATTCAAAAACCTATCACGGAGATCAATGGGTAGAAGTAGAGGCCTTGGTACTGGGAGACTCTTTGGTACAGCACCTTATGGAAGGTCAAGTGGTCATGGAGTTTAACAAACCGACCATAGGTGGTGGAAGCATCAGTGGTTACAAAGAAAGTGCGTACAAAGAAGGCGCTCCCTTAAAAGAAGGGTACATTTCTATTCAAGCGGAAACACACCCCATTGATTTTAAATCCATTGAACTCCTCAATCTTTGTGGATGTATGGATGAAGCGGCCAAAAACTATAAGGAGTATTATGTAAAGGCGGATAATAGCACATGCGAATATTAGGAGCGAAATTTCAATGACATGATTATGGTACATAAAATACACTGGGATGACGTTCCAACGGAACAAGTCACACCCAAAATGAAACGAAAATTAGTCTATGGCGAGAAGGTGATGGTCGCGCGAATGCAGTTCAAGGATGGCTTTGTAGTTCCGCTACATCATCATGAAAACGAGCAGATTACGAATGTCATATCAGGAACCATTCGCTTTTGGTTTGGGGAACATAAGGAACAGACCTTTGATTTGAATGCGGGCGAAGTCGTGGTGATACCTCCCCACGTACCCCATGAAGCCTTAATGATCGGTGATGTGGAGGAAATCGATACTTGGGCACCCATACGAGAGGATTGGTTGGATGGTAGTGACGATTACCTGCGGAAATCGTAAATTCCAACTTCCAAATTCCAAATCGGCTTTAAGCGAATGAATTCCACCAAGATAGATTTAGCGGGTAAAACCATTCTGTTAACCGGCGCTTCAGACGGCATCGGAAGAGCAGTGGCCGATTATCTCATGCAAATGGGCGGGAAGGTTGCCGTTCATTATAATAGTAATAAGGCTGCCGCTGAAGGCTTGGTAGAAAAACACCAAAATGGTTCCAAAGCTTTTCAGGCGGATTTATCGCAGGAAAAAGAAGTTTTCGGACTTTTCGAGGCCGTGGCCGTTCATTTCGGACAATTGGATGTCATTATTCTGAATGCCGGTGTATTTTTGGCACAATCGCCCACCTCAAAACCCCAGGAGTGGCTTGAGGTCTGGAAGAAAACCATGGCCATCAATTTAGATGCCGTCGGATTGCTTACGAAATTAGGATTGGACCATTTTCTTAAGATAGGGGAAGGACGATTCATATATATTGGGAGCAGAGCGGCATTTCGGGGCGAAACGGCCGAATATTTGGCCTATGCCGCCTCAAAGGGAGGTTTGACCTCCCTGGCAAGATCCGTGGCGCGTTCCTTTGGAAAACAGAACATCAAATCCTTTATCGTTTCCCCGGGATTTACAAGAACTCAAATGGCCGAAAGTTTTATTGCCGTGCACGGAGAAGAACGCGTACTCAATGAAATCGCCTTGAATGAACTGACGAAACCTGAAGATTTAGCACCTTTGATCGCTTTAATGTGCAGTGGCGCCATGGATCATGCTACAGGTGCCACCATAGATGTCAATGCAGGAAGTCATATTCGATAACTACCGGTTCAGTCACTTCGAGCGGAGTCGAGAACCTAGAAACACATAACACTTTGTTCCGTTGGGATGTGAACATGCGTGAATAGCACAAGCTTCAATTTTAGCAAAGTGAGCCCAAAAATGACAATCCAACCCAATATTTCGACGGTTGAGTCAGATGATTTCTTGTTGTTAATGGGTAATACTGCTTCTTTGCGGTGTGAACCAATCAATCATTACATCATGAAAACAAATTCCATTACACCTTTCATCGTACTTCTCACCTTTTTCATCTGTACAGGGAACGCATTTAGTCAGCAAGCGTTATCGGCCCAGCAATGGCAAGAGGATGTCCGTTTTTTACAAGAAACGGTACATTCCGATTTTCCATTCCTCTTCAAAAAAGTAAGAAAAGTAACTTGGGACAATGAAGTTGAAAAACTATATGCTCAAATTCCAGCTTTAGAAGCACATGAAATCGAAGTAGGACTCGCACGTATCGTATCCCTTTTTCAATACGGTCACACGCAGATTCCTTTTAGTACGGTAGCTAAAAATGGGGTTTTACCTGTAAACCTCTATCATTTTGAAGATGGCATTTACATAGAAGGCACACAAAAAGCGCATGAAAAAATACTAGGGGCCAAGCTACTTAAAGTAGCCAATGTGCCCATAGAAGAAGCTTTGGCGATGATACGACCGGTGGTACCCGTGGAAAATGAAAACTATTTTAAAAGATATGGCTTGCGTTTCCTTACAGTTCCAGCCGTTTTACATGCGCAGGGGGTAGTACCGACCTATAGCGAAACGATCAACCTAACGGTAGAAAAAGACGGTAAAGTCTTCCAGCATGATCTACCGACGATTCCCTTGAATGAACTGTCACGGGATTATGGATTTACCATACCCAATGCACAATGGAGTAGCTCAAGATCACAAACGGAAACACCATTATATTTGAAACATCTGAATGGGAAATACTTTTATTTTGAATACCTCACGGAATCAAAAACACTATATGTCAGACAGAGCTCGGTCTTCGATCATGAAACGGAAAAGCTAAAAGACTTCTATACCCGTCTTTTTGAGTTTGTCGATGGCAACGAGGTCGACAAATTCATTTATGATGTACGCTTGAATGGTGGCGGTAATAATTACAATAACAAACCACTTATTCAGGGTATCATGGCCAGACCTGAAATCAATGCCCCCGGAAAATTCTTTTATATCATTGGGCACGACACTTTTTCTGCCTGTCAAAATTTAACCAATGAAATAGAAACCTACACCAATGCCATACTGATAGGGCAAGCTACTTCTGAAAATAAGAATTTCTATGGGGATGCTAAAAAAACCACGCTGCCCAATTCTCAACTGAACGCTTATTTATCATTTGCCTGGTGGCAAGACAAACCACAATGGGAAAATGCCGACGCCACCGCGCCACATTTCAAAAGTGAAATGACCTTTGAGGAGTACCGTTCCAATCAAGACCCTGTCGTTAAAATGGCCATGGATTATGGTTATGAATCCCTAATAACCAACCCGATGGATCATTTTACACAATTGTTTATCGCGGGAGAAATGGAGCAACTCAAAACGGATGCGGCCCGTATCATCAAAGATCCGATGTATGCCCATATTCCATTTGAAACGGAGTTTATAAAAGTGGGAGATCATATGCTGGCCATGGGCCAAAACGAAGGGGCGCTATTTCTCTATGGTATGTTTACGGAGTCTTTTCCTGAAAATGCCAGCATGTGGGAAGGGCTGGGAAAAGCGTTTAAGGGCATGGGCAAGAACAAAGAGGCGGATGATGCCTTTGCCAAAGCCACCACTTTGGTCGGGAAGAAGTAATTCAAATTTGAAGCAGGCAAAAAGCATGGCATCCTTAGTATTGGAACGCTATGCTTTTTCTGGTGTCCGATGGTTTTCTAGCAATAAAATTTGTAACTTAAGGTGTTGATCATCAGCGAAGCAGCGGCATGATTTTTGCTGGTTTTAAAGTATACATTTAAAGAGGAAAGAAGATGCGATTTAAGCGAGTTTCAATGGTTGTAGTGCTAAGTATATTGTTTCTAGGTTGTTCTGCATCACAGAAAGCTTTGAAGGCCAATCAGTCCTTGGATACGATGATAGAGCAAAAAGCCTTCAAAATCGAAGTAAGGGCTGCAGAACCACAAGTGACCACTGCTTTGGCTCAAATTGGTACCAGTGGACTAATGCGACCGGGCAATACCATCAGCCGTATTGATGTTACGGGCGAAGGCTATTTTATAAAATTGGATGGGGAAAAAGCAACCGCAAATTTACCGTACTACGGAGAGCGCCAAATGGGTGGAGGTTACGGTAGTGATACGGGAATCACCTTTGATAATGAAAGCGCGCGCGACTTGACGATCGTGAAAGACGCCACAAAGCACAGCTATGTGGTTTCGTTCAGCGTCGATAATTCTTCTGAAAGCTATTTTTTCACCATTGATTTAGGAGCCAGTTTACACAGCACGGTGCGGGTTCGTAGTTCACATCGCAATCGTATTCGTTTTACAGGTAATGTAATAGAATTAGCCGATGATGGGGTGGTTTCAAACGAAAAACACGACTAGTATAAGGCTCATCCTGAACAAATTACACATAATTTAATACCATTTATACACTATCCAAAGCCAGTTCATGATTTTAGGCTAATTTCACTTCAAACTTCCTCCGAAAACTAAAATCCAATTAATTTTAATTCCATGAAATGAAAGCTAAAATCAATATGAGGAGGCATACTTCTTATTATATCCATTTGCTGCATCTCCTGTTCATCATCGGACGATAGTCCAGTAGAAGAAATCCAGGGGCCGATAATCGACCAAGCGTTGGTTGGTACTTGTACGGGCACCATAGACGGTGGTCTGGATGAGGCAACAATTGTCATTGATCTAAAAGGTGATGGCAGCATGTCAGGTGAAGGAGCGGACGCTCCCTATTGTCCCATGACGGCAACATGGGAA
Source organism: Maribacter sp. (assembly GCA_029287355.1). GTDB lineage: Bacteria > Bacteroidota > Bacteroidia > Flavobacteriales > Flavobacteriaceae > Maribacter_C. The sequence goes on along the minus strand of JARFRH010000346.1, from coordinate 1,285 downwards.
GTGCTAGGCTCATCTTTCAAAGCGGTGGGCAAGGATGAATGTGATGGCATGTCCGTCTCGTTCACTGTACCATATTCCAAAACCCAACTGAAAGGAACATGGAATGCCTCAAGTGGAAATGATGGTACCTTCTCTGTGAGAAAGCAATAGAAGTCATTTCATATGGCCGTGCTTTTTTACAAGAGGTCCTCAAATCAAACTTCTTCTATAGATAGCTATAAAAAGAAACAACACATGATGCAAAATGGCACATTTTAGTCTTAAAATGCGACCGAGAATACCATCGCTCGGAAAACAAAAAAACAATCCTTCCCTCGATTTTTATGAAAACCCAGGTTCAAAGAGAAACTACATATGAATTTAAAACTGGAAAAATGAGGAACATGAAACCCAATTATGTATTGATTGGCTGCGCCGCCACTCTTTTTTTGATAACGACGAACTGCAGTAAAAACGACCCTTTAGGCTTAGGTAACAATTGTGGAACCGCCTGGACAGAGAGCGTAAGTGTTGAAGTGACCGCATATAATAATGCGCTGACCACATATGCTGAAAACCCGACAGCGGAAAATTGTTCAAGTGTAAAATCAGCCGCAAAAAATTATTTTGATGCGCTTGGTGATGCCCTTAAGTGCGTACCGACCGCGAGTAGGGCACAAATAAATGAAGCCATAAGCGAAGCCAAAGCGGAAGTCGATAAAGAAGACTGCGATTAAATTTACAAGGAATTTTATTAAGCTATTTAATTATAAAACAGGTATCTATAATTTTTAATTAAATGAATACTTCAATAGCTTCCTGTGTTAGTCACAAAAGCTATTTTCTTGCTGTCAGGTGACCAGCTTGGTACATTAATCGTTCCTTGGCCGCCATACAGATGCGCTATTACCTTTGGTGTACCACCCTCGTAAGGCATGATACGTAGCATACAATGCTTGTAAAAGGGATGCGAGCTGGGGTCGATGTCTTTTGGAAAGGATATAAAAACAATCCATTTTTGATCAGGACTCACATGCGGAAACCAGTCGTTATAGTCATCAAAGGTGAGTTGGGTCTGTTTTTTTCCGTTGGCCTTCATGCGCCATAGTTGCATGGTTCCCGTGCGCACCGAATTGAAGAAAATATACTTGCCATCAGGGCTATACTCTGGGCCATCATCCAAGGTCGGTAAATCGGTCAGCTGTTCTTCTTTTCCGTTCTTGATGTTTACCGTGTGAATATTATAGGCGTCGTTGCGGTTGCCTGTGAATACCATTTTTTCATTATCCGGAGACCAGCCATGAAA
>JARFRH010000327.1 GCA_029287355.1 Maribacter sp. | reverse complement strand
CGATAGATGTTTAGGATTTTTTATATCGGGAATGATTTCCAATTCGAATTTCACGTAATGCTTTAATCGAGCTTCATATTCGCTGATTAATTGCCGTAAAGGGCTGCTGTCGGTTTTTCCAATTGCGAAAAGTTTGATGGTCATGGTTCAAAGTTAATTGAATTTCTTTATTGGTAACTGGGGTAAGTTATTCCTCATTTCATAATTTAGCGAAAAGCAACTCCCTTTCATGATTTCAGATGCGCAGTTCCAAAAAGAAATAGAATTGATAATTGCAAATGCCATTCGCGAAGATGTCGGCGATGGCGACCATAGTTCGCTTTCCTGTATTCCGGAAACGGCTACCGGACGAGCAAAATTATTGGTCAAAGATGAAGGTGTCATCGCCGGAATCGACTTTGCAAAACAGGTTTTTACCTATGTTGATAAGGGGATGGAAGTTGAAGTCTTGATTCCGGATGGGGCAGCAGTAAAATATGGGGACATTGCTTTTTACGTTGGCGGAAGCTCTCAAAGTATTCTAAAAGCTGAGCGTTTGGTCTTGAATGCCATGCAGCGAATGAGCGCCATTGCTACTAAAACGAAATCTTTTGTTGATTTGTTAGAAGGAACGAATACCAAGATATTGGATACTCGAAAAACCACACCCGGCCTTCGAGCTCTTGAGAAATGGGCGGTGAAAATCGGAGGGGGGGAAAATCACAGATTCGCATTATACGATATGATTATGCTCAAGGATAACCATATAGATTTTGCAGGAGGAATTACGAAAGCCATTCAAAAAACAAAGCAATATCTCAAGGATACGAACCGGGATTTAAAAATAATCGTAGAGGCGCGAAACTTAGATGAAATTAAAGAAATCTTACAGTCTGATGGCGTATATCGCATTCTTATCGACAATTTCGACTACGAGGATACGCGCACCGCGGTCGCATTGATAGGTAATAAATGCCTTACTGAGTCTTCAGGTGGAATCAATGAAAAAACCATTAGGAATTATGCCGAATGCGGAGTTGATTATATTTCTTCAGGGGCATTGACCCATTCGGTGTACAACATGGATTTGAGCCTTAAAGCCGTTTAAATGTCCAAAGAAATTGAGGAAAAACTAGATAAGATTCCCGTCATAAATTGGCTCGTCCGATTATTGAAAAGTATTCGATTGCCTGGATTTGAAGGCCTTTCCATTTATGATTTGATTGAAATGTATATTCGTGGTATTGTTGAGGGAGCCCTTTCATCAAGAGCCAGTTCCATTGCTTTTAGTTTGTTTTTGGCGCTTTTTCCGCTTTTGATTTTTATGTTGACCTTGGTGCCATGGCTGATTGATTTTTTTAGTCTTCAGAGTACTGGCTTTGATGAAAATTTCCCTGCTTTTTTGGAGTCTTTTTTACCAACGGCAACTGGGGATTATTTTGAACAGATTTATGAACAGATCAAAGATCAAAAACGCCCAGGGCTACTTTCGTCTACCTTTGTATTATCGATCTTTTTAATGGCCAATGGCGTGAGTGCTATTTTTGGAGGTTTCGAAAACTCATACCACGTGAATCTCACCCGTAACTTTTTTAAACAATACGCTTATGCTTTAATGGTGGGGTTGATTCTTTCGATTCTTATTATCATTGGTTTTGTAGCGTTTGTGTACTTTGAAGTATATGTACTAACCTATCTAAGCGAATTTGCCGCACGTCAAGGAGGGTATGTTGTGGAAGAAGGAGATATCATTGGTGTTCAGATTGCGAAGTTCTTGTTTTTCTTAGTCCTATCGTATTTGACTACGGCAACCCTCTATTATTTTGGCACAGCTGAAGGCAAACATACCAAATTCTTTTCTGCCGGGGCATTAATGACGACACTTCTGTTTATCTTGACATCATATTTATTCGGTGTCTACGTTGAGAAGTTTGCGCGTTATAACGAATTGTATGGTGCTTTAGGTGGATTATTGATATTAATGGTCTATATCTGGTTAAATTCGAATATATTGCTGTTGGGCTTTGAATTGAACGCCTCCTTAAATTGGCTTAGGAAAAATTATAGTAAGAATGCAAAGAAAGATTAAAATAGGAGTACTCTTTTTCCTCTGTGGGATGTTTTTTGGGAATGCACAAAGCGTTTTTGGTAAATGGAAAACCATAGATGATAGAACGGGTATGCCTAAAGGTATTATCGAGATTTATAAGAAAGGTGGCTTGATGTATGGAAAAATCCTTCAGGTTGTCGAGAAAGGAAAAGAGGATGTCCTTTGTGTCAAATGCGACGGTGATTTAAAGGACAAACCTGTTACAGGCATGACCATTATCAAGGATGGTAAGAAGAATGATGATGATGTATGGAAAGGAAAATTCCTTTTCGATCCGGAGCAGGCCATGACTTTCAGGTTTAAAATATGGTTGAATCCCGATGACCCCGACGAATTAAAAGTACGTGGGTATTTAGCCTTTCTCTATAGAACACAAACATGGGTTCGCCACTAAGGACGGGGGGGGTTGAACTATGCAATACTTCATCAATGTTATTTTACCGATACCTTTAGAGAAGTTATTTACGTATTGCGTGACTCAAGAAGAGTCTGACTTTCTGCTTCCGGGCATGCGCGTTGCCGTACCATTTGGCAAATCAAAAATATATACCGCTTTAGTCCATGAAGTGCACACCACAGCACCGGAAGTATACGAGGCTAAGAACATCCATCGGATATTAAGCGAATACCCATTGGTCAATACCATACAGTTAAAGCATTGGCAATGGATAGCCAATTACTACATGTGTACCATAGGGGAAGTTTTTCGGAGTGCTGTCCCCAGCGCATTTCTTTTGGAAAGTGAAACTTTGATTCTGAAAAACGATAGGGCGGAAGTCGATGAAATGAATTTGAAGGATGACGAGTTTTTGGTGTTTGAAGCCTTACAACACCAGTCCTCCTTAAAAGTGCATGAAGTGAGTGCGATTGTTGATCGAAAGAACGTACTTCCTATTTTAAATCGATTGATTGAAAAAAATGTTATCCTTTTAAAGGAAGAGCTTTATGAGCAATACAGGCCTAAATTGGTCCGCTATGTACAATTGGGTAAGACATACACATCCGAAGAAAACCTAGAAGAATTGTTAGCATCGTTGACTAGGGCTCCAAAGCAAAGTCAGGTGGTATTATCTTTGTTCCAACTTCAGGCAGTAAGTAAAAAACCTATTAAAGTTGCCGACTTGGAACGAACTAGTGGAAGTTCAAAAGCGGTCATAAAATCATTGGTAGATAAGGGTGTTCTAGAAGAATATTTTGTGCAGACCGATCGGGTGAGCTACGACGGTGAAGATGGTGAATATGACCTGAAATCATTAAATGAATATCAAGAAAATGCACTAGATGATATACGGCAATCCTTTGAAAATAAAAAAGTCACCTTACTTCAAGGAGTGACTTCTTCTGGAAAAACAGAGGTTTATGTAAAACTCTTGGAGGAATGTATTTCTGAAGGAAAGCAAGGTCTCTATTTACTTCCTGAAATTGCCCTGACCACACAGTTGATCGGGCGATTGCAAGACTATTTTGGTTCAAATGTATCGGTGTATCATTCCAAATACAGCATTCAAGAACGCGTAGAAGTTTGGAATAATGTTTTAGAGAAAAAATCAAAAGCGCAAATCGTAATCGGAGCGCGTTCGGCCATGTTTTTACCCTTTTCAAATTTGGGATTGATCATCGTAGATGAAGAACACGAAGGTTCATTCAAACAATTTGATCCTGCACCTAGGTATCACGCCCGTGACGCCGCAATTGTTTTGGGAAACCTCCATGATGCGAATATTCTCTTGGGTTCTGCAACACCTAGTATCGAAAGCTATTATAACGCTAAGAATGGAAAGTATGGTTACGCACAAATAACAAGACGATATGGCAATGTTGTGATGCCCGATATTGAATTGGTCGATATAAAGGAACAGACAAGGAAAAAGCGTATGAAAGGCCATTTCTCAGAGCGTTTGCTCGAAGAGATAAATGAAACTTTAGCATGCGGTGAGCAAGTCATACTTTTTCAAAATCGTCGAGGCTACGCGCCAATTGTTGAATGTAACACCTGCGGACATTCGCCACAATGTCCAAATTGCGATGTTAGTTTGACCTACCACCAATACAAAAAACAACTCCGTTGCCATTACTGCGGATATCATATGGCTTTGCAGGAAAGTTGCCAAGCTTGCGGCAGCGCGACTATAGACACCAAAGGTTTCGGTACGGAACAAGTAGAGCAGGAGCTGCACACCTTGTTCCCAGAGGCCAAAGTCGGACGGATGGATTTGGACACAACTCGCGGTAAATATGGCTATGAAAAGATCATTACGTCTTTTGAGCAACAGGAGTTGGATATTTTGGTCGGTACCCAGATGCTCACTAAGGGCTTGGACTTTAGAAATGTCAATCTAGTGGGTATCATGAATGCGGATTCATTGTTGAATTTCCCTGATTATAGGGCACATGAACGAAGTTTTCAACTACTGACCCAAGTTTCGGGCAGGGCAGGGCGCACCAAGAAAAGGGGTAAGGTGATTATTCAAAGTTATAATCCTTATCATCAGATTTTAAGGCAAGTTTCAACGAACGATTTCGAAGAAATGTTCAAAGAACAATTGTATGAAAGAGAGCAGTATAAATATCCACCCATAAATCGAATCATCAAAATCACTTTCAAACACAAAGAGTACAACAAATTAAACGAGGCTGCTGACTGGTTTTCCAAATCACTTAGAAACGTTTTCGGGGGGAGTGTTTTGGGCCCCGAATATCCTCCTGTGGCACGCATTAGAAATCAGTACTTAAAAAATGTAATTATAAAAATCAATCACGACCAATCTTTGGTAAAGACAAAAAATAGGATACGCAGTATTGAGAAATCTTTCAATGCGATTTCATTTTACCGCAGCGTGAGGGTAATTTATAATGTAGATCATATCTGACAACTCATTCCTATGGGCTAAAAAAAGTAGGATATCAGGTTTGGTGAATTCGAAGGATTTTGCCCCCTGCTTTCAGCGAAAACAAAAAAACCGACAGTTTTTGGACCATCGGTTTTCTTCATAAAACTATGTTGTTGTGCCTTAGACGTTACTTAGCGCTTCGGCCAATTCGGTCTTTTTGTTTCGACTTAGAGGAATTGATCTTCCGCTAACTTCAACATTTTTACTATTGAATTTTTCAACTTTCTCCAAGTTCACAATGTAAGATTTGTGAATTCTAAGAAACTTATCTTCCGGTAATTGCTTTTCGAAAGATTTCATAGTTGATAAAATCACGATATTAGCTTCATCGGTAACTAACTTAATGTAGTCGCCAAGAGCTTCAATCCATTTGATGTCATTTAAGATAACCTTTCTTTTCTTAAGGTTACTCTTTACGAAGATATGCTCTTCGTCTTCATGTACCCTATGCTCTTGCTCATACTTGGCTACTGCGCGACGAACCGATGCATCAAAACGAGCCATAGTAATGGGCTTGTGCAAATAGTCAGTTACATCATAGTCAAAAGCCTTAAGGGCATAATCGGGTTTTCCGGTAATCTAAATTACCTGAGGACTGTTCTCCAAGGATTCGAGTAGGTCAAATCCATTGATGATAGGCATCTCAACATCTAGAAAGATCAAATCGATCTCGTTGTTTTTAATACCATTTTTCGCCTCGATTGCGTTGCTGTATTCGGCCACCATAGCTAAATTCGGATGATTGTTTACTAATTTGGCAACTGCCATCCGCTGCATCGATGAATCGTCTACGATAATACTTCGTAATTTCATAAAAGGTTTGATTTGTGGGGTTAAATCATCGACAAATTACTTAAAAAACGCGTTGAAGCACAACAAAAGTTGTAAACATTGCAGGGTTTTCTGTGTAAAAGGTAGATAACATAGGTTTAAGATTTGGGTTTAGGTTAAGCTTATTTATTATGATTCATTCCATATATAACGAAGATTTATTCGTTTTCTTGTGGGGGCACGTAAATATTATTATTTTTGCACTCCTTTTAAATAATTATATATATGAACCATTACGAAACTGTTTTCATTTTGAATCCCGTTCTATCTGATACTCAGATAGAGGAAACAGTTAAGAAATTTGAAGATTTCTTAATTAAGAATGGCGGCAAAATGGTCGCCAAAGAGAATTGGGGGCTGAAGAAATTAGCCTATGCCATACAGCACAAGAAAAGTGGTTTTTACCATTTGTTCGAATTCACCGCACCCGGAGAAATTCTTACTCCCTATGAGCAAGAATTTTCAAGAGACGAACGTATCATGCGTTTTCTCACCGTAAAATTGGATAAGCACGCCATTGCGTGGGCAGAGAAGAGACGAACAAGGTTAAAAACGGCTAAAGCATAATCATTATGGCATCAATAGAACAACAAGCTAAAGGTAAAAAAGATGGGGAAATCAGATATCTGACCCCTTTGAACATTGAAACCAATACAAAGAAGAAGTATTGCCGATTCAAGAAAAACGGAATCAAGTACATCGATTATAAAGATGCTGACTTTTTGATGATGTTGGTTAACGATCAGGGTAAATTGTTACCTAGAAGACTTACCGGTACATCTTTGAAATATCAAAGAAAAGTGGCACAAGCTGTAAAGCGTGCGCGTCATATTGCACTAATGCCTTATGTTGGCGATTTACTAAAATAAAAGAATTGGAACGATGGAATTAATATTAAAAGAAGACGTTCAGAACCTAGGGTTCAAAGACGATTTAGTAAGCGTTAAGAATGGTTATGGGAGAAACTTCCTTATACCACAGGGCTTGGCTGCAATGGCTACTCCTTCGGCTAAGAAGGTTTTGGCGGAAAACTTAAAGCAAAGAGCACACAAAGAGAAGAAAATAGTGGATGCGGCAAGTAAGACCGCTGAGGCTTTGAAATCTCTTGAATTGAAGATTGCAGCTAAAACCGGTGCCGGAGATAAATTATTCGGTTCAATTACAAATATGGATGTGGCTGCTGCTTTAGAAAAACAAGGCCATGAAATCGATAAGAAGTTCATCAGTATCAATGGAGGTACGGTGAAAAGAACGGGTTCTTGCAACGCGCAAATTCGTTTGCATAGAGAAGTTGTTGTTGATTTTCCATTCGAGGTTGTTGCTGAGGCAAAATGATATCAATTTATTGTGAAAAAAAAGTAAAGAGCTATGTTCGCATAGCTCTTTTTTTATGCATACTTTATAATACTATTCAAACTCAAATAACTATTGCTTTATGAAAAAATATCTTCTTTTATCTATTATCCTTTGCTTAGGATTTTACACTGCTTTTTCGCAAGTAACTACCTCGAACATTAGAGGTACTGTTGCTGATGACCAAAATGCTCCCTTACTAGGTGCTAATGTAGTAGCTATCCACACCCCGACCGGAACAAAATATGGGGCCATAACAAATGAAGATGGCAGGTTCAACCTCTTGAACCTTCGTGTTGGAGGACCTTATGAGATAATGATATCTTATGTTGGTTTCAAAGACCAATTGCAAAATGACGTTTTCTTAGCGCTAGGTAAAACGTTTAACATTGATGTAATACTACTTACAGAGAGTCAGGCGCTTGATGAAGTGGTGGTCGTATATGATCGTGGAGGTACATTTGGAAGTGATCGTACAGGTGCTGAAACTAGTGTTGGCCGAAGAGAACTTACTCGTTTACCGACAATTTCAAGATCTACCAGTGATTTTACACGGTTGGAACCAACAGCAAGTGCAGGTTCTTTTGGAGGAAGAAATGACCAGTTTAATAACTTCTCACTTGATGGTGCAATTTTTAACAATCCTTTTGGATTGGATGCCGCACAACCAGGTGGGCAGACAGGATCAAATCCAATTTCGATTGATGCAATTGACCAAATACAGGTGACCACTGCCCCCTATGATGTTACACAATCAGGATTTACAGGGGCCTCCGTAAACGCCGTTACAAAAAGCGGGACTAATGATTTTTACGCAACAGTTTATGGCTTCTTTAGAAATGAAGATTTGACTGGCGGTAAAATAAATGGCGATGATCTAGTCAAGTCGGATTTAAGTCAATCACAATATGGTATTAGTATTGGTGGCCCTATTATAAAGAATAAATTATTCTTCTTTGCAAACTTTGAAAAAGATGTTAGAACTGATTTGGGCTCTGGTTTTATTCCAAATAGAGGGTCAGGCGCGGCTAATGAATCAAGGGTATTGGCTTCGGATTTTGATTTGGTTTCAAATATTCTGAACCAAGTTGCTATAGGAAACGGACAATTTTACAACCCAGGAAGATATGAAGGTTTCAATTTTGATCAAGAATCTACAAAAGGTATTTTTAAATTAGACTGGAATATAAATGACAATAATAGATTGGCAGTGATTTATAATTTCTTGGATGCTGCGAAAGAGAAACCTGCTCATCCGTCTGCATTGGGCTTCAGAGGGCCAAACCTTTCGACTTTACAGTTTGAGAATGCCGGTTATGAGATAAACAATAAAATTCGATCCGTTCAAGTTGAATTAAACTCGACTCTTTCAGATGATGCCACACACACGTTACAAGTAGGATATACGCATTTTGATGATTTCAGAAGCCCAAAATCAAGTCCTGCGCCAACTATTACTTTATTGGATGAAAATGGAAGTTCAAATTACATCATCGCTGGGCATGAACCCTTTTCAATCAATAACCGCTTAGATCAAAAGGTCTTTCAATTAACCAATAACCTGAATTTTTTCAAAGGTGATCATACATTTACTTTTGGTTTTTCTTTTGAAAAATTCCAGTTTGATAATTCATTTAACCTAGGGGTTTATGGAGCCCAAGGGGTATTCTTCCCCACTGGTTCAATAGCTGATTTTAGAAATCTGGATGCTGCGGCCGAAGCAGCATTGGTTGGCACATACCAAACTGCTTTTAATGATGCCATAGCTGCTGACAATTCTTTAAATGCAAATGGAGATGGAAATGCAGGTGGTTGGGCGCTCGCAGAGACCAATGTGGGCCAACTTGCCTTTTATATGCAAGATGAGTGGAATGCTACTGATAATTTTAAGTTGACCTATGGCATCCGTTTTGATAAGCCTTTATACTTTGATTCTGCAAGAAAAGCTCAAGATGTTATTGATGTTGCTCCAGCATATGTTCCTGGTATTCCTTATTTCAACCCGAATACAGAAGAGACTGTTTTCTTTGATTCAACCAAACTACCATCAAATAAATGGTTGATTTCACCAAGAGTAGGTTTCAATTGGGATGTGAAAAATGATGATACTCTCCAAGTTCGTGGAGGAACAGGCATATTTACCGGGCGTTTTCCTTTTGTATGGTTAGGAAATCAAATTGCGAACCCCAACGTGTTCTTTTACCAAGTAGTAGATCCGGATTATAAATGGCCGCAGGTTTGGAGAACAAGCCTAGGTACGGATTATAAGCTTGACAATGGTGTCATACTAACGGCAGACTTGTCGTATACGAAGGATGTCAATGGCCCAAATGTGCAAAATTGGGGCCTATTGCCACCTTCCGAAACCTTACAAGGGGCCGATAATAGACCAGTTTACGGGGCCAATGATTTAATCAACAATGCATATGTATTCTCAAATTCAGATAAAGGAAGAATTGTAAATGCCGTTCTTAAAGCTCAAAAAAATTGGAATAATGATTTCTTTGCTAGTTTGGCATATAGTTATTTGAATGCAAAAGATGTAAACTCAATTGAGGCTGAAATAACAGGTGACGCTTTTGCGGCCAATGCCATTTCAGGCAATGCTAATGATGACGTGCTTTCTTATTCGCGATACGGCGATACGCATAGATTTGTCGGGTTGATTTCGAAGGCCTTTAAAACGGGTACAACGGTTTCCGCATTTTATGAATATGCCCAGGGTGGTCGATTCAATTATATTTACGGGGGTGATATTAATAAGGATGGTTCTAATATTAACGACTTGTTATACATTCCAAGTGCATCTGAAGTCGGTCAGATGAACTTCACAGGTGCCGGCCAGGCAGCGGCGTTTGAGGCCTTCATACAACAGGATGATTATTTAAGTTCTAATCGTGGTTCGTATGCAGAGCGCTATGGTGTGCTGGCACCTTGGAGAGGAAGATGGGATGTGAAAGTGCTACAAGACATTAAAATCACCAAGAAGAATACTTTACAGTTAAGCTTAGATGTTTTGAATTTTGGTAATTTGATCAGCTCTAAATGGGGTGTTGTTCAGTTACCCACCAATCAGCAGATTTTGGGGGTATCAGTGGATGACGCTAACCTACCAACCTATACGTTTGATCCGAATTTGGTTGAAACTTTCAGTGCCAATACCAATCTAATTTCAAGATGGCAAGCACAGTTTGGAGTACGATATATCTTTAATTAATATCATAAAAAAATGAGTAAAAAGGTCGTGCCAAATGTGCGACCTTTTTAATTTCGCAGTATGAAATACACAAGACTTGCTAAAGAGCAACTAGAAGAGTTGCATGAAGAGTTCATCAACTTTTTGGCCACCCAATCCATTACTGGGGAAGAGTGGAAAAATCTCAAAAATGATAAACCGGAAGTCGCTGAGGATGAAATCGACATTTTTAGCGATTTGATATGGGAAGGAGTACTAAACAAAGTTCAATATCTTGAAAATATTTCTGCTCAGTATATGCACTTGTTTCATTGTGCTGAAAAAGAAATGAAATTGTTTTCGGTAAAAGTCATGAATCCAGATATTGATTTAACTACAGCAATCGGTTTCAATTGGTTCAAAAAAAACTGGCAATCCGATTTTGTGGAGTACTTAACCGCATCCAAAGCATATACAGGTGACAAGAATTTGGATATTTTCAAATTGATTCAACAAGGATCTGTTATTACGAAAGGCGACTTATATAGGTGGTTTGAATCGATGATGGAAACACCCTAAAGCACTACCTATTGCAAAGACACCTCAAACATATATATTTGTAGTTCAACAACAACAAATGGCACAAAAACCTTCTTTACCTAAAGGCACCCGTGATTTTTCACCTTCTGAAGTTGCGAAACGCAACTATATTTTTGACACAGTAAAGAGGCACTTTGAGGTTTTTGGCTTTCAGCCTATAGAGACACCTTCTTTCGAGAGTTCGGAAACACTGATGGGCAAGTATGGTGATGAGGGGGATCGCTTGATTTTTAAAATTTTGAACTCTGGGGATTTTATAAGTAAGGTCGATGATGTTACCTATAGTTCAAAAAACTCAAGTTCAATACTACCTAAGATTTCCGATAAGGCGTTACGGTATGATTTAACAGTGCCATTTGCCAGATATGTGGTCATGCACCAAAATGAAATCGATTTCCCTTTCAAGCGGTATCAGATACAGCCTGTTTGGAGAGCTGATAGGCCTCAAAAAGGGCGTTTTAGAGAATTTTATCAATGTGATGCCGATGTCGTAGGTTCCGACTCACTTCTTCAAGAGGTGGAATTAATTCAATTATATGATGCTGTGTTTGCCGATTTGAGATTGGAAGGAGTCAACATCAAATTGAACAATCGTAAGATTTTGGCAGGTATAGCCGAAGTTATTGGAGCTAAACATTTATTAGTCGATTTTACCGTTGCCCTGGATAAGTTGGATAAAATTGGTGAAGAAGGCGTTCGAAAAGAAATGCTTGCAAAAGGTATCTCCGCACAATCCATCGAAAAGTTGACTCCCCTATTTCATTTGACGGGCGGTAGTTTGGTGCAATTGGAATCTTTAAGATTGCTTTTAGCAGATTCTGAAGAAGGCATCAAGGGAGTTGAGGAATTAGTTTTCGTCGTTCAAACCATTCAAAAATTGGGTTTGAAAACTTCAAAACTTTCAGTGGATGTAACTTTGGCTAGAGGGCTCAATTATTATACTGGTGCCATTCTAGAGGTCAGTGCTCCCGAAGGGGTTGCTATGGGCGCTATAGGTGGTGGTGGTCGATATGATGACTTGACTGGAATCTTCGGAATGAAGGATATGAGTGGGGTGGGTATTTCATTCGGTCTTGACCGTATCTATTTGGTGCTGGAAGAGTTACATCTTTTTCCCGAGGCTATTGACCAATCCATTCAAGTTTTATGCGTGAATTTTGGAGATGAGGAGGCCATGGCTGCATTACAATTGGTGACTCAGCTTCGAAAATCAGGAGTAAAAGCAGACTTGTATCCTTCAGCGGCTAAAATGCAAAAGCAAATGAAGTACGCTAATAATAGAAATGTTCCCTTTGTGATTTTAATTGGCGCTCAGGAGTTAAAGGATGGTTCTTTTGTTGTAAAGGATATGCAGAATGGTAAGCAGAGCACATATCAACTTGGCAAACCGGAAGAATTCCTAGAGATGCTCTAGGTTTCCCTTTATCCCTTTTATTATTGCAGCGTAGTAATCAATGTCGTGTGGTACATATTTTTTAAGATTGGCCATGCCCCAGGTTTCCTCGGAGAATTGAAGTAAGGGCATCAATTTTAAATCTTCAACTTCGGTATCTTGTTTTCGTAGTTTTTCGAGCGGATTTTCTAGTTCATACAAAAAAGTGTGATGAAATTCACAGTCGTTCAATTGTTCAGTGTGCTTTTGAACCGATTTGAAAATTCCTATCCTTTGAAGTTTACCCTTTCTAATCGATAACCCAATCTCTTCCTTCACTTCCCGCAATGCCGAAGTTTCAATTTCTTCCCCTGCTCCCACGTGTCCCGCAACAGAAACATCCCAAAGTAGGGGGTAGGTGTCTTTGTTCCTTCCTCGTTGCTGTAGTAAAACTTTCCCGTTTGGGGTATAAAACCATATGTGCACCGTATTATGAAACCATCCGCGTTTATGGGCTTCCGATTTCATGGCAGTTTTGCCGGTGAAATTCCCCTTGGAATCTAGAATATCGATCAATTCGTCCATTGCGTATAAAAAAAACCTTCAGTTAGGAGGCTTGATAGCTTAATCAAAATAGCTAAAGGTTTCTCCGGCCTTTATATTGAGTACGGTTTCGTATATCAACCGTATTACATTTTCGACATCATCTTGATGCACTGTTTCCACGGTGGTATGCATATATCTTAACGGGAGGGAAATCAACGCCGATGCCACGCCACCATTGCTGTATGCAAAAGCATCGGTGTCCGTCCCCGTGGATCTGGATGCCGCCATTCGTTGAAACGGAATTTTCTTAGCCTCGGCCGTCGCAATAATTCGTTCACGAAGTTTGTTTTGAACTGCTGGAGCATAAGATATGACTGGGCCAGCTCCGATTTCAGTATGACCTTGTTTCTTTTTGTCGATCATCGGGGTAGTAGTATCGTGACAAACGTCCGTAATGATGGCAACATTTGGTTTGATAGTTTGTGTGATCATTTCTGCTCCGCGCAAACCTATTTCTTCTTGCACTGCATTGGTAATGTACAAACCAAAAGGTAGTTTCTTCTTATTCTCATGCAAAAGACGCGCTACTTCGGCTATCATGAATCCGCCAGCACGATTGTCGATGGCACGGCAAACAAATTTATCTTTGTTCAAAATTTTAAATTCGTCGGGATATGTAATGACACAACCTACATGTACACCCATTTTTTCGACTTCAGCTTTGTCTTTTGCTCCAATATCAATACAAATATTATCTAGCTTAGGGGGTTCTTCTTTGGCTTTGTTTCTAGTATGAATTGCCGGCCAACCGAAAAGCCCTTCCACTATTCCATTTTTTGTATGGATGTTCACCCACTTAGAAGGTGCAATTTGATGATCGCTTCCCCCATTGCGGATGACATAGAGCAATCCGTTGTCCGATATATAATTTACATACCAAGAAATCTCATCAGAGTGCCCTTCGATGACTACTTTATATTCCGAATCAGGATTTATAACCCCTACTGCGGAACCATAAGTATCAGTGATAAAGGTGTCCACATAGGGTTTAAGGTAATTCATCCAGATTTTCTGCCCTTCCCATTCATACCCTGTAGGAGCGGCGTTATTTAAGTACTTTTCGAAAAATTCTAAGGATTTTTTAGTAATGATTTTCTTCTTTGCCATGTATTGCTGTTTGTTGACGAAGTTAAGAATATTCACTTTTAATTAATAATAAGGATACTTATTTATCGTTAATTTTGGCAAGGCTTTTGCTTTTATGGATTCAATGAAAAAAATTATCCTGTTTATTGTCTTTCTTACCATTTCCATTTATGGTTTTTCACAGATTGAGGACCAACCTTTGGATTCGGTTACCGAAAAGATGATCATGGTTGAAGGGGATTCCGTCTTCCAATCAACTATTGCACTGAATGAAGTGTATCTCTTTGGGAAATTAAAATTCCCTGATTACAAATCGAAATTACGCTATTATATCCTGAGGCGAAAGACCTTGAAGGTCTACCCTTATGCTAAATTAGCCGCAGAGCGTTTGGTCGAATTAAATGATAGTATTGTCCAAATTAAACGGAAATCAAAACGTAAGAAGTACACTAGAAAAGTTCAAAAGTATATTGAGGAAGAGTTTGCTGAAGAACTTAAGAAACTAACACGTACCGAAGGTCAGATTTTAGTGAAATTAATTCATAGGCAAACGGGTTCGACTGCATTTTCCCTGGTGAAAGAGCTTCGAAGCGGCTGGCGCGCCTTTTGGTACAGCACTACCGCTAAAATGTTCAGTATTAGCCTAAAAGAAGAATTCAACCCCAGAATTGTTCACGAGGATTATCTTATTGAAGATATTCTACAGCGTGCTTTTACTGCAGATCGCCTAGTGCGTCAGGCGACGGTGTTGGATTATGATTATGCGGCCTTAAATAATAAATGGGGTAATGTTGACAAGAAGAAAGAAAAGTAAATTTCTTTTGTACCACCGTACTATGATCCGGTTGTCTTTTTCTTCGCACTAAAAAGAGCGTCCATAATAAGTTTGATGCTATAAAACCCAAAGCCAATTGCCAATATCGCTAGTATGAATCCGATGATAAGCACCGGCCAGAACCACTGATGTGTCTCGTTTTTAAAGGCCTGATATAGTACTAGGGGTGCCGTAAACATCAATGCTATCGTGTAGGCAATGTATTTCAGTCCTTTAACCAAGAGTTTTTTGTCCGTATGCATTCTTCTTTTTGTAAGATGGAATAAAAGTAATCAATAAAGAATAATATCATCAAATGACCCCTGTTCTTTAAACTGGGCTATCTTTCGAAGGGCGTAAGCATAGATCATTCGAGAACAATACTTGCCTCGAACGTCTCACAAACCGCAAAATACCCCAAAGCAAAATTATTTGAATTTTCTACATTGTCGAACGAATTGATGTTGTCAATATCAGTGATATTGATAATATTTCCCCGTACTGTCGCTGCAGTAGTTTGAAATGGACCTTGATCGCCACCCGCCTGTACGATTAATTGGTTCATGTAATTGTAAAATGGTTCATCAACACCTAACAGGGCGACATCTACTATTCTGCCAACTCCATCTTCAATAAAATAGGAGAAGCTAAAAGTCTGACCTTGGTAAAATTCGTCCTCTGTCACGAGGTAATCTCCTCTTCCAAAATCAAAAAGGTAAAAGTTGTTTATTGAACCATCGTCTGAAAAAGATATTTTGATTTCCTTATCATTTTCTGAAAACAAGCTATTATCACCTTGCTCTATGTTATCAATTCTCGATGACCTAGCATATCTAGTCATTGCCAAATAGCGTTGTCCGTCATGTTCAAGAGTCAATTGCAATTCACCTTCCGTAAAAAACTTCGTATCTTTTTCACCTTCATAGATGCCCGGGGCCACCTCCGTTAAGGGAATAGCTGTTGCATCTGAAGCAGAGGTAGGAATATAATCAGGATTAAGAAGGACAACTTGATCCAAACTTGTTGGTTCCACATCCGCAAAAAAAGAACTAGTAACACCTGCCTTTACCGTTATTTTTGTGGTTGGATTATTGGAATCAACTCTAACAAGGGCATCAATAGTGAGTCTTGGAGGAGTAGTAGGGGTATCTACTTCAATGACATCCTCACAAGAAAAGCTGTGACTTGTAAGGACTAGTAAAATGAATAATTTCCTTAATTCAAACATCATTGGAATACTATTTACTGAATTGTAATTGTTTTTTATATTCCTAAACTATTGCAAAATAGCCCATAGGAAATACGTCTGCTTGTTCCACATTGTCAAAAACCTTCTGGTTGTCCATATCAGTAATGTCAAAAACATTTCTTCGTACTGCAGCCGCAGGAGTTTGTAAAGGACTTTGAGGCCCTTCACTTTGTTCAATCAATTGATTCGTATAGTTGTAAAAAGTACTGTCAGCTCCTAGAATACTAACTGTAACATCTTGTCCCGAATCTAAACTTTTATCATAAAAGTAGGAGAATTTAAATTCTTGTTCGTCATAACAAGTGTCTTCCGATACTAAAAAATCACCAAAATCAAAATCGAAAATATAAAAATCATCAATCTCAGGGTTTTCCTCAAAGGCGACTAAAACCTCGGTTTCATCTTCACTAAAAAGGGTTTCTGTGCTTTGCTCTACGTAAATAAGGGGAGCTACTGGTGCGTATCTTGCCTGTGCAGCATATTTTCGCCCTTTTTGTCCAATAATGCGCGCAAAAAGAACATCCTTGTCTTGTAGTACCGCGCTAGTGCCGCTTCTTTCCTCAGTTGAAAAATTAGGATTAAGGGTATATATGCCAGATCCTGGGCCTATATCTATTAGGCTTGAGGCTCTCGTTTTCAAGACTGGCCCATCTTCTCGAGTTACCGTAGTCGTTATAATGATGCTTTCTAAGGAAGTCACAGGTATTTCTTCAAAAAAGTTGTTTGTCGCAATGGCTTTGGCCATAACACCGAGAAATTCTTGTATGGCATCAACGCGTATCAGTGCATCGACAATTACTCTTGGTTTAGCAGCGGGTAGTTCAATATCGATCACATCTTCACAAGATGCTGCTAAAGCGGTCATGACTAACAATATGAAATAGTGATATTTCATTTTTTAAAACTTGAAATTATAGGTCACTGCCGGTACAATCCCGAAAATGGAGGTGCGCACGGCTTCATTGATCCCTGTATCTTGATCTCGTCTAAAATTAATAGAAGCCGCATTTCTTCTATTATAAACATTATAAACACTAAACACCCATTCGCCCTTTACCTTCCTGGTTTTGTTTTTTCGAGGGGTCAAAGTGGCTGCGAGGTCTATTCTATGGTAATCGGGCAGCCGCTCTTGATTTCTAAGTCCATAGTAGGGTACGGCCAATCCTTGAAATTCAAATTGGCCTACTGGGTAATTCGTAGGCTGACCTGTTTGATACACAAAATTTGTATTGAAACTCCATTTATCATTCAAATTATACGACCCATACAAAGAAATATCATGGGTCTTGTCATATGGAGTACTGTACCACTCGCCAAAGTTGATTCCCGTTTCCAAGTTTGAACGTCCATTATCGGCATTCGATGTACGACCCGGTGTTCTTTGTTCTGATTTTGAAAGCGTATAGGCTAACCAGCCTTGAAATTTACCATCATTCTTTCTAAGTAAAACTTCTAATCCATAGGCTCTTGCTTCACCATTTAAGATGACCGTTTCAATGGCATTATTCGCGATTAGATTGGCGCCGTCTATATAATCGATTCGGTTTTGAATGTCTTTATAGAAAACCTCTGTTTCCAAAGAGTAACTACCCTCTTTTAAATTTTTGAAAAAACCCAAAGCATACTGATCCAGAAGTTGGGGTTCTACAAATGGCCCGCTAGGTGTCCAAACATCCAAAGGCGTCGGCGAGCTTGTATTGGATAAGAGGTGCAAGTATTGTGCAAGTCTCGTATAGCTGGCCTTGACCGAGCTATGATCATTAATGGTGTAAGCCAATGAGGCTCTGGGTTCGAAATTGATAAATGTAGCGAGACTTCCTGATCGGCCGGGTTCGCTTATGGCAATTGGGTCCGCCTCTTGGTAGATCAACAAAAAAGGATCAAAAACTACTGGATTGTCGTTTTCATAAACATTGAGTTCATCCTGACCCAAACGAATAAAGTTGCTAAAACGAAGTCCATAACCCAAACTCAGGTTTTCCGTTATATCATGTTCAACATCAATATATGCCGCGAATTCATTGGCGTATTTTTTTGTGAGACGTTCCTCGATAATTCCGGAATCAGAATTACTGGGTTCAATCTCACCAGGATTGAAACTATAATAAATGTTATTGATCCCGTAATTGATTTGAAGCTTGTCGTTCAAATAATGTTTCAGATCATATTTAACATTGAAGTTCTGGATGCCTGAATTCCAATTGAAACCAACAAAATCGAGTTTTAAACCATAGTAATAATCAGAATAAATTAGAGAAAGATTCGAGAACAATTTGTCTGAAAAAAGATGGTTCCACCTAAAATTTCCTACTGAATTGCCATACGTGTTTACAAAACTGTCGCTGATTCCAAAAACGTCCCTTCCAAAATTTCCTGATAAATAGATGCTATTTTTGTCATTGATGTTGTAATTGAGTTTCGTATTCAAATCGTAAAAATATGCCGTATTATCTTGATTAAAAAGGGGCAAAAAAAGATGGGCATACGAACCTCTACCCCCAATCAAAAATGCCGCTTTATCTTTGACAATCGGCCCTTCTACGAGTAAACGACTCGCTACGGCGCCAATACCGCCATTGACTTTGAATTGTTTACTATTACCTTCCTTCTGGAAAATATCCAGTACGGAAGAGACTCGCCCGCCATATCTTGCTGGAATTCCACCCTTGTATAATTTGATGTCTTTTATGGCATCGGGATTAAAAACCGAAAAGAACCCAAAAAGGTGAGAAGAATTGAAAATAATCGCCTCATCCAATAAAATAAGATTTTGATCTACAGCGCCCCCCCTAACGTTGAAACCAGAAGCACCTTCGCCGGCATTTGTGACCCCTGGGAGAAGTAATATAGATTTAATGACATCAGCCTCACCAAGAATTACAGGAATCTTCTTTATCGTCTCAATGGACATTGTATTTACACTCATTTGTGGTTTGCGAATATCCATGCGTTCAACATCTTCAGTAACAACAACCTCTTCAAGTTGTTCGGCAGCCTCAACCATTTGAATATTGAGTTTTAAGTTTTGATTTAAGCTAATGGATTGAATCACATCTTTAAAGCCTAAGTAGCTTGCTTGAATGCGATAATCACCTTCAGGAATTGTTAGCGAGTAAAACCCATATTCATTCGTGGCAACTCCGGTTTTTAACTCAGGCACGGCAATAGTTACTCCAATTAGGGTCTCATTGCTAGAAGCTTCTGAAATGGTTCCGCTGAGCGTATATTTTTTCTGGGAAAAACTAAAGATTGAAAATAACAGGAAAACAATGAGGAACGCTTGGTTACCTTGGTTCATTTAAAGCGATTTTTTATAAAAATAATGAGAAAAAAAGCATTTATCAGTAGGTTAACATTAATTTAAACGAATAAGGCCCCTACCGAAAATAGGGGCCTTCATATTATTTATTTGCAATGACCTCAGATTTCGTCCAAGATGGTGTTCAATGTTGCACTAGGTCGCATGGCCTTGGCAACCAATTCTGGATTTGGTTTATAGTAACCTCCAATTTCTTGATTTGTGCCTTGGGCTTCTAATAATTCGTTCGTAATCTGGGATGCCGCTGAATTCATTTGATTGTAAACTTCGCTGAAGGTAGACTTTAGTTCAGCATCTTGGTCTTGATTGGCTAGAGCTTCGGCCCAATATAGTGCAAGATAGAAATGGCTACCCCGGGTGTCCAATTCTTTAACTTTTCTTGAGGGTGATTTACCATTGTCAAGAAATTTTTCTGTGGCTGTATCCAACGCATCTCCCAAAACCTTTGCTTTAGGATTGTTGTATTTCTCTCCGTAAAATTCCAATGAAACCCCAAGGGCTAGGAATTCACCTAGGGAATCCCATCTTAGATGGCCTTCCTCTAAAAACTGTTCTACATGCTTCGGCGCAGACCCCCCGGCACCTGTCTCAAAGAGACCCCCACCGTTCATCAGCGGTACTATGGAAAGCATTTTCGCACTAGTACCTACTTCTAAAATGGGAAAAAGGTCAGTCAAATAATCCCTCAATACATTTCCCGAAACGGATATGGTGTCTTTCCCATCTTTTATTCGTTTCAAAGTAAATAAAGTGGCATCAATAGGGGAGAGTATTCTGATATCCAATCCTCCAGTATCATGCTCTGGTAAATAAGTCTTTACCTTTTTTATCAATTCAGCGTCATGGGCACGGTTCTCATCCAACCAGAAAACAGCAGGCGTCTCAGAGGCTTTCGCTCTGGTAACGGCTAATTTTACCCAATCTTGAATCGGGGCATCTTTTACTTGACACATTCGCCAAATATCACCCTCTTCAACAGGATGTTCCAAAATGGTTGCTCCTGAATGGTTATCTATTATTTTAACGATTCCAGTCTCGGAAATTTCAAAGGTCTTGTCATGTGAACCA
>JARFRH010000247.1 GCA_029287355.1 Maribacter sp. | reverse complement strand
GCAGTACGTCAATTCGATTAGGGGCGGATGATTTTTTGACCAAACCCCTTGATTTTAGTGTTTTAAAAACGAAACTTAAAGAGCTGACATAATGGCCAAAATAATGGTAGTTGATGATGAGGCCGATTTAGAGGTGCTCATCAAACAAAAGTTCAGAAAGCAGATACGTCAAAAGGAGTATGAATTTCTCTTTGCCATAAACGGAAGGGATGCCTTGGAAAAATTAGTATCCGATCCGGAAGTTGATATTATACTGAGCGATATCAACATGCCCGAAATGGATGGCCTTACCCTCCTTTCTGAACTCCAAGAAAGTAGTCCCTTGATTAAATCCGTAATCGTTTCCGCCTATGGTGATATGGAAAACATTCGTACCGCAATGAACCGGGGTGCTTTTGATTTCATTACTAAACCCATCAACTTTGACGACCTGACCATTACTATGGAAAAAACCATAAAGCAGGCCCAACAAATAAAAAACACCTTGAAAGCAGTAAAGGAAAATAACATCCTAAAGATGTACGTAGACGAAAACGTACTAAATTTTATGGGTGGGCAAGAATACGAGTCCAAAATCATGGTTAATGAAAATATAGAAGGCTCAGTGCTCTTTGTAGATCTATGTGGTTTTACGAAGATCAGCGAAAGCTCTAAACCAGACGTGGTGGTGAAAATGCTGAATACGTATTTTGATGCTATGGTAAAGGAAATAATAGATCAAAATGGACATATCGATAAATTTATAGGCGATGCGGTAATGGCTGTTTTTAGAGGAGAATATCATTTAGATCGCGCCATAGATGCCGCTCTAGCGATACGCAACCGAATAAATAGTCTGCCTAAAGTTGAGGGTAATGAAAAATTTCAACCTAAAGTATCTATCGGAATTAAAAGTGGGGAAATGATTTCGGGGAACATAGGTTCTGCCACCTTAAAACGTTTGGACTATACTGTGATCGGTGATACCGTAAACACGGCCGCCCGATTACAGGATGCTGCCACCGAAAATCAGATTGTGATCTGCGAAAGCTGTTATGAAAAAGTAAAGGAGGCCTTTCAGTGTAAGAAAATAGGTGGAATCTCGGTAAAAAACAAAACCAAGCCAATAAGCATTTATGAAGTGCTGGAATAAGTTCCACTATCAGCGCTTCATCTTGCTCAAAAAATGGAAGGGCTATTAGCCCTTTCATTTTTAAACCGAATAACACAATTAAATGGCTCGCATAATCAACAACCTATCCTCCTGGGATTAAGTTATCCAATTTCCTTTTTACCGTATCATTTTCCAATCGTTTTTCTAAAGAGCGCACTGCCGGTATTGACAAATAGCGGCCCAGTGGTATCATGGGCAGCATCTCCCCTTCCGGAAGCAAATCGGAAGTGAAGGAGAAAACGGGCTTGTATTCTGTGATAGGTGTTGGTTTTGATTGAATGTTATACACATTAGTGAAGGTCTTTTCCATTTCTGTGGGATGCGCGAAAGTTGCGTTCCAAATCATTGACGGCGGGATGGTCAACTGGCTGCTATACGAGATGGGTACGATGTCCCATGGTTTCTCATAATTGGTGATCAACAGATGCTTGATTTCATATTTTCCCCTGAGGGTTGTATCCGCCATTAATTGTGCAGCCAAAGCTACCCTTAACCGCCTGGTAACCGTACCACCCACATTGTCGTAATAGCCCGCATCTCCAAATTGTCCAACCGAATCAATACGTGCAGCCGGACTCACATAAGGGAATCTGGCGTTTAAAGACATGGCCGTTGAACGTTTGATCATCCTTTTTTTGTTTGGGTATTCCGCTAGCAAATCTATAAAAACTCCCATGTTATGAGTGTCCTTCGCTATGGCTACGGGACTGATCACGGTACGCTGACCCGATTGTAAATGCGTAGTATTCGTAATGAGCAAGGGTTTGATATAGCGCTTTGAGGAACGTTCCGGCATCATGCTTAAATAGGCTTTTGCCAAGGGGCTTTCATTCAAAATATCATAGTCAAAGGCTTTGTTGAAGGAGGCCTCCCATTCGTCTTCCAACAAGGTACCACGATTGCTGAAAGTACCTATGTTACTAATGCTTTTAAACAAATCGCGCCCCATCGCACTTGCCACCGAGGTTGATAAATAGTCTTTATCATAAATGGAACTGGCCCGATACTTCAGTTTGTTATCAAGTGGTTCACCATATTTAAATGGAACGGTACTGGTTTTCTCTTGCAAATTATAGGCCTGGGTGTAAAACATATTGTTACCTACTCCCCCTCCAGAAGCGCCTGTAATGGAGAAAAGGTACTTTTTGAAATAATCAGGATTGCGATCGTACAGGTAGCTTTGCACCAAAAAAGACCACAAACCGGCTCGTGAACCCCCGCCTTCAGCAGAAACCATGATGATAGGAAACTTATTGGTTTCGGTATGCTGCCTGATATCCGATTGACGATCGGTTATCCATTCTTTTACATAGGTGTTCAATTCCAAGCGCGAATCGACTTGTATTTGTGTCGGCACGTAGGTGGCTTCGAAATGGTTGAAACTTGAGTTATTTGCCGTGTAAATCGCCAGTGCGATGCTCAAAATCAATACGATGCTCAACAAGGGTATGGTATGTCGATATCCTATCAGTCTTATAATGTTCAGCAGGGTAAAGATGCCAATAGTGCAGACCAATATAATGGACAAAGGCGTAATGCTTTTTATGGCCTGAGGGTTAATGACCAAAATTAGATAGGCGACCAAGGCCATAATAACAAGGCCAAAAATGATTTTCGCACCAAAACGTTTTTTAAATTTTAATATCAATCGAGTATAGGAGGTAGTCACCAGCAGAAAAAAGATGCTGAGCATGAACAAAGAATAAAAAAGGCGTCGGGTATCCCCTTGGGATCCCCCTTGATTAAAAAGACCCAAGACTACAACTCCGAACAAGCAGCCGAGCGCTATGCTTATGGGCACATAGTGTGTCCAAGAGTATTTACGAACCCTTTTAGATACCTTATCAGCCAAGGTCTTATTAAGTATGAGAAGCAGCAGGATGATACCAATCAACATACCCCAATTTCCACCCAACACGATATCTTTTTCATATACTTTGAAGTAGGTATTATTCACAGAGTAGGTGACTATCAAAATCAGGATGGTGCCCAGTATTTTTGGAAAAAGGCGTCTGATGTATTGTGCTTGGGTTTCATTAAACTCAGCCAAAGTGCTACGCATGCTGCCTTCATCCGACCTTTGTTCTAAGTAGCGTTCTTTGGCATCTTGTGGAATTTGAAAGATGGAGGGCTTCCGTTGTGATTTATCTTCCCCTGTGGATTCGGGGGCCACTTCCGATTCTGATCGGGACGGAATGTTCGGATTAAAATAATTGTCTACCGTACTGATCAAGAAGGCGAGTACCGTTAGGGAAGAAAAGAAAATCAGCACCACGAGCCAGTCGTTTTCAGCTTGATTGATGACTACGATCAGGTCGTTTATTTGAGGTACCACCCAAAATAACAAGAATAGTAGCAGCACAAAAAAGAGTGACATCATATGATTCCCGAATTCATTTAATACGTCGATCAACCAGTGATTAATTCTTTTGAGGGTCTTCATAAGCCTTTTATTTTTTGTGTTAACTGCTTTTGTTCATTCGAAGGATTTGATTTTCACTCCCCTTGCACTTTGTCAAGTGCATGTTGATCATTAGTGTCAATCACTACGAAATACGGCATGCAAAAATGTCGGTTATGGTATCTAAAAATAGCATACCCGTTCATGCTGTTTCAACCATTAATTTGTTGAATAAAAAATTCGGGGGAAAGTGAAATCTAAGCGCTAGATGCTTTGATCAGAATAAATATATAACATATTAACAAGAAAGAAATGACGGTTTGCTGCAGGTTATTTAAAATGCAGTAAAATACCATGCCTGCACTTGCCTCCCGGTTTACCTGCCGTAGGCATGGCAGCAGGTATTACACTCCCCTACTTCCGATAGTTATCGGGATCGGTCAGTTCATGTGCTTTTATTCTTTGTACTCTTCAGAACCTAAGTTAAAGTACTCTTAACCTGGTCTTAGCAGTCCGTATTTTTCTTGATTCCCAATATTTTATCGAACTCACGGAGTTCATTTTGGTAAAAACGAATTAGCTTTCTTTTCAAATCAAATCTTTTAAAATAATCATGTAGGCTCATCATCTTAGGTTTTACTTATTAGTATACAAAGGCATGAAAAAAGCACAGTCTTAGCGGCTTTTTTATAACGCGTACTTCATGATAGCTATCGGGTGGCTCAAATAAGTTAGGGATTTTATGGATAGTGACCGATGTCATGTAATTTCATTCAACAAAGCCGCATTTTTGAAGTGTATTTATACAGATAAAGGTTTACGAGATGGACACTCTTGGATATTATGAAGGCAAGAAGGCGTGTAATGTCTTCGTGGCAAGTAATTGTGCCGATCTAGCACAATTCAAAAAAGAAAACAATCAAACCGCCTTCAACAGTTTGCTGTTGAAAACCTTATATCAGGTTAAACGCTATATCACCACAAGATTGAGCACGGCCCTCCTGCTCTTAGTAAATGCCCGTAAGAGTCTTGAGGCCAGTTTTTTCAATAGGTATGCTTTATAGAAATAAGGAGGTATGGCAATGAATTATAAAATCTTGGACTAAGTTATTTGTTCAATGTGAATATCGAATACATAACCATACAACACTATGATAGAATTCAGACCACTTAACAGGTTGTCGGTTCATTTAGATCGTCTTATAAAAGGCCGCTTGTGGCTTAAGGTAATTATTGGCTTGGTTTTAGGGGCGGGAATTGGAGTGCTACTTAATCCAACTATAGGGCTACTTTCAGAGAATGTGAGTTTGCACCTTGCGGATTGGCTTGACCTGCCAGGACAAATATTTATGAGGTTGGTTCAAATGATCATGATTCCGTTGATATTTACATCGATCATTACAGGAATTGTAAGCAACACATCGGAGAACCTTAAAACCTTCGGCCTTCGGCTATTACTATATTTCATTTTAACTACCACAATTGCCATCCTGATAGGACTGGTCGTAACACTTATTTTGAAACCAGGCTACTATATTTTTAAACTTGGTGGATTTCCAAACAGTGGAGAAAGTCAAATAACACCAGATGAGCAGACTAATCTTATCGGAGACATTCCAAATGCGATATCAAACCTTATCCCCAATAATCCATTAGAGACCATTTTGACGGGAGAAATGCTGGGCGTGGTGATTTTTACCATCATTATAGGGGTAGCAATTACCCAACTCCGTCGAGAAACAGCAAGCCCTATCATTCGCTTTTCGGAAGCCATTCAAAAAATCTGTATGATCGTCGTTTCGTGGGCTATGATGCTCGTGCCTTATGCTGTATTTGGTTTGATGGCCGCCTTGCTATCTAGAACAAGCGTTGAAATATTCCTTGGGTTGGGTTACTATATAGTCGTGGTTATCCTTGGTCTGATCCTATTATTGACATTCTATTTAGTGTTGGCCTTGATCATCACAAAAAAAAACCCCTTCAAGTTTTTGAAGGCAATAAGGGAACCACAACTACTGGCATTTTCTACTGCCAGTTCAGCGGCCGTTATGCCGCTTTCCATGAAAACTGCGGATGAAAAATTAGGGGTTTCCTCTAATATCAGTGATTTTGTCATCCCGGTGGGCGCCACAATTAATATGGATGGAACGGCATTATTTCAATGCGTCACAACGTTGTTTTTGGCCCAGGCCTATGGTATTGAATTGTCAATAATGAGCCTGCTATTAATTACCTTCACGGTTGTGGCCGCTTCCATAGGGACACCGGCCATCCCAGGAGGCGGTGTTATTATTCTTGCATCGGTGTTACAGAGCGCAGGAATTCCAATTGATGGTCTGATTATTATTATTGGAATAGACCGGATTTTAGGAATGTTTAGAACTGCAGTTAATGTTACTGGAGATTTGACGGCATGCATCTTATTTGAAAAATTTTATGGGGCTAAATCAAACTCCGTTGCATTTGCCAGCAATAACAAAACCGTATTGAATCCCAATTCGTAATGTTCTCTTAGATCTTTTGGTTGCCATGGTGTATGTCAAATGGAGATACATCACACGGTTTTATGTTGAATTTTTAACACCTGGACCCAAGTACATCGTATTCATTTTAAACTAGCTTCAGCATCTTGTTGCATCACGAAAGGGATGGTTATCGTTAAAGCACCACCTCGTCTAATTTTAAAGGGGTATAACACTGAGTTCGTGACTGGGTTCGGGCAAAATTTGCTATATTTATCTTAATCAAGGGCTTAGAACCCATTCAACTCGATTTTTTAACCCTTAAAACAATTGATATGACGACCCGATTAAAAGAACTTAAATATTTTACTTTGGTAATGCTCTTGTGCAGCTTCGTTGCGGCTGGGGCGTTGAGCTCTTGCCGAGAGAAAAAAGAAGAAGAAAAAACGGAAGCACAAGCTGAAAAGACCGAAGGGGAAGAACATCCAGAGGGTGAGGAGCATCCGGCTAAAGATGGTGAAGAACATCCAGAAGGCGAGGAACATCCTACTCAAGATGGTGAAGAGCATCCTGAAGGTGAGGAACATCCAAAAGATTCCATATCAGGGTAGGCTTACCACCTTTTCCGAGGTTTTTTGCCCAGCTTTCCTACGAAATGAAAAAAACGTTTTGGGGAACGCTGGGTCCTTTCCTATTTCCATGACCGGATATGCAAGAAAGTTGATTGGTCCGGAATTTGGGCCGGGTTCTAATTGAAGATCCCGCCCGCGACTGAATTCAATACGGTTTGCCGGATGCCGGCCAAAGTAGTAAGTCGCGAGGGCTGTATATTTATTGGCTTCACTGATATCCACAGGCCACCATTTGCCCTCTGCGTAAAACTCTGCCCAACAGTGATACCCATCGATACCGCCTTCGTCACGATCGGATGGAATGGAAGCGCCAACTGCAAATCGCGATGGTATTGCTGCGGATCTGGCCAGGGAAATGAACAAAGAATGGAATTCAGTGCAATTACCGGTAAGTGCATCGCAGGCGTAAACAGCATCACCAGTACCATAAGTACCCGCTTTTATGTACCGCATATTGTCGATGATGTAATCGTATAAGGCCCTTGCCTGCATGATGGTACCATCATTGCGTTTGCTCCCAATAATGGAATCTGCAAGCGTCTTAAATCGGTCACCCACGGGCATCAATAAACTGGCATTCAAATAATTTGTCGGAGACCCATCTTCTTCATAAGGCTTTTTCTCTTGCCGTTCAACATCGTAAACAAGTTCCAATTGTTGCCCGCTATGTTCTGGGGCAAGTTCCATATATAATACAGAATTGCCATAGTGCTTCTCTTCGAGTATCCGATGTTCCACCGGAGCTTCAATAGAGAGTAATTCTACAGTTTGAAAGCGATCACTCTGCGGAATCGGAATCCATATTTTAGCCGATGTTGCCATCTCGGGCAGGGTAACTTCATAATGAAATTCGAATTGGTCTTGCTTTTCGATGACCCCAAGTAAATCCGATGATGCGTTTTGAACGGGCAGTCTATACCACGTCTTGTCCTTACGCTGTTTCCAGGTGTAAAAAGGTTTGCCATTGAGCTTGTGCAAGGTCGTTTCGGTTACGGTCATGTTGCCCGGATCGCCTTCCAAGAAAAAATCCACATCATAGACATCACCACTTATATCGGCCAAATCCACACAGGCAAAATGACGTCTTGGACCTAAATTTGAAAGGTATTCGGTATGTACGCGCACCAATTGCAGGCGCAGTTCTTTCCCTTCCGTTGTCATGTTAAAATAGCCACCCCCCTCCGCTACTTTTTGCGCAATATTGGCTTCAATACCCGCCTCTATATCGGCAGTAACTACCTTGGGGATGTTCTTTTCCGCGAGCGTTTTTTCTTCTTTTTTCTGCTTTGTGCTTGAATTGCAGGCCATCATCATTGCGGCAAACAGAATTACAAAAATAAACCGAGGGTATTTCATAGGGTGATAGGATTAATAGTTGCATGAATTTACAATAATTCCACGGTACTCCAAATACGGATATTGGTCCAAAAGAAACAGTTCCGAATCCGATGCTTGACCTATTAAGGCTTCCCTTTCCGTGAATAGTGGCTATCCGATATTGGGTTGGTAGCTTTAAAAAGCCCGCTATACGCCCATTTACAAATGGCTGTTCCATTGTTTTTATCGTATTAGTGAACCTTATGGTAGCACTCCCCTCCTATCCCATCGACTCCGCTCTCGACGAATTGCGACACTTTATACGTCTACATTTTAATTCCTATATTTAGATACACATTAAGGAAACTAACAAAAACACTATACTATGGGCTCACGACGAAAATTTATAGAGAAACTATCGATAACCACCCTCGGTTTACCCTTATTAACTAGTCCTGTAAATCTATTTTCCGCTTCATGCGATTCGTATGAGGGGCCCATACTGAAGGTTGCCATTATGGGTTTGGGTAGTTATGGTACCCGGGTAGCGGAAGCTATGGTATCTTGTACACGCGCCAAATTGGTGGGCCTTATCAGTGGCACCCCTGCTAAAGTGGAGAAATGGAAGGCAAAGTATGCGATACCGGAAAAGAACTGTTACAACTACGGGAATTTTGATGCGATCAAGGACAATCCCGATATTGATGCCGTTTATATCATTACCCCTAATGGATTGCATAAAGACCAGTGCCTAAGGGTTGCCAAAGCAGGTAAGCATGTCATCAGCGAAAAGCCCATGGGTATCAATGCCCTAGAAGGTCAAGCGATGGTCGATGCCTGCAAAGCGGCCAATGTAAAGCTGCTCATCGGGTACCGGATGCATTTTGAACCCAAGACCGTGTCCGTGATTCAAATGCGAATAGATGGGGAATTTGGGCAACCTAAATTTTTTCAAGGGCAATCTGGATTTACGATTGGAGATCCGACTCAATGGCGATTGAAAAAAGAGTTATCCGGTGGGGGTGCCATGATGGATATCGGGATCTATTCCATCAATGGCGCGCGATATATGTTGGGTGAAGAACCTATTTGGGTTACGGCACAAGAAACGAAGACCGATCCTGAAAAATTCAAGGAAGGGATAGACGAGACAATACAATTTCAAATGGGCTTTCCAAGCGGTGCGGTAGCCAGTTGCCTTTCTACCTATGCTATGAACAATTTAGACCGATTCTTTATGACAGGTACCGACGGCTTTGTAGAAATGCAGCCCTCTACGGGTTACGGCCCTATTGAAGGGCGCACCCATAAAGGTCCATTAACTCAAGCTCATGTTACACATCAAACCTTGCAAATGGATGGGATGGCTGCGCTCATCTTTGATGGTAAACAGCCCATTGTTCCTGTAGATGGTGAAGAAGGTGTCAAGGACATGAAAATCATCGATGCCATCTTTTTGGCCGCAAAAACAGGCGTAAAGGTTGAATTATAAACGATATTAATCGTACCATTGGCTATTTGGGATATTTAATATTCCAATAGTTCAATTTTACGAAAATCGATGGGGTGGCTGTTGGACTGTAAAGAAATATAGCCACTCTTTACTTTAGAGATCCCATTAGCCATAAGCATTTTTGCAGTTTCATTTTCCGGGTTATATCTGGGGTTTGTGTAGCTCAAAATTTCTTCTCCGTTTACAAAATGGCTGATGTTACCCTCTTTTACTTCAATTTCGGCAGTTACCCATTGATCACCATGAAAGGTTTTGGGAATCTCGGCTGGGATACATGTAGTCGTATTCCTTTCCCCTTTATACTCTATAAAAATGCCATTGGTGCAAGCGGCACCTAAAGGTCTATCATCCGTTCCGTTACCTCCATGAAAATTGTATTCCAAACAGACGGGAAAGGCATCGGTCAGTTTTTGAGTAACAGGGGCTTGTCCGTGAAATTGAATACCACTATCGCGATAGCCCCATTCAGGAGCTCCCGGAGCGGTTTCCCCAACAAAACGATACTCCACTTTTAGGCGATAATTGGTCAATTCTTTATCAAAATAAACAGCTCCGAAACGATTGTTGAATTCAGGGCCATAGGCATCATATCGTATTTTCAGGAGACCATCTTCAACCCGCATCGTATTTCCAAAATTTTCACCCAATGGATAACCTCTTATTTTTATGGTCCAACCGCTTAAATCAGTCCCATTAAAAATGGAAACCCATTCCTTTTCCATAGTGTTTGAAAAAAAGGGTGACCCTCCCAGAAAGGCAGTTAGAACGAATAGGATCCAAAAGGTATTAAAGCTTTGCTTTTTTTCGTGCATATTGAGAATATCCTTTAGCCTTAAATGTATTAAATAATTATTAAAATGAAGCGCGGGCAATAAAAAGTGAAATGCGCCTATGCACCGGCTAGCTTTGTCGCTTAAAAAGGCTACTAGACCTTTTTATACCGAACTCAAGTTCCAGCGCAGTTCTCAATAGCAATCGGGATTGCAATGCCGATCAAAAAAGGTGTCCCTTCCACTCTTGAATATTCATTTCAAAAAAACCACGATGCTTGCATCATGGTTTTTGGTTCTCTAAAAAACCCCTTCTTTAACGCACTAGATATGAAGTCAGTTCTTTATCCGTTGTGCGGTAGTATAATTGTCCTGTAATATCATCTATGGCATAAATAGGTTCGCGATCTTTACCGAGGTTGATCTCCCCCTCAACTTCACCCGTTATTTTACTCACTTTTAAAAGGACAACGTCCTTTTCCTTTTTAGACATAATGAACATAAAATCCCTACCGGCCTTTGTTGCTTTCAGCCTGGCATTCGCTTGCTTAAAGGCAGTAGCGGCATAACTCGAAGCGGCATTGCCCAATTCACCATAGGCATTGCCCACTTGGGCTACCACCTCCCCGGCTAAGGCGTCTTCTTGGCGGACATCATCTTGCGCAGCGGCCATCGCACCGGAAATATAATACGAAGTGGCTCCGATGTATGCCGCGCGTACAGACGAAGCGTACAGTAGTGCTCTTTTCCAACCCGACTCGCGAGGGGCGTCATAGTATTTTTGAAAACTAAGTGATCCATCAAAATTATATTTAGCAACATTCTGATCGGAATGTATAAAAATACCATCTTCCATAACTTCAAGCTTTCTTGGACTTTCCTTACCCTGAAACTGGAGCTCGACCTGTGATAGGTCGCTTAATTCCTCCGTGGCCATATCCACAACTTTTACCAAGCTTGATTTATAATCATAAGCGTATATTTTACCCTCGTATTCCGCTGTTAGGCTCGGACTGGTTTGGATGCTTTTTTTCCACTTAAGCGTCCCTGCATGTTGATCCAAAATGTTCATGGATGTCGTGGTAATATATAAGATGGAGTTGGAAAGTGGCACTATACCCACAACCGTGCCGTCGACCTTAACCGGTTTTTCGAAAGTTATGACGCCTTCAGTAGGGTTAAGAAAATTCAGGAAATCCTTATTTGCAGTGCGAGACACGAGAAGCATGCCGTCACCCGAATCCAAGTAATCATATACCCCTCCTTTGATGGCGATACCACGACCCTTCTTTCCCCAAAGGCCTTCACGTGTTTGGTAGTCGAACAGGTTTATTTTAGTGCGGTTACCATCATCCGGTAATACAAGTAGCCCTTTTTCTAAAAAGCTGACTTGCCCCAAGGCGCCATTCAGTTCCAATTCCTCATTCCAGACCAAACTTCCATCATTGATGTTATAGGCGTTATAATGGTTGGTATAATTGATCGTCGTGGTACCTGAAGACGTTGTCATACCTGACTGCCGTTCCTGTTGCGATCCCAAATAAAAGACATCACTTTCTTCAGGTTTGTAATAGTCAAGTTGTATATCCATGTCTTTTGAGACGTTCTCTGCAGCCTTTTTGAGCAACGCCCCGAACGCTCCCATTTTATCGATCTGGGCTGCCTCCTTTGAATTGGTGTTCTTCCAAATGATTTCACCCGAATCGGCATTGAGTTTATAGTTGTTGAACAGTGTTACGATAAGTAATTCTTCATTGCCAAGCTCATTTGCGGCAACGATGCGGCCAAATTTTTCGTTCAGCGACCATGACTGGCTACCGTCAGACATTTTAACGGAAACCATCAAGGGTTCTCCGTTTCGGTCGGTTCCGGCAACAAGAATGGCATCCGAGTCGTACAAGAGGTAATAACTGGAAATCTCCTGTAGTCCGGCATTGGCAGAATTGAAAACTTCCTTTCCACTGAACTGATCAATCATGTGCAGCGTATTGTTTGTAGTGATGGTAAAAAACGGACTTTGAGGCAGTTCTTCAAATGCTGTTCTACCTAGATTACCTAGTGCACGACTGCTCCAAGTGATCTCGCCGGTTTCCGTTTCTACGCCCATCAAACCCTCTCTAGAGCTTACAATCAGGTTACCTAATGCGGTGACCTCTTGCCATAGTATATCGGTTGGTAGTTCTTTGTTCCATTTGACCTCCACCTGTGCAAAGTGCATTAAAGGGCAAAGTATTGCGAATATAAAAAATGATTTAAATGTGGTCATATCTTTGGGTTTAGAGTAGCTAGAACGTGACCAAACTTGATTTAGTACCTTATCATTTGGAATTATAGATCTTGATGGAGATGAGGTGGTGTGAAAATATATCAGGGAGCCTATTCTGAGCTTCTAGATTGCCAGCGATACTGGCCTATTCAAGTATCTAATTGCACAACGTGATTACTTAAGCATTAGGAGTTGCATGCCTAAATGGGGGTTATTTTTTAAATTCGCCACCTATTTTTTTTCCTGCTTTTTCGAATTCGTTGCCGATTTCCTTAAGAGCGGGCTGTAGCTCCTTCCCGAGTTTTTTAAATTCCTTTCGTAAGGAGCGCATCCATTTTCGGTATTCCCCTTTTGATTTTATCTGCTGAACTTCTTGTGCTCCATCTTTATAAATGGCTTTCATTCCTTTTTTCACTTTGCTCTTATGGTATGTCGTTTTCAGTTCGACCAGCCCTTTTTTAACAGCGACAGCTATTTGATTAGAAGTCGTCTTTACATTGAACTCCGTACCCAAGACTTCGATATCACCATGTTGCGTCGCAACAATGAAGTCAGATGTATCTGGTACTACGCTGAAGAAGGCCTCACCACTAAGAATTATATGCCGCGGGCTAAAATCTTCCTGATATGAAATCGAACTATGCTGATTCAGATATACCTGGGAACCGTCAGGAAGCACTAAAGCTTCATAATCCTCTTCAGTGGTAATTTCTATAGTAGATCCACAAGCCATATTCATCAACAGGAAACAACAAACAATGTACTTCGTCATATCTTTACTAGATTTATTCGTTCGCCAATGATAATCAATTTAATGATGCTGAGATCAAGTTCCGTATTGAAAATTATGGAACCCCAAGGTCCAAATGATCTATTGGTTGGGACCAATCTAAAACGCGATGGCCATAAGTTTATTTTGTTTCGTGTAAACATATAAAAAAAGAGGGCATGTGCCCTATCGCTCTCTTTTTTTATTAAATCTTTTTGAATTAATTCTCCAGTAACTTATGACTGATGTAGAGTATTTCATTCGTTATCTTACCATCGTCATTAAAGTCATGTATAAAAAAATAGGGGCATCTATTTTTATCTTATCCGATTTGCGGGCCACTCTCAATGTCCACCAAGTTTGCACCACTTTCCCATTGCCCGATTAATAATCTAAATGATCAGGATAGCCAGTTACATCTATACTGCTAATGTCAAAATTCTCCAAAAACCCATTAAATTAAGCCTTTTCTTCTTCCTTGTTCCTAGATTCATTTCTTAGCGTATCCATATCCGAAAATCGCGCTTTTTCATCATAATAACCAAAAGCCTTATCGATATCCTTAAATTTTAAGGTATGGACCAGATTTCGCACGGTATTGATATACTCATGATGGTCATAAAGACTTCCATTCTTACGATCGGCATAACTCTGACGTACGTTTGACCATAAGTGATTATTGTTTCGACCTTATTATTTTTATCGACTTTAAAAAGTCGATGGACTGGGTATTCGACTTTTACCCCGGTTTTTTTATGAACCCCTTTTTGGTAATCCCAGATTTGCACCCATGTTACAGCTATTCAATATGAGCAATACAAAGAAGAATGAGACGAAGCGCATCTTGTTTGAAATTTAAGTAATTTACACTACTGAATATCGTGAAAAGTTAGTTTTGAACATTGCATTCCATACACATTAGCCAATGGCTGGTCTAATTTTTATCAGTGTCTTTTGAACCAATAGGTTGCACCCCCCCTCCTCCGCCCGATAGATAGGCGATCGGTTCGAATAAAATGTAGTAAAGTCCCCTATAGGAACAACACGCTGAAGGCTTCCCCAAGAAGCACGAGCAGCACTAAAATTGTGATTTTATCTAAAAATCAGAAAACAACATGACCATATAATCAGTACTTTAATACTCAAAATCGACCTTTCTTTCAAATGGAGAAACAATCGAATACCCTTAAGAAATTCGGAACCTTTGGAGGTGTCTTCACACCAACCTTACTAACCATAATGGGCGTCATCATGTACCTGCGTTTGGGTTGGGTGGTTGGAAACGCCGGACTTCTAGGAGCGTGGTTGATCATCATCATTTCCTTTTTGATCACATTGTGTACTGCGCTCTCTATGTCCGCGATTTCTACGAACATTCGTATTGGCGCAGGGGGTGCCTATGCCATTGTTTCCCAGGCATTGGGACTGGAAGTTGGAGGTAGCTTGGGTATTCCGAGATACATTTCGCAAGGTTTGGCGGTAACCATGTATATTTTTGGTTTTAGGGAAGGTTGGTTAGCAATTTTTCCGGACCATAATGCCTTCTTCGTGGATATCATCGTTTTTTCGCTCCTCATTTCAATTGCCTATATCAGTGCGAATCTTGCGATTAAAACGCAGTTCATAATCATGGGGATTATTGTGCTATCTCTGATTTCAATTGTCATTGCTGCCTATGGCGGATCAATGACCATACCCACGAGTGACGCCTTAAGTTGGGGGTCTTTTCAAGGCTCTATCGAGAATGGATTTAGCGGCAGTAATTTTTGGATCGTTTTTGCGGTTTTCTTTCCTGCCGCTACTGGTATCATGGCCGGGGCAAATATGTCAGGCGAATTAAAAGACCCGAAACGTAGCATTCCTACAGGAACCCTTTGGGCTATCGGGGTAAGTTTCATTATTTATATGCTCCTAGCCTTTTGGATTTCAAGAAGCGCCACGGAAGCCGAATTAGTAAGTAATTATTACATTATGGTAGAAAAGGCCTATATAGGGCCTTTAATACTTGCAGGAATACTTGGGGCGACCTTTTCTTCAGCCTTGGCTTCCATCGTTGGTTCCTCACGAATTTTATTTGCCATGGGAGAACACAAGGTACTCCCCTTTTCCGATTTTTTGTCAGGTCAAAGTAGTAATGGCCAGCCGAGAAATGCCATGCTGGTCACAGGAATACTAATTTTCTCGACCCTATTGCTCAGAAATTTAAATGCCGTTGCTCCATTGGTGACACTATTCTTTTTGATTACCTATGCCATGATCAATATTGTAGTCATCATTGAACAGAACCTCGGATTGATCAGTTATCGGCCTTTATTCAAGATTCACAGATGGGTCCCTTGGTTCGGGCTGGTTTCCTCGGTCTTTGCCATGTTTATTATCAACCCGACGGTTAGTTTAGTATCTATCATGATCGTTTTGATGGTGTATTGGTACTTATCACGACAACATTTGGAAACCCCTTTTGAAGATGTACGCTCCGGCCTGTTTTTTTCGTTTGCAGAATGGGCTGCCAAACACACGTGGTATATGAAAAAAAATCAACAACGTGCCTGGAAGGCCAATTTAATGGTACCCGTTAGGGATGTAAATGGCTTAAAAGGAACTTTTGAATTTTTGAGAAATATCGCCAAGCCAAAAGGCTCGATCAAATTATTAGGCATCGAGGCATTCTCTGAAAACAGTAGACTGGCGGAAGAATTGGAGGCCATTTCTGAATCATTCCGGAAAAAGGAGGTCTTTTCATCATCTTCGGTAATTCATACGGAGGAATTTGCCAAGGGAATCAATTACGGAAGCCAAGCGCTTCAGGGGGCTTTTTTTAGACCCAATATTGTCTTTTTGAATTTACAGGATCACGATAATTATGAAACCGAATTACGGCCTGTAATGAAAGAATCTATTCGCCTTGAAATTGGTGTGCTTTTGTATTTGTCACATCCCATTTCATTATTAGGTCAACGTAATATCATCAACGTTTGGGTGAGTGATAGGAAAACCAAATGGGATTTGGGTTGGGATATCGGAAACTTAGACCTTTCTATTCTTGTGGCCTACAAACTCAAAATGAATTGGGGCGCGCGTATTCGATTGATTACCGTTATAAACGACCCGAATGAGGCGGATAATGCCAGGGAATTTTTGAGTTTATTGATTAATCTGGCACGACTACCTGAAACACTCACTGAAGTTCAAATTGGTGATTTCAATACGGTCATACGTAACGCACCTGTTGCAGATTTGAATATTTTTGGAATGGATGAAGATCTTAAATTCGAATTTGTAAAAGAAATGTCGGCCAAAACAAAAAGTACTTGTTTGTTCGTTAAAGATTCTGGACATGAGAGCATTTTAGCCTAAAAAAGGCTCATAACGGAGTTTGGAAAAGTTATAATATGAAATTTAATCCTCCTCATACAATACGGTAAATGAGGCAGTGGCACTAAAGCAGCACTCTTTGATTCACCTTGCATTTTGGCTTAAGAAAGGAAGCTGCTAAATTCATTTCGACAAATAAATGAAGTTTACATAATCAGAAATATTTTCCTACTTTCATTCTTTTGGCAATTGAATCGTATATGAGTATCATTTTAACCATTCTTTTTGAGTTTCTCATTATTGTTTTAGGAATTCTAGTCCTGTTCAATTATAGAAAAAGAATCGGTCTGGCCCCCCTTTATATTCTACTAGGTTCGTTACAGTATTTTCAAGTTAATTTTGAAAAATTGGTAGGCCTCGACATCTTGGGTAAATTCCCAATTTATCCAGGGTCTATTCTCCTTATCAGTGCAATTCTTTTTGCAATTCTGTTGATTTACATAAAAGAAGGTGTTTCAAGTGCAAGAGCGCTTATTTTAGGTATTATCATTTCAAATTTCTTTTTGATCGGGCTGTTTGAAATCACAAATACACAAAACATCATTCTAGGAAAACTAAGTGGCCTAAATTTAAATGACGCGGCGTTTTTTGATATTAATTATAGGAGTTTTGTAATCGGCACCATCATCTTGTTGGCTGATTTTTTCCTTCTAGTAATTATTTATCAATTTCTAATTATAAAAATAAAGCGCCCCTATTTCTTTTTAATTCTATTTGCATCCCTCTTATTGGTATTGAATTTCGATGCCTTTGCTTTTACCGGAATCATGTATTACAGCACTCCTGTCATATGGGCTTCATTAATCGGACATATCATCGGGAAGTCTTTTGCCGCTTTGATCTTTTCGAGCTTTCTCTATTTTTATCTAAAGTTTTTCGATAATGGGAAAGCAACTACTGCTTTTATTGTTGATCAACAACGGGATATATTTTCTATTTTACAATACAGAAAAAAATATTTTGATCTGCAAATTGAAAAAAGGAAAACCGAAGAAAAACTGACAGCACAATTCGAGAAGACGCTAACAAGTATTTCAGACGGGATTGTCACCTTAGATGAAAATTGTTGTTACACGTATGTCAATAAACAAGCGGGGGAATTGTTAGGTAGAACACCTGATAGTTTGGTGGGTAAAAATATATGGCAAGAATTTCCCGAGGGGATTGGCCTCCCATTTCACACTGCCTATTACAAAGCTATTGAAACCCAGAAGACCGAGCATCTTCAGGACTATTTTGAACCTTTCGATAGATGGTTCGAAAATAGTATTTACCCCTCAACCAGCGGTCTGACCATCTATTTTACAGATATCACAGAGCAAAAAAGAGTTGAAATTGCATTGAAAGACAGCGAGGCTTTTAATAAGGGGATTCTTTCCTCGATAAGTGCGCATATTGCGGTAATCGATAAAACAGGTACCATACTTACAACGAACAAAGCTTGGGACGATTTCTCGAAAAACAATTGTGAAATGTATTCAAAACGCGCGAGGGTCGGAAGCAACTATTTTCAAATATGCAATGATGCAATTGCGGATGGTGATATTCAATCAAAAACAGTTCTTGAGGGTTTGAAATCAGTTTTGAACAAAGATAAAATCAGTTTTGAAATGGAATACCACTGTGATTTATCATACGGAAAAAACTGGTTTGTACTTCGAGCAGAACCCTTTGGAACAGCATCCGACAAAGTGGTTATTTCACATAGCAATATCACCAAACTTAAAATTGCGGAAGCAGAACGGGAAGTTTCATATTCGAAATTGAAAGAAGCGCAACGGCGGGCGAAAATCGGAAGTTGGGAGTTTAATAGCCTTACTAAAGAATGTATTTTCTCTGACGAGATGTATGTTATATTGGAAATGAACAAGGGCTCAAGGTCTAATCTCTACGAGACTTTTAGATCAAAATGTTTGCCCGAAGACCATGGCTCATTCACTACTTTGTTCAACACTGCTGTAAAAGACAAAAACAACTATTCTTTTGAATATTATATCGAATCCAAAAAAAATGAACTCAAGTATATCCATGAGCTTGGAGAATTGGTTAAAAATGAAAAAGGTGAGATCATACAATTGAAGGGCACCATTCAAGATATTTCGGCCGAGAAATTGGTAAATGATGAATTAATCCATAAGAATAAAGAGTTGTTAAAGGTAAATGCAGAACTAGATCGGTTCGTATACAGTGCATCCCATGATTTAAGAGCCCCATTAACCTCGATGAGAGGTTTACTACAACTCATGGAAATGGAACCATGTCCAGAGGAAGTAGAAGAGAAAGAACTGCACAAATTGATGGCCAGAACTATTGATAAAATGGATAAGTTCATTGATGACATTTTAGACTATTCCATAAATTCTAGAAGCGAATTAAGAAAAGGAAAAACCGATCTCGAAGGTTTAATTAACTCATGTTGGGAAAATTTAAAATATATGGACGTTGACGGTAAGCCCATATGCAATGTTACTATAACGAAGAATGAAGCTTTTTTTTCGGACAAAAGAAGATTGCAGATTATCTTGAACAACCTTATTTCAAATGCCATCAAATATTATGACAAAACAAAAACAACCCATTATATTAACATTTCACTCACAATAGATATGGATAAAGCGACAATCGTAATAGAAGATAATGGCGTAGGCATAGATAAGGCCAATATCGATAAAATATTTGATATGTTCTATCGAGCCACTACACTATCAACAGGTTCCGGAATGGGATTATATATCGTTAGCGAAACCATTAATAAACTTCAGGGCACCATCAAAGTTGTTTCAGATATAGGTAAAGGTTCACGATTTACATTGACCATACCAAATGCAAATGAGCACAACCTTGCCAAGGAAGCTTAAAGAAATTCTGTTGATCGATGCTAATGACATATATAATTGTAT
The DNA here is from genome assembly GCA_029287355.1 of Maribacter sp. GTDB lineage: Bacteria > Bacteroidota > Bacteroidia > Flavobacteriales > Flavobacteriaceae > Maribacter_C. The sequence goes on along the minus strand of JARFRH010000247.1, from coordinate 54,475 downwards.
CAATTTAGGGTAGTTGCCAAGGAGAGGATAAGGCCAAAGAATTCCCCAATTGATGCTCTGCACGATCTTGGCAACAAGCTTAATCAGTTTCCCGAACCCATTTTTATGGACATAAAAATACCTGAAATGATTGGTTTCTTAAGGGTTTTTATGGAACTCACTTGTACACTTGAAAAATCTTCAAATATTACGTACACAGAAGCGTACGATACAATTTTAAAGCGTTATTTTGCTCATCATCTTTTCAATTCCTAGGTGGTATCTTTATCTTAGTTCATTATGAATAGCACCCCAAACGGTCGTCTTTTAAAATCCTATGCCATTTAAAAAATTACATTCCGATATCCAGGAGGCGCTATCGCGTCTAGAAATCATCACGCCCACTCCTTTTCAGAGCAGAAGTATTCCAGTAATTAAAAGTGGCGCTAATGTCTTTTGCATAGCACCAAAAGATAGTGGAAAAACGACCACGCTCATACTAACCACTTTACAAAAATTAAAATGTGAAGCGGTAGGAAATGCCCCAAGAGCGGTGGTTCTCGTAGAAAATAAGGAAAGAGCCTTGGAATTATACAATGCTTTTTTAAGCTATACAAAATATAATTCCTTGCGGGTTTATGTAGGATATGAACAATTGCATATCGATGTGCAAAAATCGGAAATCTTTGAAGGTATCGACATTCTTATTTCCACACCCAAGAGCATGAATAAGTTGTTTTTATTAAATGGAGTAAGTACCTCTCAATTAAGGATATTTAGTATAGATGATGCGGAATTTCTACTACAAAAATCGGATTCCAGTGCTATTATTTCCATTACTCAAAGCATTCGAAAATGCCAGTATGTGATATACGCTGAAAAATTGCTCCCAAAGCTAGAACACTTTGAGTCTTATTTCATGGAACACTCCACAAAGGTGCTCATGTAAATCTTGTTCTAACTACGAAGTAAAGGTCATGAATAAAACAATGCAACTATTTTTGAGCCAATTATGGCAATCCATACTCTTTTGGACTATTGCGATGATCCTCTGGGGAATGTTCAGATATTATGGCCTTGAGGCTCAACCAGGAGTAACCATCAGTTCAGACTTTCTCAACGGTACACAAATAAAGAACGTGCTTCAACTATTTGCACTAGCCGGTTTTCTAATGGGCATTCTATATGCCGCTATAGAGTTCGCTTTTGAAAAATATGATTCTAAAAGACGTTCTATAGGGCTGAGCATCGTGATAAAAACATTTATCTATTTGTTTTGTATCATACTCATAGCAACTTTGATGATTGAATTAGGTACAAATTTCTTCGGATACCAAAAAAACAACGAACTGGGTTGGTGGCGACAAGACAAAGGGTTTTGGATAACCGTGTTCTACTTTTTACTGGCCTCCCTGATTTTCTCTTTCATAAAGATTGCCAATGACAAATTCGGAAAAGGCGTTTTTTTAAAAATGTTATTGGGTACCTATAAAAAGCCTAAAGAAGAGAAGCGGGTTTTTATGTTTCTTGATTTGAAATCATCGACAACCATCGCCGAGACATTAGGGCATTTTAAATACAGCCAGCTTATTCAGGATTGCTTTTATGATTTAAATGACATTGTTCCAACATATTCGGCTGAGATTTATCAATATGTAGGGGATGAAGCGGTACTTAGTTGGCCGTACCACAAAGGTTTAGCCAATAATAATTGTGTGGCCTTGTTCTTCGCATTTCAGGCTATTTTGAAGTCACGAAATTCTTATTATATGAATAAATATGGATTAGTACCAGAATTTAAAGCGGGTCTCCATGGAGGAAAGTTAATGGTCGCCGAAGTAGGTGTTGTGAAAAAGGAATTGGCTTTTCATGGCGATGTTATCAATACTTCGGCAAGAATACAGTCAGAATGCAATACATATAATGTAGCTGTCTTGATATCTGAAGCCTTAAAGGAAGATTTACAGGCAGACTCGAAATACGCAATGAAACCTATAGGTAGCTTACTTTTAAAAGGGAAAAAGAAAGAGCTGAATGTTTTTGCCATTTTTCATGGATGAATTGCATACCAATTCCTGCCCAACAGTGCCCTCATACATAAGAATAGCTAGTTCATTGCACATATGCTCTTGACACAAGTATTACCAATGAATAGGTTGATAATCTTTTAAAAATTTACCACACCAATGTTTCCCAGTATTGATACCATCAAATAAGGGATCCATGACACGAGCAGCGCCATCAACAATATCTAAAGGTGGTTGAAAGTCATATAATTCCTCTTTTTTCTTAGCTAATTCCGCGGGGTCCTCATCAGTAACCCATCCAGTGTCTACCGCATTCATATAAATGCCATCTTTTGCCAATGCCTGTGCCGATGTATGTGTTAGCATATTTAATGCAGCTTTTGCCATATTTGTATGTGGATGACGACTTTCTTTAAAAAAGCGATGAAACTTCCCTTCCATTGCGGAGACATTTATGATATGTTTTTTGCCTGTATTATTTTTTTTCATGATTTCTGAAAGGCGATTGCAGAGCACAAAAGGCGCCACTGCATTCACCAGTTGTACTTCTATCATTTCGGTCGTTTCAATCTCACCGAGCTTTAGACGCCAACTGTTTGTTTTTCTTAAATCCACTTGTTGTAAATCTGCATCTAATTCACCTTCTGGGAACACTTCTTTAGTTAGCAATGTATTATCAAAACTATAAGGAATTTGAGACAATTTCGCTGAAGCTCTTAAACCAATACCAGGTTCGGGCCCATGCCAGGTAACAGGCATATTTTTATTCGAAGATGTTCCGGATGTCAATGCTTTTAACTCTTCTAAGCAACCCATATGATCTACTAATAACTCACGTGCATATTTTGGCAAGGATGCTAGTGGCTTATCTTCGTTTTCCATTAAATGTGAATAAAAGCCCGCGGGGCGCCTCACAGTCTGGGCGGCATTATTGATTAAAATATCTAACTGTTCATATTTTTGTTCAATATAATTGCAAAAAATCTCTACACTCGGAATATGGCGTAAATCGAGCCCATGAATTTTTAGGCGATGCCCCCACACTGCAAAATCAGCTTCTTTTGAATAACGCAATGCCGAATCCACTGGAAAACGAGTTGTGGCAATTACCGTTGCTCCACCCCGTAACAGCATCAGCGTAATATGATATCCTATTTTCAACCGAGAGCCTGTTATGATAGCAACCTGTCCTTTTACATCTGCATTCTGAAAACGTTTTGCATAGTTAAAATCACCACAGTCAGTACACATGGTATCATAAAAATGATGCAGTTGTGTAAATACCGTTTTACATACATAGCAATTTCTAGGCGATTCCAATACTTGCTCTTCTTTATCGGCTATTGCGGAAACACCCAAAAGTTTAGGCGCTTCAAATACATGAGCCTCACGGGCGCTACGGATACCTGTTTCTTTTCGGGCTACCCTATCTCTAGCTGCTATTTTGCGTTTCGCAGCTTTCTTCCCATCTTTTTTTCTTCGATCAAATTCTTCTCTACTTGGTCTGGAAAGCCTTCCAGAAGCTTTTATCAAAGCAGTTCTTTTCTCTTTTGGAATATCAAATATTTGATTTGTATCCGCAACCAATTGCTCTAATACCAAAATGCATTTATCAATTTCTTCTGAAGAAATTTTATGACTTAGGTCCGTTTCTTTATCTTCTTTATACATGTAGCTGAATTGGTAATATATGCTGATACTAAAAAGTCTTTATATCTAAATTATAATGACTCGAACTTTTTTCTTTTTTAAGCGCGTGTTATTGAGCTTATCCACCAATTCACGTGCAATCGATAGTGGAACAGCAACAAATGCACAATCTTGTTTTAGTTCAATGATGCCCAATTGGTCTTTGTTCATACCGCCCTGCTTCAAAAATAAGCCAGCGATATCACCTTTCGATATTTTGTCTTTTCTTCCTCCAGAAATAAATAGGGTTTCCCAATACCGAGGTTTCGGTAGTGGCTGATGGCCCGCTTTTTTTGAAATTGTAATCGGTTCATCCCTTTTCATAAACTCAGGTAAGCGCTCCTTTGTCCATTGCAAGACATAGGCTGTTCCTGCTGCATTTACCCGCGCCGTTCTACCATTTCTATGGGTAAACTCCGCTACGGCCCTTGGCAGCTCATAATGAATAATATATTTCATTTCCGGAATGTCAATACCCCTTGCTGCCAAATCGGTAGCGATCAGTACTTGACATGTGCCGTTTCTAAATTTGATCAACGAGCGTTCCCTATCTTTTTGCTCCATGCCACCGGAAAAGCGGGCATAATTAATACCATTTTTATCTAAATACGCACTTACTTGTTCAATACTGTCCTTAAAATTGCAAAAAATGATTCCGGGTTGATTACCAATATGAAGCAACAATTCCACTAGGGTTTGCAGCTTATTTTTATCTGCAGCAAGCACTATTTTAACAGCTAAATTAGATCCTTTTTTATCCATTAGATAATTAAGGGTCGTAGGGGCTTGCAATCCAACAAAATCGGGAATTTCAACACCTTGTGTTGCGGAGGTCAAGATACGTTTGTTCAGCTGCGGCAATTGCTGTATAATTGCCCTCATTTCATTCTCAAAACCTGTTTCCAAAGACTTATCAAACTCGTCTAAAACGAGTGTTTTAATACTTGTTTTTGAAAAACGGTTATTGCTAAAATGATCTACAATTCTGCCCGGTGTTCCTATTAAAATGGCTGGAGTATGCTTTAACTCAATTTTATCTTTAGACATAGGCCTACCCCCATACACCGAATTGACTTTAAAACCCGACCCCATCGTACGAACTACCTGTTCAATTTGTATGGCCAGTTCTCTGGAAGGCACTAGAATTAACGCCTGTATTTCAGTGCATGCCGCATCCAATGTTTCAATGATCGGCAGTAGAAAAGCCAAAGTCTTGCCCGTGCCCGTTGGGGAAAGAAGCACCGTATTCGCAGTCTTTTCAATAAGGCCAATAGCTTCTGCCTGCATTGGATTCAATGCCGTGATTTTTAATTTTGCCAGAATATCTTTTTGTTCTCGAATACGATTAGCCATAGGTATTATTTCTTTTGGAAAGTCGCTGTTTTTGAAGGAGTAATGGCATGCTGCGTCAAATAATCGCCTAGTACTTTTTCTATCAATTCTTCTTTAGTCAAATGATGAAATATGGTTTTTATTTTTTCTTTAGTATCATCAGAAAGCTCACGGTTGGGCTTGGTCTTAAATATTTTTTTTGCCCATATGACCAAATTGATTTCTTCCCTATTTTCGGCATTTTGCTTTTTATACTCTTCAAAAATAAGTCCTAGTTCTTTTTCAAAATCTGGAATGTCTTTAATCTCTTCTTGCTGTATAATGCTTAGGGAGAGTCCCTTTGCTCCTGCCCTTGCTGTTCGCCCACTTCTGTGTACATAGGCTTCATAGGTATCCGGCAGATGATAATTAACTACGTACGAGACTTCTTTCACATCAATGCCACGTGCCGCTAAATCCGTTGCTACAAGAATATCTATAAATCCTTCTCTGAATTGCCCCATGATACGATCACGAATACCTTGGGTCAAGCTCCCATGAATAGCACCGGACGAGAACTTGTTCATGGCTAATTTTTTTGCCAGTTTATTAACGGCAGCCTTGGTTTTACAGAAAATAATACCGCGTTCCCCTTCTTTTGCATGAAGAAAGTGAAGTAGTACTTCTAGCTTTTCTATGGGTTCTACCACCACGTAGTGATGAGCGATACCTCGATGCCCTAGCTGTGCCATATCTGCTTCTAGATGCACCACATGCTTTGACATATAATTTTGTACCAACTGTTTCACGGTACCCGGCATAGTGGCCGTAAATAATAAAGTTCTTCTTGATTTGGGAATTCCTTTGGCAAGCGTATCCAAGTCGGTTTTTAAAGCGCTTACCATCTCATCGGCTTCATCTAAGATCAAATACTTCAAGTTTTTGAGTACAACTGCCTCGCGTTGCACCAAATCGTTTAATCGCCCTGGCGTAGCCACGATAATATGTGTCGGTTTTTTTAAACGCCCTATTTGGGGTTTAATAGGAATGCCTCCACAGACGGATGCAATGGATATCGCAGGACTATGCGCAGCAAAGGAGACTAAGTTCGCATAAATTTGTTGTCCTAATTCTCTTGTGGGAGCTAATACTAGAGCCTGCACCTTCGTACTTTCTGAGTCGATCAGTTGAAGTAAAGGCAAGCCATATGCTGCGGTTTTCCCAGTTCCCGTTTTTGCCAAAGCAACGACATCCTCTTTTTGTTGTAAAAGGATTGGAATTGTTTTCTTTTGTATATCCGTGGGAACAGAAATCTTTAAATCGACTAAACTCTGCAATACTAGTCTGTTAATTCCTAAATCGGAAAACTGTTTTGACATAATTTGGATTTAATCAAAGATAGCCACACGAAGTACCAGAATCGTGTAAATTGTTAGGCTATTGTTCAAAAAAAGGGAATATATAAGATACGTTCGTATACAATCAAATGGCACCCTCATTTCAGGCCTCTTGAAGCCTGCGCTTCGATTTTCTGTGGATGTAGTTTGGGTAGATGGCACGTTTAGCGAAACGATTCAATTTGTTGGAATTAACCATCTTCGAATAGATAGGCTTCGTGACTCCAAAATACTCGTAGGTGGTTCCATCTAAAAAAGTGATTTCCAATACTAAACCTTTGTAATCGTAATCGGCTATTCCTGAATTCGTTATGGTTTCAGTATAGGCATCTAGGTTCGCTGCCAAGGTCTCAGGTGCAATGCTCACCAAAAAATGATACCCATCGATGATATTACGGCTATTTACTTCTGCCGCTTCACGTTTAGCATCGCCTTCTTGAAATTTATCAGGATGCCATTCTTTTACCAGATTTCGGTAACGCGTTTTGAGTGTTTTAAGATCAATCTCCTTTTCTACACCAAATAGCTTCCTGTATTGACTTATACGCTTCATAGACCTGATTTTTTTTACAAGGGGCGAAACTACATCTTTATTTTGGACCCCTTAGCCTTAAGCCAGTTAATAATTGCCCGTTTTAATACCAAATTACTTTTTGCCTAACGAGCGAAGCATTCTGGTGTGATCACCAATGGCATGAACAAACGATTTTTTAACATGATAGGGCATGCCATATTCTTGAGCGGTTTCTGATACGATCTTTGTTAGGTTTTTATAATGCACGTGACATACGTCAGGTAATACATGGTGCTCTACTTGATAGTTCAAGCCACCTGTAAGCCAAAACATCAAATTACTATCGGGAGAAAAATTAGTAGTAGTCGCGAATTGATGTGCATACCAATTATCGTTCATCATGCCTTCCCCATCAGGAAGTGGAAATTCATTAGCAGGCATAATATGTGCTATCTGAAAAACGATGCTCACCAAAATACCGGTAACAACGTGCATGCAAATAAATGCCAAGAGAATAATCCACCATGCATAGGGCACCATAATCATTGGCAATGCTAGCGCATAGGAATAATAGAGCAATTTCCAAGCGGTCATGCTCATCAGCGTTTTTTCATATTCATGTTTCTTATCTAAAAAGCCCATGTCTTTGTAGCGCTTTAGACGGACGAAATCTTTAGTGGTTATCCATGATATGGTTGAGATGCCATAAAAGAACCAGATATAGATATGCTGAAATTGATGTGCCCAATAGTGCTTGGCATGCGGCGAGAATCGCAAGAAAAAAGGGGCATTAAGATCATCGTCAGCATGATCAATATTGGTATAGGTATGATGCAAGACATTGTGCTGTATTTTCCAAATAGTTGCGTTTGCTCCTATAAGATTAAAAGTATACCCCAAAAGGGTATTGATCCTTTTGTTTTTCGAATACGAACCATGAATAGCATCATGCATAACCCCCATACCTATGCCGGCCATACCTAATCCGCTTAAAACGTACAATGCGAAAAGCATCCAAACCGATGTTATCATTCCTGATGCCAGTACGATTAAAGGCACAAAAAATAATGCTATCATGATGACGGTCTTCACCACCATGGTTGCATTGGCATTTCTACTCTTATTTTGGGTTTTAAAATAGGTGTTTACCTTGTTTCTTAAGGTTTTTGAAAAGTCTGGGTGTATGTCTCTTGAAAATTTCGGGGTATCGATGTTATTGTTTTTTAGGGGATTTTTTAACACTTCAATACAGCAGTAAGTTCAATTAAGAGCAAATTTTTTACGCTTAGCTAACTTAATAATGCAATGAAGAAGCCTTGTGACGAATCAGACGATTAACACTGAAGTACATCAATTAAAAAAATGAAGAAAGCAAAGATTTGATTAAAATTGCCAGAAATTAAAAAAAGAAAAGCTGTCTAAATATTTAACCGTGCAAAGGTAGGCTAAATTAACGTTGGTTTACTAAAAAACGTCTTAAATAATTGATTATCAATTTTATATGCTACTCCAAGCACCTAATGCTTCCCTCCCAAGCGATTACCTATCTAGTATTTCAATACATTTTCAAAGCAACTTTTGATCAAGAAAAAAACCAGATTAAAGAAACAAAACTGCCAAATGAACCAATGTTTCACTTCACTGCCATTTCAAAAACAATCACTAGACGTTTTTTCACATCGCCGACTAACTGATCTTGCGCTTTTTATATCGATATAGTGCAGATAGGTAGTCTTAATTTGAAGTTTTCAATCCAGCCCTTTTTTCAGTACATTAATCCGTATGTTAGTAATGAATGCTATTCTAATCTAAAAAACGCTTATCCCATGGGAAATACCGTCAGGACTTTTGTGATGATCTTACTCTTTTGTACCGTTTCAGCCTTGTTTTCACAGGACAAGCATCATTACCAGAGCGATTTCTCCATAGAAAATTTTAGTGAACGAAGAGCCAAAATACTGGAAGCTATAGGTGATGATGCCATTGCACTAGTTCAAGGCGCAGGCGGTCATGCTGGATTCAGTATTTTCCGTCAATCGAATACCTTCTATTACCTCACAGGGTTGGAGACCGATCATGCCTATCTCTTGTTAAACGGAAAAAGCAAACAGACCATTTTGTACCTGCCGCATAGGAATGAAGGGCGAGAAAAGGGTCAAGGCAAGATATTATCTGCGGAAGACGACGAATTGGTCAAAAATCTTACAGGGGTTGACGAGGTAAAGGGCTATGAATTTTTATCGGCCGACCTGCTCCGAACCGGCTTGATTAAATCGGACCCGCCAGTATTATATACCCCTTTAGGCCCTGCTGAAACCGGCAATGACAGTCGAGACGAGCTTTTATACGGTCAGGCCCGAGCCGCTTCCGACCCTTGGGATGGACAGCCGTCGAGGGAAGCCTTGTTCACACGGAAAATAACTTCACAATTTCCGCAATTCGAAATTCGTGATCTCGGACCTATTCTCGATGCCATGAGGTTGATCAAAAGCAAGGAAGAAATCGAACTCATACGAAAAGCCACTCATATAGCTGGATTGGGGATTATGGAAGCTATGCGTTCAACCAGACCGGGCACTTATGAATATCAACTCGATGCTGCCGCGAAATATGTATTCCACTTAAATGGTGCCCGCGGTGATGGCTATGCCTCAATTATCGGCGGGGGTACCAATGCGTATATGGGCCATTATTTTCATAAAACGGATGTGCTTAATGCCGGCGACTTGGTGCTCATGGATTATGCTCCGGATTATCGCTATTATACAAGTGATGTCACTCGTATTTGGCCCGTTAACGGAAAATTTGACATGGCCCAGAAGGCATTATACGACTATATTGTTGCTTATCGTGATGCACTTTTCAACTATATAAAACCAGGGGTCACTTCAAATGAAGTACTGGATCGAGCCGCCGCCGATATGAAACAGTATTTAAAGGGAAAAAAATTTGCCAAACCACATCATTTAAAAGCGGTACAGGAAGGCATAAAATTCAGGGGGCATTTTCAACATCCAGTGGGCATGGCAGTTCATGATGTGGGGATTGTCCATCGCGTTCCTTTAAGGCCTGGTATGGTCTTCACCATAGATCCCATGATTTGGATTCCTGAAGAACGTTTGTATATTCGAATTGAAGATGTCGCCCTGGTTACAGAAGCCGGTGTCGAAAACTTAAGTGCCTTTGTACCCTCGTCAATAGAAGCTGTGGAAAAGACAATCAAGGAAAAAGGAGTGTTAGAATTCCATCCGCCCACCGAACTACCCCTGAAAAACTAAGTATTGTAACCTATTCGCTACATGAAATTAACTCGTATGAAAAACCTTTTTTTATTGATTCTTTTAGCCCTACCACTCTCAACCTTGCTAGCATTTCCGTTTTCGGACAAGTACCCGAAAAATCCCAATATCGATGCCATAAACTATACCTTTCGCATCAATGTATCGGATACTACGGATGAAATACGTTGTGAGGAGACCATTGATATTCGATACTTGGCGGCAGGTGTCACCACCTTGCGGCTAGATTTGATCAAGGCTTCGGAAAAACTCGGAAATAAAGGCATGGTTGTTAGTAAAGTGCTTTCCGAGGGAAATACCTTGGAATACACCCATGAAAATGATGCCTTGACCATTCAACTGCCCACTCCGGCAGTCTTGAATCAACGCAGTAGCTATACGGTCCTATATAAAGGTGTACCAGCTACTGGCCTTAAGATCGCAAATAATAAATATGGGGACCGTACTTTTTTTAGTGACAATTGGCCTAATAAGGGCCGGAATTGGCTGGCTACCATCGACCATCCGTATGACAAAGCGACTTGTGAGTTTATAATTACCGCACCGGCACACTACCAGGTCGTTTCCAATGGCTTGAAAGTCGAAGAAAGCAATTTGGTCAATGGTGAGCGTCTTACACATTGGAAACAGTCCGTTCCTATTGCTACTTGGCTATATGTATTGGGTGTGGCCAAATTCGCCGTTCAATATGTCGATCGATTTGATGGGAAGTCAATTGAGACGTGGGTATATCCTCAAGATAGGGACGCCGGATTTTATGATTTTGCCATCCCCACCAAAAAAGCATTGGAATTTTACAGCGATCGTATCGGACCCTTTTCGTATGAAAAATTGGCCAACATTCAATCAAATAGCGTAAGCGGTGGTATGGAAGCCGCTTCTGCCATTCTCTACGGTGAAAACTCGGTTGTGGGTGATAGAAATGAGCGCTGGAGGAATGTAGTCATCCATGAAATCGCACATCAGTGGTTCGGGAATGCCGTAACCGAGTATGATTGGGACGATGTTTGGCTAAGCGAGGGTTTTGCCACTTATTTTACCTTACTTTTCATTGAGCACCAGTACGGTAAGGATGCCTTTATGGAGGGACTCGCATCCAGTAAAAAACGAGTGGACGAATTTCAAAGGAAAAACCCAGCGTATCGTATTGTACATGATAACCTTTCGGATATGTCAAAAGTGACCAGCATACAGACTTACCAAAAAGGCAGTTGGATTTTACATATGCTACGTGGGGTTGTTGGAACGGAAGTTTTCTGGAAAGGTATTCGGGCGTATTATAAAAGATACAAAGATTCGAATGCCACAACAGCTGATTTTCAAAGGGAAATGGAGGAAGCTTCCGGTTTGGATCTACAACAATTTTTTCAACAATGGGTATACCAATCCGGTGCGTTGAAGTACAAAGGCAGCTGGGAATATGATTCAGGGAAAAAGGAAGTTGTGTTGCGCCTTGATCAAGTTCAAACGGATGGCAGTTTTTTCAAGACGCCATTAGAGGTGGGTATATATGGGTCGAAAGACCAAAAATCGAAAATTAAACGGGTACAGCTCAATGAAAAATCGAACACATTTGCCTTTTCCGTCGATTTCGAACCCGAAAGGCTGATCCTTGATCCTCATTTTTTGGTTCTTATGGAGGCGGATTTTGAGAAAAAGTAAGTTTCTAACCTTACATAGCCCAAGTACATAACTATCCTAAAAGCCCTATCAATTGCCTCTTTTGAATTGTAGTTGTGCAGGGAATGTCCGAAACACTTCAAATTATGGTGCTTAGACCTTACTCTTGGCACCTTTGACAAAGTACATCTTGATCTTTCCTCTATTTTTCGCTTCAATTTCGCCGCGATATTCGCAATCGAACTCCGATTTTATAAGCTCATATGTGTTATTTGAAATATTGATCCTTCCGGGTTCGGACATTGATTCCATGCGCGAGGCAACATTTACCGTATCGCCCCAGATGTCATACGCGAATTTTTTGGTGCCGACCACACCTGCTACTACCGGACCTGTATTAATTCCTATACGGATATCGAAATTCATGGCACTAGCCGCTACGTCTAGTTTCGTTTTGTTCACAAATTGCGCTATTTCGGTTGCGGCCAACACCATTTGTTCTGGATGGGTTTTAGTTGATCCATGCAATCCCCCGGCACACATATAGGCATCCCCTATGGTTTTGATTTTTTCCAGTCCATGTTTTTCGACGATTTCGTCGAATTTTGAGAAGTAAAAACCCACGGTTTCCACCAAATCTTCCGGGGATAAATGAGCGGAATACTGGGTAAAACCTTTAAAGTCAGTAAAGAGTACCGTAGCGGACTCTATTTTTTTCGCTTTCACCTTACCATGCATTTTTAACTCCGCGGCCGTTTCTTCTGGTAAAATGTTGCGCAACAAGGTATCCGAACGGTCTCGTTCTTCCTCAATGATCTGCTTTGTTTTTCTAATGAATGTATTGCGTCTAAATAATCCGAAGGCAAAAATTCCAATTAAAAACAGGGCGATTGTCGTCGCAATCGTTATGTTGCGTTGGTTTTTTTCTCGCTGTTCTGCCAAATCAAGCTGTATTTGTTTTTGGGAGACTTCAAAATTGGTACGCTGATCGGCCATTTTTTGCACATCTTCAATATTTTTTACGCTATCGCGATAGGCTATATGTTGTTTGTAGTGATGGTGTGATTTCTCAAAATCCCCCAAATTTTCATTCAGTTCCGATAGCTTTAAAATGGCATCGCTGATCTGTTTTTTTAAACCGTATGCCGTGGCCAGCTCAAGGCTTCTTTCAGCATAGTTGAATGCGGTTGTTGGATCATTCCGTCGTAAATAGATGTCGGACATATAGGTTAAATACACGGAAATGGGATAATAATCTTGAAGCTCCTCCAGTATCGTGATCGCTTCATTTATATTCGCTTCTGCCAGTACATCGTTACCCTGCTCTGCATAGAGCATGCCTGCATTTCCCATAGCATAAGCCATCCCGATAGGATTATGCACACGCTCAAAAATGACCTTGGCTTCATCATTGAACTGTAATGCAGCGCCGTATTTCCTGTTTTTAAAATAATACTCTCCCGTGTTCAATAAGGCCGTTGCCAAGGAAACCGAATCGTCGGCCTTACGTAATATTTGAATTGCTTTATTGTAGTATTCTTCGGCGTTATCGGAATTTCCCATGACGGAATATACGTCCGCAATAGCATAGTAAGCCGACCCTTCACCTTCCAGGTACGCCGCTTTGGAAGCGGTCTCCAATCCCTTGAAATATGCATCCAACGCAATTTCCAAATCTCCGGCATTTATATAAATACTTCCTTTTTGATAATAGCCCCTAAACAAGTATAAATTGTTGTTTTCTAATTTGGAAAGCGCAATTAGTTCTTCAGCATAGCGCTTAGATAGTTCAAGGTCACTCAACTCGTTAAACGCTAAATTCCGGAGTAATTCCAGTTTTTCAAGACCTGCCAACCGATCATTCTGATAAACCTTGGAAAGACTATCCGCTATACGCTGATCTTGGCCCGACATTAAATGAACAATGCAATAAAAGAAGCCTATCAGTAAATAATAGGCTTTTCTATCTATGGACATAATCATATTTTACGGATTACCTTTTAATCGAGGATCAATATTATAATATTTGGGAACCCCCTGACTTCCTTGCGGATAGACAATACTGAAATTAATCGTATAGACATCGGTTTGATTCAGCAAATTCGGGTCATTCTTCACTTTAACATCAACAACTCCATTCTTTCCACAAACAATTTGTCTATTGAAAAAATTTTTGTCTGTACCCGTGGGTTCATAAACTATATTGTCAATATCTACGGAATAAGGTTTGTCCACGCCATTGGGGTCGCTCCTTTTGCCATCCCATGTAACTTTCTTGTCAAGATAAACATTCGTTTCGTAACTCCCTAATGGACTACCGGGAGGCCGGGTGTCGCCTTCAAATCTACAATTAGCACTGATATCGCCAGGTGTTGGAGCTGATATATTATATAGAACCTCTGCATTCACAATTAATGTAATAGATACGTCTTTTCCCATGATATATTTTTTTTGGTTATAATCGTTAATGAGCACTTCTTATTCCGTGTGAATTCGTGCATGATTTCATCCAACCGGAATGAATATACAAAGGGATTTTTGTTTATCCTTTGTCCTTGTTATTCGTCGCATGCCTAGGCATCGACCTTGCTTGAACAAGGTATCGAAATTATTGGTAAACGCAGCCAAAAAATTTCCCAATCCCTTCATTTTTTGTCCGCAAGCCCTTCACGGGTTACCCAAGGTTTTTAAGAGTCCCTAATTTGTTTTAGACCATCTGTTCATAGTATCGGAGCACTGGCTACCTGGGCCTTTCTAGTGATATTGGAAGCCTTTGCCTAAAATCAGAACGGTTTATAGCCAACTATCGACCTAAATTCCAGGTCCTACAAGTAGCGGCCATTATCCAGAGTTTTTTTCGGCCGATAAAGCTATTTTCTAGTAAATCCCGCATGTAGCATCACTCCTGAAGTATACAGTATCACTACAATAACTACCCATCGAAGCACATCCAAGGGTAAAGACTTTACAATAAATGCCGCAATACCTACGGCCACAATACCTGGAATGGCCATGGCAACGGCAGCCTTTCTGTTATAAGCCTTTTCCCGAATAAAACGTACCGAAGCGGGTGGCATCAAAAAAGCGCAGGAGCCCATCATAATCGGAAAAGCGACTTGGGGCGACATGCCCAAGGCAAAAACCAAGGCCATACAGGGTGCATATAATCCGATACCGGCAGTCATCAATGCGCCTAAACCAAAGTTGGCAATTACCGCGATAGCCAATTTACCATTCGTGAGCCCGATGGCCTCCCCTCCTCCTTGTATCCATTCCATACTGGTGGCCACCATAAAAAAAGCAGTAACCAATAAAGCGAAGCCCATGACCAAGCGAATCTTTTTCTCTGACATTTTAGCTACTACCCCTGCGCCCATCACCGCACCCAAAGCAGCGGAAACAAACATGAGTACCATGGTTAATGGCTCCACCGCTATTATGGTAATAAAGACGATAGCCTGGAATAAGACAGGTAGCGTATTCGCCACATTCATGGTTCCTGGAATATGTTTGTCCTTTGTTTGCTTGGTAAATTTCAGAAGGGCCGTTTGGGGAGCAAAGGCGCCGATACCAAGGACATCGAAAAAATTGACCACAAAGCCTATAATCGAGGTTTTTAACCAACTACTATCTTCCAACGAATTTTTATGGGCTAAGAAGTCTCTTGTTAAAACAATACTAAACCAAATCGCCAGACCGGCCAATGAAACCCAAATTACTATAATCATATTGTATCAAATGTACGATGCGTTTCAATGCAATTTAGATATTTTTAACTGCTGTATTAATTCTTCATGATAAAATCAACTCCTTCTTTAAGTCAAAATGTTGGGCATTAGTATCATATCTCAAAAGCACGCGTTTTGCATTATCGGGAATATAGGCCTTTTTATAATTTTCACCCGCAAAACTCTTTACTGCATCAAGTGGATCGAATTGTAGAACAAGAAAAAAATCTACTTCATCTTCTGTTTTTAATGTTGAAATACTGGCTTTCTCTAAACCGTCAATGCCTTTTCTTTTTACTTCAGGGAATACCTCATAAATAAGCATGTCCTCATAAATCGGAGCATTCTCCATGGTTGTCCACCCTTTCCATGTTCTTAAAACTCTAGTCGTATTATTCATCGTCTGTAAATGATGCCATTATTTTAATACGCGGAAAGGATATCTGGTAAAAGACCAACTCATTAGAAACACCTCGTCAAAATTCCAGGTCGATCTAGCAAACCTTAAAAAAGGTCTTGTTTGTATTGATTTCCCCCTTGGCCAACTTGGCCTCGATTTCCTTCGCGGTTTTGGTAATGGCCAACCCGCCTAGACCAGTACATCGATGTGTATTGGGCAGTTCATCGCCCACGCGTTTCATGGTCTCGACTACTTCATCTAAGGGAATCAAATGATCGTAATCGGATAAGGCCATATTCGCACAAGAAATAGCATTGGTTGCCGCCATAACATTTCTATTTAGACATGGGGCCTCGACCCGATCGGCAATCATATCACAGATCATCCCTAAGCAGGATTGCAAGGCCATGGAAGCTGCTGAAAGTGATTGGTTCAAAGTGCCCTTTTTTAATACTACGATACCTGCCGCGGCCATGCCAGATCCTGATCCGCATTCAGCCATGCACCCACCGACTTCCGCCGCAAATGTAGCGTGCGCGGCAATGAAAACACCAATAATTCCTGCTGCCAACAATGCTTTTATCATTTCGTCTTCGGATAGTTCTAATGTTCTGCCAATACCAATAAGTGCTCCTGGCAAGGCCCCACAAGAGCCTGCAGTAGGTGCTGCTACAATCACACCCATAGCGCTTTTGACTTCCATCATGGCAGAAGTGTATAGAATTACCTGGTTCAGCACATCGCCCGCCACCAATTTTTTTCCATCCATCCTTTCCTGAAAAGTCAAGGATTGTGGGCCTAGAATGCGATCCGCATATTTCGTTCCTTGTAAGCCAAGGTCGATGGCATTTTGCATAAGCTTCAAAATAGCACGCATCTTTTCAAAAACAACTTCTTCCGAAATATTGCCGCGCATACTTTCATAGGCAACGGCCAACTCCCATAATTCAAGATCCTTGCCTTTATTATAATCAAGCATTTCATTACAGGTAATAAAGGGAACAGCAAGATTCTTACGTGCCATTATAGGAAGTATAGGGTGCATTTTCTTAATGAAAAGTACCTCGTTCATTTCAAGGAGTGATGCCTGTAGACCAGCCGGAATGAATTGGTTCGATTTTATTTCAATAAAAGTGGAATTTCCCTCGCGTAAGCCAATATCATCATAAGCAAAAGACGCTTTAATGTGGTCCATTAACTTCGCGGGGGATTTAACATAGACCAAAGTCTGACAAAAATCTCCGGCCATGGATACCGGTGCTCCATCGATTTCAATAATTTCGATCATGCCTCCTCCCGTTGAAATGGCGGTTACTATTCGGGTCTCCTTGTTGTTTTTTAAGCTAATCTTATAGGTATTGGGATGTGTAGCCCCGATGGGATGAATATCGATTTTAACTTGAATCCCCGCTTCCTCAATGGCCTGTAAATAATTGGGCAACCGCTCTTCGTCGGCTTCCCATCCCATGAAACCCCCAAACAACCCCATATCTGATCCTTGCCCCTTGTGGGTAGTAGCCAAGGAACCATTCGGGTCGAATTCGATATAGACTTCTTCGATGTCACCCTCCATTAAGTCACGACACATTCGGCCAATACGCAAAGAAGCTGCACAATGTGAACTTGAAGGGCCACGCATGACCGGTCCGATGACATCATTGAAAATACTGGGATAACTTTTCATTGGGTGTAATACATTTTAATATTTGAGAATCAAGCTTTTATAAAGATAAAAGGATTTTGGTAAGGATATCAAAAGAATTTGGTAATTAAGTGAAATGATTCAAACCTTCTTGCCACTATCCAAGATACCAAGTTCGATGTCATCCGTCTTTGATGTAGTTAAATGATTTACAAAATGCATTCGCATCATACCCCGGTTCTTGACATATATTTCACCATGGGGAGTGCAATCAAAATGGTCCTTCACCAATTGATAGGTGCTTTCCGAAATTTTTACCCGTCCAATTTCCGACATGGTCTCCCTACGGGAGGCAAAATTGACGGTATCGCCCCAAATATCATAGACAAACTTTTTGGTGCCCGCTACCCCACCCACAATAGGTCCGGTATTGATTGTTGTCGAATTTGAGATTCCATTGTAATTCTTACACCTTATTAACCGCGAATAGGATTAAAAACTTAACTTTTAGGTATATTCACTATCTTTCCTATGTGCCCCTGAAAAATAACAAGGTAGTTACTTTTAAGTTTTAATTTGAAGTATATGAACCAACCACAAGAACAACAGCAAACCGACAATACGAAAAAACCTAGACCAAGTCTTAAACCACCAAAGTTAACGGGTCACGCTGAAGAATTGGTAGACCATTATTGGGGAAGTATCAACTATATTTTCGGACTTATCAGGGCATCGGAAATAAAAGCAGGCCTGATCCTTTCTTTTTATGGCATCATTTTAAATTTAATATATAACCATATAGGTGAGGTTCTTGAGCAGGCAATGGGTTATAATTTCCTATATGTGCTATCGGGATTATGGTTCGTGACGACCGTTATTTCCATCTACTTCAGTATCCGATGTTTTATGCCAAGACTTGAATTGAAATTTGATAAGAACGTATTTTTTTTTATGGACGTCATTAACAACTATGGCACCATAAATGAATTTTCTAAAACCTTTTACAAAATTAGCTTAGACCAAGATGAATTATTCGACCAATTGGGGCAACAAATATATATCAACTCAAAGATCGCAGCTGTGAAGTTCAAGTACGTCAACAAGTCCTTACTATATTTGGCTCTGGGTCTGATACTGCTATTCATCACATCTTTATTCTATATCATTATCGTTTTTCAGGCGAAATAGGCTGATGCTTATTTATCCGGTCTCGTAGAACCTTGAGGCAGAGAAAACCCTTTATTTTTCTCGATACATTATTAAATCAAATTATGGCGAATCTTTTTGTTTTTTGAGGATGAAACCTTGTACAAAGAATGGGAAGCACCAAGTACTTTATATGGGAAATAGGTTAACGGAATGCCTGTACTATAATATTTCGATTTTAGGGTCTCATCTATTCCAAAATAAAAACCAGACAATGCTGCCAAGGCAGGTTATTCATATTTCTTTCCAGGGAAAAACCAGCCGCTTTTAGTTCCTTCACGGCCTGATTTTCAGTCATTTTATGGATTTCTTTTATAGGCACATTCGCATCTTCCCCTCGGTACTCAATAAGATAGATTTTGCCATCGGGTCGCAAGGCACTTTTTATGGAAGCGATCATTTCTGCCGGATAGTCGAATTCGTGATATACGTCCACCATAAGTACTTTGTCAATGGTGTTTTCAGCAAGGTTGACACTTTTGGCTCCCCCTTTGACAGTAGAAATATGAGCAACTCCGGTCTCCTTCTTTTTTTGTTGAATGACGGTTAACATTTCATCTTGTATATCCACGGCATAAATATGTCCTTCATTAGCCAAAGCGGCCATTTTGAACACATGATAGCCCGACCCGGCACCGATATCCGCAATGGTATCACCTGCTTTGATCTCCATATTTTTTAACAAAGTGGAAGTATTTTCTTCCGCCTCTCGTTCTGGTCGCTCGAGCCAAGACATGCCTTGAAACCCCATAACGTGAGCGATTTCTCTACCCATATACCATTTGCCTATTCCGTTTGGGTCTCCTTTTCTATAAGAATAGGCAGCATTGCCCTCCGTTTCAGACTGACCTTTGCAATACTGCAAGGGCGTTGTCAGCATCAGAAAACTTATAAGGACAAGCAATTTTTTCATGGGCTTTATTTTCTGAATGGTAGGCGTATTTGTGAAGGATAGCTTTTGGAGTGATGTACTTTGTTCTTGGCGATCACGCCCTCGGCCTCATCGTAATTGTTACCACCGGTATTTAAATTACGGGCAAAACGCGGAAAATTACTACTGGATATTTCGATACGAATGCGATGCCCTTTTTTAAAATAGTTACTGGTCGACATTGGAGTCAAATCAACTTTATACACGGTTCCGTCTTCCATAAAAACCTCTTTGTCATATCCTTCGCGATATCGTACCCGTTGAATGGTTTCATCTAAATTATAGGCTTTTCCATCAGGATAAACATCTATCAGTTTTATGGTAAAATCGGTATCCTTGGCATCTGAAGAAACATAGAGGGTCGATTCGATAAATCCACTAACTTCAACTCCTTTTGAAAGCACATCGGAGGTATAGACCAGTATATCATTTCTTTCC
The DNA here is from genome assembly GCA_029287355.1 of Maribacter sp. GTDB lineage: Bacteria > Bacteroidota > Bacteroidia > Flavobacteriales > Flavobacteriaceae > Maribacter_C. The sequence goes on along the minus strand of JARFRH010000247.1, from coordinate 34,294 downwards.
TCTTGTTTCTGTTGATCATAAGCGCCTCCCTTCACTGCATTTCCGGTACAGCATACATTGCCTCCTAAAGAGCCAACCGGATTCATAGGGTCATAGACAAAAGAATCGGGCATATCTTTGGATGCCTTCTTTTTGGTCAAGGTACCTCCCCCATTCAAGGTATTCGCATCACCGTTACTATTCAAATAGTAGGTTGTCATTTTGGTATCGGCAGGAGGCCATTGCGCTGCGGACTGCCATTTGTTGCTTCCCATTGTATAGAATTGTACCCGCGGTGTCTTTTCCTTAAAATCGTTGGATTCGCCTTTCAACCAAAGATCCCACCAGGCATAAATCTGTTCGTCATAATTGAGCCGAGCGTCACCTACACTGCGTTCACCGACCACAGTATTCTCAGTAGCTCTGGTGTATGCGCAATGCAAGGTCGGTGCAATGACCAAATACTGATTATCACGCACTGTAGGGTCGCTAGATTTGTTTCGCACATGATTGAACAAGGTCAAGTTCGGCGTGATGGAAACATCATACCAAGAAGCAAACCAAAAACTGGGAATACTGATTTCCATAGTATCATGATATAATCCGCCTTTGAACCAATCAGGGTGATTGGGTTTACGGCGCACCATCTTGTCAAATACTTCTTTCTTGCCGTTGATATTTTTTAAAATATCTTGGATTGGCAGATGACTTAAGGCTTCAGCCATGTCCACTTTTGGATTCTCAGGTGCCAAATCATAAAATCTCGAAATACGGATTAAATCTTCCTGGGTAGCTCCCTCTGGAATTCTTGGTTTGAATTTATCGTGCTCCACCCCGTATAACCAAGAAAAAAACAACAATTGCTCGGCACCTCCTCGATACCAATTACCCTGTTCCACAATACCATCAACACTTCCCACACCGGCACCAAAGCCTTGTGGTACCATGGCGGCATGCGACGGATGGTCCAAAGCGGCGACGGCCATTTGCCACTCCGCCGTGGAAGAGCAGCCATAAGTACCTATTTTACCATTCGACCACGATTGGTCTTTCATCCACGAGAATGCATCATACCCATCGGTAAGGGGTACTCCCAAAATATCCCACTCGCCTTCTGAAAAATAACGCCCGCGTTCATTTTGAACCACATAGGCATATCCTCGTTTCACTACTTCATAGGCTCGTTCCGCGGTTCGTGTTCGTTGCTCTCCATCTCCCCATGTATTGAAGTTATATGGTGTTCTTGAAAAAATAATAGGGACTTTTTCAGTGGTCTTAGGGCGATAAATGTCCGTTGCCAAACGAATACCATCGCGCATGGGCATCATCACCTTTTGGTCAACGATGGCAATTTCTTCCAACTTGAGAAAGATGTCATTTTCTTCTTGGCTATTTCCATTTTGGAAGGTGAATAGCAATAGTATCAGTGTAATTAGGTGACGGGTTTTCATAATTTATTTTGGTTTCTTAGACGTTATATTGATAAAAAAATCTAGGGTGTACTACCCAAATGTTCGGTTAGAATAGCGTTCAACTACCGGCTGCTTCTTTTATTTTTTCAAACTGCGCTTCCAATTCTTGATAGCGCTCAGCAGCATCTTGCCCAAGTCGCTGATCCGCACCCTTGACCATATTGTACAAATAGGCTATTTGGGCTACCAACATTTGCTTCGGGTAAGCCCCCTCATCGTTTTTTAATTGTTTTAAAAGGGAATTCGTATGTTCCAATTGGGAAGCCTGTTTCACTTCATCTTTTAATGATTTGGACTCTTTTTCCAATTCGGTCTGAAGTTTTCGAGCTTTCGAGAGCAAATGCATGACCTGGTTTTGCATGGCCAATTGTTTTTCAATCTCAGCTTCGGATAGTCCTTCCGCCTTCACCCTGGGATCCAATACAATCTCGAAGGTTTGCTCGAAGGATTCTTTACCAACGGTCAGTTTGGCCGTGTAGGTTCCTGGAGGCACCATTGGGCCGTTTTTAAAACGCTTTTTAGCATCTGCATCCCAAGCCCCTTTTTGGCGTAAATCCCAAGCGAAACGTTGCAGTCCCTTGGTATTCTCTAATTTTTCATTTACAAAACGGAAGGTTTGGCTCAAGTTCATGTCCTCGACCTCCTCGACAGTCGATTTCAATTGTGTACTATCACTTAAAATCGTCACTACCGATTCGTTTTTGGAATTTAAAACCTCCAATTTCAAACCATCTTGGGCTGGTTCCGGTAAAAAATAATCAAGTAAAACCGCTGTCCTTGGGAATTTCGGAAATGCATCCCCATCGCGTACCATAGGGTAACGATACCGAACCGTGACATCCGGTTTGAATACATGGGGCGAATTTTTAATATCGGTTATTTCCTTTTGTCTTAGCGAAGTAATATTATCTAAAATCCAGAACCCTCTACCCATGGTACTCATCACCAAATCACCACGGAATATTTTCAAATCGGTTATAGGCGTAACGGGAAGATTCTGTTGAAAGGTTTTCCATGTTTTTCCATCATCGAAAGAAATGAACATGCCAAATTCAGTGCCTACGTACAGCAATCCTTTGCGAACAGGGTCTTCTCGCAGTACTCTAGTGATATAATCTGAAGGAATTCCATTGGATGCTATGCTTAATAATTCCCAATTTTGTCCGAAATCATCGGTCTTATACACATACGGCCTGTCATCACCCAACAAATGCCGGTCTACTGCAATATAGGCAGTACCCAATTCGTGATGGGAGGGTTCTACCGATTCTACCCTTCCCCCTTTCGGTAGCTTCTTAGGGGTAACATTCTTCCAACTTGCACCACCATCCTGTGTAACGGAAATAACGCCATCGTTAGACCCTGTCCAAATAAGACCTTCTTTCAGCTTCGATTCTCGAATGGAATATAAAGTACTGTAATACTCCTCACCTGTGATATCACGAGTAATCGGACTTCCTGAAATGACCTGTTTATCCGCTTCAAAAGCGGTCAAGTCAGGGGAAATGGTTTCCCAAATTTGTCCGTCATTACGTGTTTTATGTAAATACTGTGAGCCATGATAAACCACATCAGGGTTGTGCGGTGACACATGAATAGGTGCTACCCGTTGAAAGCGATACTTCAAGTCTTTCGGATTATGTCCGTACATATTGGAGGCACCCACATAATAGCTCTTTTCAACCCCAGTTAGTTTGTTAAATACCCCAAAACGACCTTTACAATTGGCATAGACGGTATTGTGATCACCAGGTTTTGGGACCGCAGGGCCGGTTTCACATCCCCCGGTATTGATAATATAGCCCCGACCGGGATTTTGAAGTGCGTAAGGTGGAAAACTAGGTACGGCAATGGTTGAATAATTATCCTGTTGACCGGCATACAGCCAATACGGATATTGATCATCAACTTCCACTTGATATAACTCTGCTGTCGGTTGGTTGAATTGTGTAGACCAGGTCTTTCCACCATTGAAACTAACGTTTGCACCACCGTCATTCGCCTGGATCAACAATTCAGGATTATCTGGATTGATCCAAATATCATGATTATCACCATGGGGTACACGCATCCGCTTCCAACTTTTTCCACCATCGATAGATTTCAAAAGCGGGTTCGCATTGGAATACACAATATCAGGATTCGTAGGGTCCAATTCGATATTGGTATAATAAAAGGGGCGATTGACCAGACCTTTGTTATCAGACATTTGTTGAAATGATTTGCCTTGGTCAACGGATTTATATATCCCTCCTTGTTTCCCAGGTGCTTCGATTACGGCATATACCATACTCGAATTGACGGCAGATACAGCCAAATCGATTTTACCAATGGTTCCTTGAGGTAGTCCCTTGTCGAGCTTCACCCAGTCTTTTCCACCGTTCACGGATTTATAAATTCCGCCTTCTTCCGAAGTACCCCCTGAAATGATAGTCCATGGTTTTCGCTCGGCTTTCCAAGCAGCGGCATAAATAACATTCGGATTCCCCGGAAGGAGTTCCAAATCAGAAAAGCCAACAGTATCGGAAACGAACAAAACTTTTTGCCAGTTTTGCCCCCCGTCCATAGTTTTATATATCCCACGCTCCGCATTTGATTTGAATGCGTTACCGATTGCTGCCACCCAAACGATGTTGCTATTTGTCGGGTCGATTTCAACTGCTCCAATTTGCCCAACATTTTTGAGGCCAATATGTTCCCATGTTTTGCCTGCATCGATAGATTTATAGACGCCTTTCCCGCCAATGACATTGCTTCGCAATCCATCGGAACCGGTTCCGACATAAACGATATTAGGGTCATTTGTCGCCACTTCAATAGCACCTATCGATGGCGTAGCAAAAAATCCATCGGAAACATTGTTCCAAGAAGTGCCGTAATCTTCCGATTTCCAAACCCCGCCACCCGAAGCTCCTAAATAGAAAGTACCCGGCAACATTGCCGTTCCGGTTACCGTGGTAACCCGCCCACCTCGCTCAGGCCCAACCTGTCTATATTGCAAGGCCTCGAAATCTTGCGAAATCAAAGTTGTAGAAGTTGTTAAAAAAGTGAACACGAGAAGTTTGTAATAGGATCGAAGCTTCATAATAAAATAGCTTGGTTAAAATCTATAAATTAATAATTCAGTATCGTATAGGATACCATTCAATTGATACATAATTAAATCAATACCCGGCCGCTTGTCCATCTTTACGCGATTCAGAAGCACCTGAATATACTTTGTTTTCTAAATTGACTCCAATCGCTTGGTAACCGCCATACATACCTACTCCATAACCGATACGGTGTCCTTTTTTTCGTAATTCGCGCAGGGTTTTTGCATCAAAGCCGCTTTCCAAATGCAAAATGCCGCCATTGGCCATTTTATAACCTGTGGGTTGCGAGCTACCAGTATGACGCATTCTAGGTGCGTCGCCTGCCTCTTGAAGATTCATGCCAAAGTCGACTAAATTGACTACAATCTGAGCGTGTCCTTGGGGTTGTACAGCTCCACCCATTAGTCCGAAACTCACCCACGGCTTTCCATCTTTTGTAATAAAGGCCGGAATAATCGTATGGAACGGTCGCTTACTCGGCTCCAGTGCGTTTGCATGATTTTTGTCTTGAATATTGAACATTTGTCCACGGTTTTGGAGAACGAAACCCAATCCATCGGGTACCATACCTGAAGCGAATACCGAATAAATACTTTGTATCAAAGAAACCATATTTCCCTCCTTGTCTGCAACAGTCAAATACGTGGTATTGCCCGCTTCTATTTCCATATCACCAGCAGGATAGCTGTCTGCAGCTTCATCAAGCTTGATAAGACCTTTCCTTTTCGCAGTATACGCATCGGACAACAAGGTTTCTAGCGGAATATTATTAAACGCCGGGTCTGCATAGAACTTCGCACGATCTTCATAGGCCAATTTTTTGGCTTCGGCAAGTACATGGAGGTATTCGGGACTCCCGAATCCCATAGTCGCGATATCGAATCCTTTCAATATATTCAACATTTGCAGGGCTGCCGTACCTTGGCCATTTGGCGGTAATTCCCAAACATCATAGCCTCGGTAATTGACCGAAACGGGCTCCACCCAATTCGAGGTGTGGTTGGCTAGATCATCATATGACAAGAAACCACCATGCTTTGCCATGTAGGCCGCCATGGTTTTGGCAATACTGCCCTTATAAAAAGCATCACGCCCAGTTTTGGTAATCGCTTCATAGGTATTGGCCAAATCTGGGTTTTTGAAGACTTCTCCCTTAAGGGGAAATCGCCCATTGGGCATATAAGTTTCCGCAAAACCTGGTTGGTCTTTTAACCTCGCATTGCTTGAGGCCATTTCATAGGCAATGACCTCTGAAACAGGAAAACCATCGCGAGCATAGGATATAGCGGGTTGCAAAATTTCCTCCATTTTTAGTTTTCCGAATTTTTTGTGCAATTCGAACCAGCCATCAACGCAGCCAGGCACCGAGACGGGCAATGGGCCATGTAAAGGAACATACTTCATTCCTTTATCCATAAAATAATCTATGGACAAAGATTTCGGAGCGCGCCCACTGCCATTGAAACCGTAGAGTTTTTGGTCTTTGGCGTTCCAAACAATGGCGAAAATATCACCACCAATGCCACAACTGCCCGGTTCTACAAGACCCAGCATGGCATTTGCCGCAATCGCAGCATCCATTGCAGTGCCCCCTTTTTTCAATATCTCCAAAGCAACTTGTGTGGCCAAAGGTTGACTTGTTGCGGCCATACCATTTCTAGCCAAAATTTCGGAACGGGTAGTAAATGTCTCACCCGTAAGACGATCTTGTGCATAGAGGTTACAGCCAAGAAATAGTAAGCAGTATATAATTTTTGAATAAAAATTTTTCATTGTTTTTGTTTTGTTATCAATTAAAACTAAAAAGAACACATTGGTTCGAATTTGGGCAATCGGGGTAATTCGGCATTCATGAGCTTCGTATTTAGGCCAAGGAACGGATGACCTGAAGTGCTTTGTCAATTTCTTCTTTTGAATTGTAAATATGTACAGAGTGTCGCAAGAGTTCTGTTCCCACCGAACGCGGTTGCAGACGTTCTCGTTCCCATAGGGTTTTCTGCAAATCGGGTCCGTTTATTCCAGCTACGGCGTAGGTCGTCAAACCAGCAGCCATTGCTTCATTCGTGGAGGAATGAATCGTTACATGTGGCATTTCCTTTAGGCCTTTGCGCAAATGAGCTCCTAATTCCTTGATTCTATTGACCCATCGATCCTCGCCTACCGTATTGAAAAAATCAACAGCTGCATCAAAACCAGCCAGGAGTGCAGGGTTACCTGTTCCGTTTTGCATTAATCGAAATCCATGATCTTCTTGATTATCCCAATTGTAACTGGCAACGGTAGACCATATACTGGAAACGACCTCGTTATTGATATACAAGATGCCATTGCCAGCAGGGGCCAACATCCATTTATGCAAACTTGAATAATAGGCATCGCAACCAATATCTTTAACATCCACTTTGATTTGGCCGACACATTGGGCACCATCAAGGACAGTGAAAATTCCACGTTTTCTAGCCTCTGCACAGATTGCTTTTACCGGCATGATGGTACCGTATACCGAAACAATATGTGGAATGGCAATTACCTTGGTTTTTCGTGTTACCGCTTTGAATATGGCATCGAAAATCTCTTGCGGGTCATTCGCAGGAATTGGCATCTTGGCCTGCTTGTAAACACAGCCTTTTCGTTTGGCGAGCAATTGCCAAGCCCCAAAACCACCCCCATGTTCTTGATCGGTATTCAACAATTCATCGCCAGCTTTCAGATCAAGCCCCATACCAACGTAATTCATCCCGAAGGTGGCATTTTGTACCAGTGACAGTTCTTTGTAATCACAATTGATGATATCAGCCAATTTCGAACGGAGTTCTTTATAGGGGAAATAACCACTTAACAATTCAGGCCCAGAACCATCTTTGTAATCTATGGTAGCTGCTTCCTTGTTAAAATGAAGCATATGATTTATCATCGTATCCAAAACATAGCCTGAGCTTGGGCCCATCGTACCATTATTAAAATAGGTCTGCCCTTCCTTCAATGGAAATTGTTTGCGAATCATTCTCCAATAATCCTCCGTATTAGCAAAGGGTACGCGAAGGACTTCCAGTGACCATTTTTTATTGGAATCGAAAGAAATCAAAGGAGCTGCAAGTGCAGCAATTGAACCTCTTTTTAAAAAATTCCTACGCTGATTCATAGTCGTGTTTTTTACTTTGGTTAAATGACGTATAACAAACGATATCACGGCCAATACAGCTCAGGCAAACCAGCATCTTTTAAGAGTTGATTGTACTTTGAAACATCGTTGGTCTTTATGCCTTGCAAACTTGATTTCAAGGCGCTCCATTGCTGTAAATAGTCTTTGGTAACATCACGTGTGCCTTGGGTAACGGGTAAATTTCCCTTTCCAGTGCGGTTCAAGAAGGCTTTGAATTTTATTAATAAGCGTGCTTCAAACATATAATTGCTTTGATAGGTGCGCATTTCTTTTTGTAAGATTTCAGCTATCCAATCATCTAAGGTCTGGTTCAAAGCTTTACCCTCCTTCTTGATTTTTTCATCTGTTGTTACCGAAAGTATAAAATCTAATTGCTGCTTGATTTTACGTAAATCTCGTACTCCTTTGGCCATTTCAGTGGCGCCCTCATAAATGGATTTTGAAATCAGATCACGCTCCTTATAAGCTGCAGTTACATTTTCAATGCTGTTCGCAATACGTGGATCGATTTTAATTTCGAAGTCTTGCGTCTGGGAAAACGCACCTACATTCAATCGAACCTTATATTTACCGGGAGCTGCATTGTAAGCCGTCAAATCTCGATTGGTCGTATACAATTCGGTCAAACAATCAAATGTCCCCACTTTCATATTCCATCGATACCGATGTGCCCCTACTTTTCGTTTCAATTGAGGCTTTATCAAAGTATCACACCCTACTCTTGGTAAATTGGTGAACTCTGAATGAATGACCTCTCCCAAACTATCCATTATTTCAAGAGATAATGGGGTATCTTCAGCAACCGCTTTATTCAAAACATAGTGAATTTGTGCTCCTTGCGGAGGATTCTCCCCTTGTCCCCCATCAATACTATAGGCAACCGAGAGTTCGGCACTGGGATCATTGGGTTTATAAAGGTAATAATCCGCTTTTGCGATATCCTCGGAAATCTGATGTAATGGCGTCAAGTCATCCAAAATCCATAGTGCTCTTCCTTGGGTGCCGACGACCAAGTCTTTTCGCTTTACCCTTAAATCGGTTATGGGTACTTCCGGCAAATTGTTCTGCAAGGATAGCCACAAATTTCCATCATCAAAGGAAACAAAAACACCAGTTTCAGTACCAGCGTATAACAATCCTTTGCGATCCGGGTCCTCGCGAACACTACGGGCAAAAGTATCGGCGGGTAGGCCGTTCACGATTTTCGTCCAGCTTGAACCATAATCATTGGTTTTGAAAATATAAGGTGTAAAATCATTTAGTTTATAACCAGTAACCGCTATATAAGCCGTCGCAGGATCATGTGGGGAAGGTTCGACAACATTAATGATACTCTCTTTGAGTCCCTTTGGCGTCACATTGGTCCATGTTTTACCCGCATCTTGAGTGACATGTACTAGCCCGTCATCAGAGCCGACCCAAATCACCCCTTCTTTCAATGGGGACTCTTCGATATTAAAAAGATTATTGTAGCTCTCTGCGGTAATTTGCTCATTGCTCACGGGTTCACCGCCCTTTCCTTGATGGTCTTTGTCATTTCGAGTAAGGTCTTCACTCAATACCTCCCATGTCACACCCCTATCCGAGGATTTCATGACATATTGAGAACCATAATAAATTACATTCGGATTATGAGGTGAAACGATAACGGGACCGTTCCAATTGGCTCTGTATTTTAAATTCTTGGGTTGCTCGCCGGTAACCCTGGTAGGATAGGGCATCACCATTCTTGTGTTATCGATATCGCGATCCCATTCCACAAAATTGCTCGCGAAATAGGTGGAATAGACATAACGTGGATTGTTGGGGTCTACTGCTACCGTTGAAGACTCCCCTGCACGCATGACATCCCAATGCATTTCACCGATACCGTCATCGACTACCCGACTGTCAATAGCGATAGTACTATTATCTTGTTGACCTGAATAGATACGATATGGATTTCCATTATCGGTCAGCAAGCGGTAAAACTGTCCCGTTGGCTGATTGAACATCGATGACCAAGTTTCACCACCATTAAAGGTCACAGAACCACCACCATCATTGGCATTGACCATGATGTCACTATTCTTTGGATTGATCCATAAATCATGATGATCCACATGGCTACCTTTTATCCCTTTAAAAGTTTTTCCACCATCGATCGATTTCATTGCAAAACTGTTCATTACCCATAGTTCATCTTCGTCATTGGGGTCTGCGATGATATGCATATAATACCAGGAACGTGCATATGTTGTCGCATCATTGGTCATTTGTTTAAAGCTCTCACCGGCATCATCTGAGCGATAAACACCTGCCTTCTCCCCTAAAGCATCAATGGCGATATAAACAATATTAGGATTCGCTGGTGAAATATCAACCCCCATTTTACCTTTTAATTCGGGTAAGCCTTTCGTAATTGTCTTCCAGTTTTTGCCACCATCGGTCGTCTTATAGATATGACTACCGGGACCACCACTGTGAACTATCCAAGGTTTGCGCCAAAACTCCCAAGAAGCCACCATCATAAAATCAGGATTGTTTGGGTCAACAGTCATATCGACAATGCCTGAATTCTCATTGACATAAAGGATTTTATCCCAAGTAACACCACCATCTTCGGAAAGATAGATGCCTCTTTCTTCATTGGGTCCCCAAGGATTACCTTGAGCAGCAACATACACTTTGTCAGGATTGTTCGGATGTACATAAACATCGCTGATATGCCTTGTTTTCTGTAGCCCCATATGTTTCCATGTCTTGCCCGCATCCGTAGATTTGTATAGCCCATCTCCGTGGGAAGTCTTTACCCCACGAACAGGCGATTCGCCCGTACCGACATAAATAATATCCGGATTGGAGGGCGCAGGGGTAATATCACCAATACCCGTAGTATTGAAAAAGCCATCGGATATATTATTCCAAGTGTTTCCACCATCGGTGGTCTTCCAAACTCCGCCTCCGGTTGCACCCATGTAGAATGTGAAAATATCATCCGGAATACCTGTTACGGTAGTAGAGCGCCCACCACGAAACGGCCCTATATTCCGATATTTCATTGATTCATATAGTCTTTCGGAAATCAGTGGAGCCGTACTTTTATTCTTGCGCTGTGCAAATAACCCCGAGGTCAGCAAGAGGGCTACAATGAAAGTGTAAAGTGTCGTTTTCATATCATATTTCATTTAGTGTTCATGAACTGGGTTATTTCGAGATAGATTGCCATTTCGAAAGCATTTCTTCCTTTCGTTTGATAAGACTTTTGACCGCTTTCTGTGTCGGTTCGGTCGGTTTGACATCCGCATTTTGCAAGACCACCAAAAGATAGAGCAATTTCTCTTGAAGGCCAACAAGCGTTTCATCTTCAAGATCAGTTTCGCGTATGCTGCCGTACAAAGGGTCTCCATTATTTGGATTACCGTCACCGATGAATTTCAAAAAAGCAGATCTCTTTTTACCCGTAAGCATTTTGCTCTCCAACTTTGCTAGACCCTCGTCACGAATGCTATGCAATTCCAAATAGGCCTTATAGACCCCCATGGAAAGTTCTGTTTGTAACTTTAAATCTATATCCGAAAGTTGCGATCGAGGGTCTAAGCGAACCGTAATCTGTTTTTCATCGGTAATACCATCTACCGTCAACCTTATGGTATAAATGCCAGGTGCTACTAATGGCCCCACCGGTCCGACTGGCGTATTTCTTAAAACCGCAGCAATAGCATAACTGCGATTAGCACCCGGTGGGTCAGTATATCTAAGGTTCCAGACAAACCGTTGATGACCTTTCTTTGCTGAAGGTTTTGACATAGGTCGTATCCAATACGTGGGGTGCGGCAGTTTAGTGGTATCTGGAAGTTGCAAAATAGCTGCACTACTGAATTTATCGATCAATTGATTGTTTCCATCCAAAATCTCCAGTAACACTTCTTTGGAATCATGAGGTAGATAGTAGTCGATCAGGGCACCATCAGGCGGATTGTCTCCAGTAGGTTCTTCAGGTGGCAAAGGAGTATCGGCGAACATGTTAAACCGCACACGAGTCGCTACACTAGGTTGAAACAAATGGGGCGCATCTTTAGGGAGTTCCGTCAATTCCCTTAAGAAACTAAAATCATCCAAAATCCATATGGAACGCCCATGGGTACCGATGACCAAATCGTTCTCATGAATCACCAAATCACGTATAGAGGAAGCGGGCATGTTCATTCGTAATGACTGCCAACTAGCACCATCGTCAACCGAAAAATAAACCTCACGTTCCGTACCTGCAAAAAGCAAGCCCGCCGAGGTATGGTCTTCACGAACTGTATTTACTGGCCCCATAGGATTCATTCCGTTGGAAATCTTTTCCCATGTTTTTCCGAAATCGTGCGTTTTATAAACCAAGGGTCGCATATCGTCTTTTCGAATGGCATTGACGGCGATGTAAGCGGTTCCCTTATCAAAATGACCTGCATCGATTTGAGAAATCTTATCCCAGGGGCTTAGTTCGGAAGGAGTGACATTTGTCCACTTGCTACCACCATCAGTGGTCACATGTACCAGGCCGTCATCCGTGCCTGCCCAAATGATATTTTTGTCCAAAGGAGAAGGCCCCAAGGCATAAACGATCGCCCGTTGTGGCATATGCTCTATTTCCTTTTTGACAAAATCAGCAAAACTAGCAGGAACTTCTGGTTGTTTACGCGTTAAATCAGGACTGATTTCTTCCCAACGATGTCCTCCATCCAAAGTTTTGAAAACGATATTTGTTCCAAACAAAAGCATAGTGTCATCCGCAGGATGGAACAATAATGGCATTGTTCTAATGAATCTGACCTTACCGCTGCGTAATACTTCCGGCGCAACGACCTGCGATTGCCCAGTACGTTTATCATATTTGATGACCCGACCCCCGTAGACAATATTAGGGTCTTTGGGGTCTGGTGCCACATAGGCATATTCATCAGCACCAACGCCCATGAATTCGCGAAATGAAATCTGTCCGCCATTGCTTCGACTTGCTACTGCAATCGCACCACTTTCTTGTTGCCCACCATATACCCAATAGGGAAATTGGTTATCAGTGCTCACATGATATAATTGTGCCGTGGGCTGATTGTACCACGAGCTCCAGGTCTTACCACCGTTCACCGTAATCACGGCACCTTGATCCGCCGCAAAAAGCATAATATCTGGTTGTAAGGGATTGATCCAAATACGGTGATAGTCATCACCCCCTGGAGCACCTTTTAGGGAGGTCCAGTTTTTACCACCATCATCGGATGTATAGGAAGCAATATTCCCCACAAACAACTTATTTTCATTATCAGGATGCACCTTGATTTCAGCGAAATCACTGCCTCTACCCCATAATCTGTAATCTGTAGTAACGAGTGACCAACTTTCACCAGCATCGTCACTTCCATAGATGCCTCCATTTTCTCTGGCATCAACGGTTGCATACATCGTATCCGAATTGCTTGGGGCTATTGCGACTCCAATTCTGCCCAATCCCTGCTCAATAGTCGGTAATCCTTTGGTGATTTTTTGCCAAGTGCTTCCTCCATCCATTGATTTGTACAATCCACTATTCGAACCAGAGAATTTTGCATTTTCCCAAGGACCTTCAAGATGTTCCCACATATCGGCAAACAAAATTTGCGGATTATTAGGATCGAATTCCACCTGAACCGCTCCTGTACTTTGATTGATGTATAAGGTTTTTTGCCAAGTGGTGCCTCCATCAACGGAACGAAAAATACCCCTCATTTTATTGGCGCCATAAGGATGACCTAAGCCAGCAACAAAAACGATATCCGGATTGGTAGGGTGTACAATGACTCTGCTGACCTGTTGAACGTCATTTAAACCAATATGTTTCCAGGTTTTTCCACCGTCAGCGGTCTTGAACATTCCATCACCAACAGCTAAATCGGGTCGATGTAAACCCTCGCCTGTACCTACATATATAATATCAGGATTGGTCGGGGACACTGCTAAATCGCCAACAGAACCCGTAGGTGCATCATCGAAAATCGGATTCCAAGTACGACCATAATCATCCGTCTTCCAGACGCCTCCGTTATTATGACCAAAGAAAAAGACATTGGGTTGTGTAGGAATACCGACAGCGCCAACGGTTCGGCCTCCTCTAAAGGGGCCGATCATACGATATTCAAGGTTTTGGAATTGTGATTTTTCAATCTGGGCCCCTAAACTCATAGCGAGTAAGGAGCATAAGGAAAAGATAAATACTTTCATTATGGTTGGTTTAGTCCCTAAAGGGAATGCCTCTAAAATAGTGTTTTTATCGATTTGTTTCGATAGATTTCACTGGTCATTTTGAGAATAAAGAACTTCTTTTTAGGGAATGCAAGCTTAGCATCTTATCCACAAAGGATAAAATGAAGATTTTGGGACTTAGTACCCTATTTCTATTCTTTAAGCCGAGTGATTAAAACTAGGAATTAGTTGAAGAATATGTCACTCGATATATGGCATCTCCAAAATCATCGGAAATTAAAAGAGAGCCGTCATCCAAAAACAGTAAATCTACGGGTCGACCAAAGCGTTCTTGCGCTGCTTCATCAAGCCATCCCTCTAAAAAGGTCTCATATCCGACTGCTTCGTTATCTTGAAGGTGCACCAAAGATATTTTATACCCCACTTTTTTTGAACGATTCCAAGAGCCGTGTTCCGCAATAAAGGCATATTGTTTGTATTTATCCGGAAACATATCCCCAGTATAGAATTTCACCCCCAGTGGTGCAACATGGGCACCTAAAGCCTGAACTGGCGCAACAAAGTCCGAACAAGGTCTTTTGTCTCCGAATTCAGGGTCCTTCACTACACCCCCATGGCAAAACGGATAACCAAAATGCTGACCTGCTTCGGTCACGCGGTTCAGCTCACAAGGCGGTATATCATCACCCAACATATCACGACCATTGTCGGTAAAGTACATTTCCTTAGTTTCTGGATGCCATGTAAAACCTACGGAGTTACGCACACCCTGAGCATAAATTTCTCGGTTACTGCCGTCGGAATCCATACGGGTAATGGTGGCAAATCTTTTATCGCTCACTGTAGAATCACAAATATTACATGGCGCACCTACTGGAACATATAACTTGTCATCCGGTCCAAAAGCGATGTACTTCCAACCATGATGGAATTCGGTCGGGTAATCATCATAGACGACTTGTGGCTTTGGGGGATTGTTCAATTGTGATTCGATATCATCATAGCGAAGCAGGCGACCTACTTCCGCTACATAGAGTGAACCATCTTTATAAGCGATACCATTAGGAACTTCCAAGGTTGTATCCAATACGATAATATTGTCGGCTCTAAAATCTTTGTCGCGATCTTGAATAGCATAGACCTTATTCTCGTTCCGTGTACCTACAAAGAGGGTACCATCATCTCCCATGGCCATAGAACGCGCTCCGTCAACGCTATCGGCATATACTTCAATTTTAAAACCTTCAGGAAGTCTGAGCCTGTCTATAGGTAGTTGTGACTTGGGTTCATCGTATTGAACCATTGGTACTTCTTCTGCTTGGTCTGTCTTTTTTTCTTGTTTGCAAGAAACGATGCATAGCAAAACTGCAGAAAGAAATATCCATTTTGAAAGAAGACCTTGTTTTTTCATCGCGCGAATTTAAATTATCAAAAATTGAACTCTAAAAATACAACCTTATGATTATATACCCGAATAAAATATTACACCCGGCTAAATACGTGCTAAACAAAAAATCTTTAATGACGGATGTTCAAGCTGCGAAATAATAGATAACTTCATTCATCGCGAATCACTATTCCACATATGGATCTAAGCTTCGTATTTTTAAATAATGAAAAAGTTCTTCGCTATCTATGAATAAAATCCTTGAAATGAAAAACCATATCAAAGCCGTCATTTACATATTCTGTTGTACTATTTTTACAATCAACGCTCAAGAAAGACCCAATATTATCCTCATATTTCCCGATAATCTTGGTGTGGGTGAAGTAAGTGCATACGGAAATCCACGAGGAATATCCACTCCCAATATCGATGGAATTGGTACCGAGGGTATTCGCCTGAACAATTTTAACGTAGAGTACTCTTGTGTGGTGTCTCGAATAGCGATGCTGACGGGTCGTTATGCCGTACGAACAGGTGAAGGTGCCGCGGGCAATGGAATGACTTTATGGGAGGAAACTATTGCCGAACGCCTTAAGACCGTTGGGTATTCAACCGCTCTTTTTGGTAAATGGCATGTAGGCGGACCAGATTGGCAAGGTAAAAGAGAACCCATTCATCAAGGGTTTGATGAATGGTGGGGTATTCCCGGAACAAGCCACACAGCGCAATTCACCTCTTTTGATGGCTTTGATCCAAATAGATTTGAAACACCCTATATCTGGGAGGGTAAAGTGGGCGAATCATCCAAGAAAGTGAAACCTTACGACATTGTTTCAAGACGCACCATTGACAGAGAAGCTGCATATAAAGGCATTGAATTTATGAAACGGAACGTGGCGAAGGAAAAACCTTTTTTCTTATTCTACCCAATGACCCAATTGCACTTTCCGACCTTGGCCCATCCTGACAAATTGGGGGCATCGGGGGCAGGAGATATGGCGGATGCCATGTTGGATGTTGATCATAATGTGGGATTGTTATTAGATGAAATAAAACGCCTTGGTATTACTCGGAACACCCTGGTCATCTGGTGCACGGATAACGGAGCGGAAATGAGACGCCCATGGCGTGGGTCGGCCGGACCATGGAGGGGGTATTACAATTCGGCATTAGAGGGTGGCGTTCGAACGCCTTTCTTGGCCATGTGGCCAGGCAAAATAAAACCCGGACAAGTATCCAATGAAATGTTACATGAAGTAGATGTTTTTCCAACTCTTGCCGCGGCAGCAGGAATAGCCTCGATTACAAAAACAGACCGTACACATGACGGTGTAAATCAATTACCTTTTTTAAGAGGGCAGCAAAAGCATTCCAATAGAACAAGTTCGATTTTCTTGGCACGACAGGGGTACGCCATGGCCGTTAAATGGGAAAATTGGAAATTATGGTACTATTATGATACGGAGTTATCAGATCCAAATCCGGATAATTTGGTACGCCTATTCGATTTAAATGTTGACCCAAAGGAAGAATTCGATGTGAAGGATTTTTACCCTTGGGTAATTCCAGTAATGGACAGCATCATTGGTGATTACGAGAAATCTCTGATCAAACACCCTCGTGTTCCGGGGAAGGCGGCGGATCCCTATGTACCTCCAAAACCTGGTTCGGGAGCTACCGACTTAGTATATAAAAGGTCTGACAGACAATTGCTTCCAGAACGTTCGGAAGCCCTTCCCGCCCCAAACTTTTCCGGCACATGGTCTACCAAGGAATTAAGATCCTCTCCTCCAAGAAGAGGAATTACCCCTGAACCTATGCCCACCCTCGGAAGCGGTTGGGGAAACGAAATCTCTATTATCCAAAGTGCGGATACCCTTGAAGTGGAACGGGTCATTTTTGTACCTCGTGAAATTCAGCCTCCGCTGCGATATCGGTATCATCTAAATGGGGCACGAACCGAAAATCCGGTAAATATTGGGCGTTCAGGTAGCCCACCTTTTTCTACCACTTCATGGAACGAAAATCGATTGGTAATTAGTACTTGGTATTCTTTTAAAAATCCTGAATCAGGGGGAATCATAAAAAGTGAAGTTACACAAACCTTGTGGCTACAACCTGCAAAAGGAACCCCATGGGAGCCTTCTTTGGTAGTAGAAACGAAACGACATGGGTTATTTAATGGAAAGACATCAACGAATAGAACCGTGTACCATAAAGGCTATCGGTAATCCGAACTAAAAATCTTCAACTAAAACCGAGACCGTTTTTACCATTGAGTGCTCAGTAGTCACGTCCGTCCATGCAAAATGGACGGTGTCTTCAACTAACTCCATTTGCGGAAAGCCTGTTTTGCGCGAGGGATTTATGCCAGTAATAATTTTTGCATCGGATACCTGCCCAGTAGACGTCACTTTCACTGCTTTTAGTTGCCCCTTTTTTTCATTTGCAACTACGTAACTAACCAGTGCGGTTTTCGTATCCAGTAATGCGATATCGACACGACCTATCACATTTGATGTTCCAATCGCAATAGGTTCCTCAAAATTTGCGCCATTGTCATGGGAAAATGAAACCTTTACCGCAGGAAGCTCATCGACTGCTGTAAACCAAACCACGGCCAAGGTATTTTCCAAGGTGACAGCTTTGGGCCCGTTTACTGGACATCCATTGATTTTCCAATTATCATTATAGACCGCTTTTGGCCTTGTCCATTCCCCCTCAATCCAACGCACTATACTGATGTCCCGAATTTCATTTTCAGACCTATCCCTATAAATCACTACTGGTCCATTAGCCGTAATAGCAGCGGTGGTTTGGCAGCAGTCACATGTTCTAGAATCTAACAATTTTTCACCGCTCACTATTCCATTTGGCGACACCACAGCCGCACGAATGGTCATCGCACCACGTTCTTCGCCCTCTTTTTCTGCCGTATTTCTACCATCTAACCAGGTCACAAAAAAGGAGTTGTCACGAAATGGCAGGGCCGTCACAAAACCATGCTCTGTAGAAGTACTATCCGTATGTAATGGATTATCGGTCTTCCAATCTTTAGCCCCCTTCGGTTTTAGATTCACTTTAACATCGTACGAGTACGTGCCGATGGATGACTTCCTTAGAATATGTGAAAAGAGATTGCCTTTAGTTTCTACTATTGATGGAAAATCGGCCCAATTGACAAACCAATCCGTTCCACTGGTGATATCATTGGCAGTTTGCCAAACTCCTTTTTTGAATTCAGCATAACGAAGATGAGTCAAACTATCGTTCTCTTTTTCAACCCATGACAAAAGGGTTACGTCAGAATTGGAAAACAAATTAGGCAAGGAACTATTATTACCTGCTGGGGATACCAAAGGTCGTACTTCAAAAAGTGCTGGTTTTATATTTTCAGCACAGGATAAAATCAGTAGTGCAAAGAGAACCGAGCTATAGCTTTTCAAGTGCATTATTTAATGGCTTTTAACTTATCCAAGATTTTTGGGGAGTCCCATTCGGTTGCTCCATCAACGCGATTCATGAATTTCCCGGACTCGTTATAAATGAAAGTTGTCGGCAAGGCGTTAATATTCATATCGGTCAACGAACCATTGAATTTTAAAAAGGTAAAATCGAATTTCTTATTGTCTTTGAATGCTTTTATTTTGTCTATGGATTGGTCTGAGGCCAAAAGAAAAACATAATTTTCATTTGCCAAAACTTCCTGGGCACGAAGCATAGCAGGCATTTCTTCAACACATGGTCTACACCAGGTAGCCCAATAATTCAGTAGGACCCGCTTTCCCTTAAAATCGGAAAGTTCAATAGGATTTCCATTCAAATCCTCAAAAGAACTTTTGGCAATGGAGACTTCCTGAACAGCGGCAGGGCCTTTGCTTTCCACTTCTTTATTTTGGTCATTCTTACAACTCAAGACGCTGGCAAAAAGTAGGGTCAAAAGCAAATAGCACTTCTTCATACGTTCAAAGATGTATTATAAAATTGAAGTTTGAAAATTACTCTGTTTAGATGTATTAACCAAGTGTGTAAAAGAAATATAGTTGTTAAAATGATGAACTCATAGGAACCATTAGCGATTTAAAAAAACTATTTTTGCCAGATGTTAAAAAAGAGGCTCCCACAGCTTGAATTTGTGCTACTGATGGCGTCATTGATGTCAGTTGTAGCCTTGGCTATAGATGCACTCCTTCCTGCACTGGATGTCATCGGACTTTCACTTGGGGTTAAAGATCCCTTAGACAATCAGTTGCTCATTACCATGATTTTCTTAGGACTGGGCATAGGACCGTTGGTTTTTGGACCAATTTCCGACAGTTTGGGACGTAAACCAGTTGTTTATATGGGGTTTGGCCTGTTCATCTTTGCAAGTTTCATATGCATTTATGCCAATAGTCTTGAAGTGATGATCGTAGGGCGTATATTCCAAGGAATTGCTTTGTCTGCTCCAAGAACGATTAGTATCGCAATGGTGCGTGATGTCTATAGCGGTGATTTTATGGCGCGTATCATGTCTTTCATTACCGTTGTATTTTTATTAGTTCCCATGGTTGCCCCAGCAATGGGAAAGTGGGTACTTGATAGTTACAATTGGCAGGCTATTTTCTATGTCCAACTCCTCTTCGCAGTTCTTGTTTGTGTTTGGTTTTGGCGCCGACAGCCCGAAACCTTGGCGGTGACAAATCGCATTCCTTTCTCTTCGCATATTTTTTGGGATGGTTTGAAAGAGCTCGTAAAGTATAAACGTACCCTTGGCTTTACAATAATCTCTGGTTTTATTGTTGGCTCGTTCTTGGTATACCTTAGTACTGCACAACAAATTTTTCAACAACAGTACGATCTTAAGGAAGAATTCCCCTTTATTTTTGCAGGCCTGGCTATTGCCATTGGCACCTCAACATTTTTAAATGGGACATTGGTACTGAAGTTTGGAATGGAGAAAATGGCAACTACTTTTCTCCTTGTTTATTTTGGAATCTCAGTAGTATATGTGCTATTGTATTTCAATGGGGGAAACCCCTCGGTCGAGATTCTCCTACTGTTTTTCGGGTTGCAATTTTTTGCGATTGGTTTCCTTTTCGGAAATCTTAGGGCCTTGGCCATGGAACCTATTGGCCATATCGCAGGAATTGGGGCGGCCATAACTGGATTTATATCGACAATGATGGCGGTTCCCATAAGTACCGTAATTGGAAGGTATGTTGATGATAGGGCCTTACCGCTATTTATCGGTTTTTCAATCTGCTCATTACTGTCAATGGGTATACTATACTACTTGAAGATAAGTGTGAGGGAAGAAGTCGTGCGGAGCGCAAAAGGTTAAACTTTGTTTTTTGATTTATACCAAAGATTTAGCAACAGACCTGAGATAATCAATGCTATACCCACAAAACTCCAAAGGGAGTAGGTTTCCCCTAAAAACCCGATGCCCACGAGTATGGCAAAGACTACTTCTATATACTTAATCGGAGCTATGACGTTTGTTTCGCCCATTTGAAAGGCCTTGGTCATGAAGACCTGACCGAAGTAGCCAAATATTCCAAGGCTTAGAAGTAAGATTAAATCCGTTCCTTTTAGTGGGGTCCAATCGAAAATGGATAAAACACCGCCTACAACGGCGGCGGTACACATAAAATAATTTACGATAACCACAGGGTGTTCACTCAAGCCGATTTTTCTGATTACGATATAGACCATCCCGCTAAATACAGAGGCCAATAATACAAAGAACAAACCAATCGGAGCAATATTGTTGTCAAAACCCTTCAGTACCAAAACACCGGTAAACGCAATGATGAAGAATAGCCATTGTATGGGTTTGACGTTTTCCTTTAAGTACAGGATAGCAAAAACGGCAGCGAATATTGGGGCAATGTACCGTAATGCCACCGCCGACCCAATGGGCATATAATGCACGGCGATAAAAAAAAGAAGCATTGAGGTCGACCCTAGTACCCCTCTAAGTATTAATAGTTTTCGATTTGTTCCTAAAATGGGGATGCGATGGCTTAATAAAAATCCGAAAGTAAAAAAGAGTGATCCGACAGATCTAAAGAATACAAGTTGATAACCACTATAGTGCGTAAGGTATTTTAACAGTCCATTCATGCCGGTAAAGGCTATGGTGCTAAGAACCATGAACAGTATGGCTCTTTTTAAATCCATACACCAAAGTAATCTGACATTGGTCAAAGATACGGAAGGATCACCCTATTCTTGAGATCATATTTGAAGTTATTAATGATTCCGAGCTCCGGTCACATAATCTTCTACACCTTTTTGAAGCTGATAACATTCTTTAAACTGTTCTTTGGCTCGCTCCACATACTTACTGACACTTTTTTTGTGCACTTTGAGGGATTGAATGATTTCGCCATTGGTATTGCTTAAATTTTCTAACTTATGCTTCAAAGACTCATACCGCTCGAATAGACTAGGTGTTCGTGGCTCACATGTGTAAGAGGAAAGTGTCGATTTCATTTTGAGAAGATCATTTTGATTACGCTCTAAACGCGTGACCAATGAAGTTTCACCGAATTCTTTGAGGTCCGATTTCATTGTATTGGGGTTTTAAGTTGAACACTTTATGACAAATAGGTACAATAATTTACGAAAAAAAAGACATACAGATTATTCTAAACATCAGAAAACCAGACTTTAACAAATAATTAATTATATTTTAAGCATTTATCTAAAACTGCCTGTATTGATATAAAACCCTCCTTAATTTAAAAGTCTAACTTTGCCTACATGGACATAAACTTTGAATATCATGGTGTAAAAGCCAGTAATCGGCTCGAAATATTAGCTGCGGAGAAACTAGAGAAGCTGTTGAACAAGTACCATTTTGTCATTCGCGCAGATGTGTTCTTTAAAACGGAGAATACCAGTGAACCGGATACCGGAATGATTTGTAAAATGCGGTTGAGCACCCCAGGGCCTAGACTCTTCGCAGAGGCGAGTAATGCTACATTCGAAATATCCATAGCAGAAACTGTTTCCGATTTGGAGCGCCAATTGATAAAACGAAAAGCAAAAATGAAGAGTTTTTGATAAGGGGTTATTCTTATTGATTTACTGCATCCGCATCGTCAAATTTAGTAGTGACGATAAATTTATTCAGCCGGTTGGAAAAGGGATAATATTTCAAATCACGTAGGATTTGATTTCGTTTGCGATTCGAAATTTTCATGGTATCAAGAACATCTAAGGCATATCTGGCATTCGCTATACGCTTTCTTTTCATTTCAGCGCGTTTTTCGGGAGAAATCACATACCCCGATTCAAATCGCTCCATAATCGTATGTTTCTGAATTTCGAAATCTTTTTTTAAGAGTACGCCCTCGTGATTTTCTTGTGCAAAAACTTGGAATGCTGAGAAGAAAAGGATGCACCCACATATAACTGTTCTAACGGTTCTCATGGTTTCTATATACTGTTCTAATTACAATATATGAAAAATATACCTTCATCGGACCTTTTACCAATTTCGATGTAGTATGTCACAATAGTTAGTCTTTTAGACGATAAACGTATGGTGTAACGAACATTTGGATGATTCTTAATTTTCCGCCTCCTCAAACTTATTATCAGTAATCAAAGCTTTTGATAGTCGTTTCGTTAGTCCTTTTTTGTAAAGGTCTTTTAGTAACTTTTTACGTTTGTTTTCAGAAATATCAAGCGTATCTAAAATGCGTCTAGTTTGAGCCATTTCTTCGCGACGCCTTTCTTTTGAGAATAAAAAATTTGGTTCGAATTTGAACATCATCGGACCATCTTCCTCTTCAACGTTTCTGGTTTCGATTTTGTACTCTCTTTGAGGGTCACTTTGAGCGTTCAATGAAATGGTTCCTTGCAAATAGAGTGCCATGCAAGCCAAGAAAACAAAATTTAATTTCATTGAAATAGGGATATTTTATAGTTTGCAATGTAATGGTTTTTCATCTAAACTGTAATGACTACTATCATTATAAGACCAATACCGATAATAGCATACATTTCATCTTGAAAAACAGTACCTTAAACTCGTGTAATTGATACCACTACTATGAAAAAGATCATCCTTCTTATTTTGGTCAGCTGTACTACTGTCTTTCTTTTCGGGCAGGATCAAGGCACCCTTTCCGATGCCGACATTTCTTTTACATTCGTTTCCAAGAAGGTAAATGGAACGATATCAGGATTCAGCTCTTCATCAAAGATCGATAAGAATAACATATCAAGTTCTGAGCTCAACGGTTCTGTAGATACGAAAACCTTGGATTCTGGTAATTTCCTTAGAAATTGGTCACTCAAAGGAGGTAAATATTTCGATACTGACACCTATCCGACAATTCATTTTAAAAGTACTTCAATTGAAGAACTAAAAGTAGGTTTCACAGTTACCGGACAGCTTACTATTAAAGGCATTAGCAAGCCAATTACGATTGCTTTTCAAGACGAAGGAAATCGTCTAGTAGGCTCTACTACGCTGTTTTCATCCGATTTCGGCATTAACATAATGAAGAAGAGCCGAGAAGCGAATAAAGTCGTTGTGAACATGTCATTTAAGGTCAACTAAGGTTTTAAAAATCATCTTAGCGGACATTCCTTTTACAAAATGATACGTAACTTCGCGCAAAATTTTTCACGATATGTGGGTTTGGATCATTTTTATTGCCTGTATCCTAGTCTTCTTAGCTTTGGATCTTGGAGTTTTCAACAAGGAAAACCACGTTATAAAATCCAAGGAAGCCAGCATCTGGACCGCCATTTGGGTAACCGTTGCATTAAGCTTTAGCGGTATCGTTTATTGGCTGTTTTCCGCAGGATTGGTCGATAATCCAACTGGGCTCACACCAAATTCCGCTGTTCTTAAGTACATAACGGGTTATTTGATCGAATTGTCACTTAGTGTCGACAACATTTTTGTCATCGCCGTTATTTTCTCATCTTTTAAAATACCCCCTATTTATCAACATCGGGTTTTATTCTGGGGTATTCTGGGCGCAATTGTATTTAGGGCATTTATGATTTTATTCGGCGTTGCTTTGATTACGCGTTTTGAATGGATTATCTATGTTTTTGGTGTATTTCTGCTCTACACGGCCTTCAAAATGCTGAAAAGCGAAGGTGACGAATTCGATCCTAAAAATTCATTCGTTTTCAAACAGTTAAAAAAGGTCTATCCGATTACGGGGAGCATTGAAGGCGATGAATTTTTCGTGAAGCGAATGGGAGTAAAATCTGCTACACCTCTTTTTGTAGCCTTGATTGTAATCGAAATTACCGATATTCTTTTTGCCTTGGATAGTATCCCCGCAATCTTAGCGATTACTGCAGACCCATTTATTGTTTTTAGCTCTAATATTTTAGCGATTTTGGGGCTCCGGTCAATGTATTTCCTGGTTTCAAGGATGTTGGAAACTTTCCGTTTTATCAATTACAGCTTGGTCGTCATTTTGGCTTTTGTAGGTTTGAAAATGCTGTTTTCACACCAAATTCATCTTCCTGAATGGGTTTCGCTATCGGTTATATCTTTAGCACTTATAGGTGGAGTAATCGCTTCATTGGCGATTCCGGAAAAGGAGAAATAGGCCGCGCTTTAGACTTTTCTAAAAATCAACTCATAGATTTTCTGTACCCCCCAATTTCCGATAGGAAAATATAGGGCGAAGAACAAGGCCATACCCAAAGCAAAATTACGTTCACCAAAAAACTGGTCCATTAGGTTATCCGGAAAGGCATAGGAAGTTTGAAGCGCATAACCCCCAAACTCCAAAAAACTCATGGCGACAAGTCCATATGCATATTGTGTATGAAAGGGAAGGTTGCGCAAGAGTAGTGAAATGGGCACCATGTACAGAAGGTAGCAGGTAATCACCTGCCACCAATAGGTGAATTTAGCGATTTCAACTTCGGTGCCAAACCAGTTCATCAATATTCCCCAGCCAAAATATACAATGCAATAAATGACGATGAGCCGTTTATCGACATTTAGTTTTGTCTTGGCCCAGGTAACAAATCTTTGGATCATTTGTCGGTTAATTTCTTATCAATAATCAGCAAAGCATCGTGTACGGTTTGCATCTGATCCATATCATCATTTTCAAGCATAATACCGAAGGTATCTTCAACATCCAACACAATATCCACCAAATTGGCCGAATTAATGTTCAGTTCATTAATGAAATGACTTTGGGCCGATATATCATCTACGGAAACATCTTCTGGAAGATAGATCTTGATGATTTTCTTAAGTCTTGTATACCGTTCCTCATTCATATTGAATATATTTTTTGGATTTCTGAGTCCATTTTCAGGATCAGTCGTTAAAAGCCCCAAAAATAACACAAGCATTCACGTCACCAAAACCAAAACTGGCCTTGGCGATTATTTTAGGGGTATACTTTTCTGTTTTTTTAGGTATTCGAGAAGGCGAAATTTGACTTTCGATTTCAGGATGCACATCTTCACAGTTCACATTACCAAAAATCTGATTTTCTTGGAATTGTAGAATAGCTCCAACACATTCAATACTGCCAGCAGCAGCTAAACAGTGGCCGAATAAGCCTTTAAAAGAATTGATGTATGGAAAATCAGTACCCGAGAGTTCCAACGCTTTACTCCAATTTTCGATTTCCAAAGCGTCTTTCGAAGTAGCGGTTAAATGTCCGTTGATGATATCGACATCCGATTTCTTGATACCTGAACTTGCAATAGCTTGAACAATACAGCGTTGAACCGCTTCGCTATTTGGTGCGGTCATAGACCCCTCACCTCGCTGTCCACCACTATTTATGGCTCCACCTAATACTTCAGCGTAAATATTCGCACCTCTTACCAAGGCACTCTCCAGTGATTCCAAAACCAAGGCCCCTGCCCCGCTACCAGGCACAAAACCAGCGGCAGAAGCACTCATGGGTCTGCTCGCTTTGGTGGGGTTATCATTGTATTGTCTCGGTAAAATTCGCATGGCGTCAAATCCACCCCACACGTACGGACCACTATCACTACAACTACCGGTTAGTATTCGCTTCGCTTTACCAGAGGCAATACGCTCATATGCCATCAGTACACCCTCCGTACCAGTCGTACAGGCCGATGAATTGGTTGTTACTTGATTTCCACAACCTAAAATACCCCCTAAATACGCACTTACGCCACTGGCCATCGTTTGCAAAACCGTGGTGCTACCTAATCGGCGCACATTTAGATCATCTACCAAATGAATGGATTCACGAAATTTATCGACTCCGAGAATTCCAGTTCCAAAAATTATTCCGCTATCCCAATCAGGACTATCATTTGTAGCTATTGGAAGGCCAGCATCTTTCCATGCATCCGTGCCAGCAATGACACCATAAACAATGCCACTGGCATTTAAACCGCGAAGTTGTAAGGGAGTAAAATAGTTGTTGACCAGATTATCAGGTACAAGTGGCTCAGCTGCTATTTGACAACCAAAATTCAAATCTTGAAGCTGTCGCTGGAACCGTATACCGCTTTTCCCTTCTTTTAATGCACGGGTGAAATCATTAAGACCAATTCCATTGGGCGCACATATGCCCAGACCTGTTATGACAACGCGTCTACCCATCCGCTTTCACTTTGAACATTCCGGAAATTGCACCTTTGCATACCAATTTCCCTTCTGAATTATGCATTTTCACTGTACATTTTAATTTATGAAATCGAAAATACTTCTTTTGAGATGTCACCACTACCCGATCATTGGGGAAAACGGGAAGGTAAAATTCCATCTCGGAACTACTAAGCGCTATTTGCAAATGCTTCGGAATTGAATTTCCCAATAAATATACCCCTAGACTTACGACCCCAATTTGAGCACAACACTCCGTCAAAATCACTCCTGGGGTTACCGGGGCATCCTTAAAATGACCTTTATAAAAGTCTGATTTTCCATCAAAGGCATAGGCACCTTTTGCACCCTTTTCATCCACATGCATCAATTCATCCACAAAAAGAAAGGGTTTGCAATAAGGTAATACGCTAATTATTTCATTTGGGGTCATGGGTTTATTTTAACTAATTTTCTTAAGATATCTACTTTTGATGAAGCGTTGACGGCTCTTACCATTCCAATAGAACACGTTGAGCGGAAAAGCCAGGTCCAAAGCTTAGCATCAACCCTTTTTCGCCTGATTTGATGTCTTTTTCCATAAAGCGCTCCAAAACATATAATACGGTAGCGCTACTCATATTACCGTAAGCGCGCAATACTTCACGCGTATCATCGATATTCTTTCCTAAGTTACCAAATAACGCCTCAATCGTTTGAACGATTTTTCGCCCTCCAGGGTGAAAAATCAGATGATCGATTTCATCGATAGCGGTTCCATTACGACTTAAAAATGGATGGACAATATCAGGAAAATATTTTGCAATGGTCTCAGGGACGGATGGATCCAAAATCATCTTCAGGCCATTGTCCGTCAAATCAAAACCCATCAGATGTGTAGCCTCTTTAAAATGATACATTTCCTCACCAACGATCTTCGGACCCTTCGCGTCCGCTTCCGATGAGAGCAAGACACAAGCGGCTCCGTCTCCGAAAATAGCGGCACTCACCATATTCGCCATGGAATGGTCGTTTAACTGAAAAGTCGCAGTCGGACTTTCCACGGCAACCAAGGCAATCCGTTTTCCAGGGTTGGATTTCAGAAAATTATGTGCATAAATCAGTCCTGAAATTCCCGCAGCACAACCCATTTCAGTTACCGGAAGGCGAACCACATCTTGACGTAATCCGAGATCATTTATCAAATAGGCATCTAACGAGGGAATCATGATACCCGTGCAGCTTACCGTGATGATATAGTCCAAAGAATCAGCCTCCCAATCACTTTGGTCTAAAGCTTTGCGCAATACTGCTTTTCCCAATTTCTTGACTTCTCGAACATAAATGGCATTTTTGTCTTGAAATGAAGTAGCAGTAAAAACCTCTTCGATATTCATAATACCGTAACGCTTATCTACGGCGGCACCTTCAAAAATCTTAATAACTTTTCTCCGGAAACGCTCCTCTTCATCGGCAAGCCAGATATTTATAAAGGGGATGATCTCTTCTGTACTGCGCCAATACTGAGGCAGTTCCTTTGCTACAGTTACGATTCGGGTATCAATCATATTCTTTTCTTAGGCGATTTGGCTGCATGACCCATACATAACGGAAGGCCCATTTCCATTTAATCTTATGCGTAACAGAGGGCAAATACTTTGTGTATGTCAGTAAATCGGATTTGACAAATCCCTTACTTATGGATATCAAACCGTCGATCTTAGCAACTTTTGTTTTTATAAAAATAAGGCTAAAGAGTTTAAAAAGGTAATAGGCCAAGCCACTCCTTTGCAGGTCATTAATAACGATTCCGATTTTACCCAACTCAACGAATTTTCTTAGAAAGGTTGCCAACTGCACATTTGTGAAATGATGCATACACAGGGTATTGATCAAAATATCACAGTGGAATTCCTTTGTGTCGAGTTGTAAAATATCTTCGTGTCGGTATTCTATTTCAGGATATGAGCTCGAGGTTTCTTCTGCCAATTGCAGGGCTTCATGGTTCAAGTCTATCCCAATAAGACGTACTTGAATATTTTTTTTATGACAAAATCGGGCAACTTCTCTCAACATGGTACCATCACCACAGCCCATATCAACAATAGTATACTGTTCTTTTCGGTTATCCCTTATCAAATTAGCCACTGCGTTGATGGTAATCGAATTACCTCCTAATATTCGATTTACTCGATTAATATCGGCAAATACCAAGCGAAGATAATCCAAGCCATAACGAAAATCGTCCATGAGCTCCGGTTCAGTACTTCTTTTGGATAGATCTTTTAGCATTATAGTGTTTTACCGTGGGTGCTTTTTATTAACCGATGCAACAACATAGGCGTTTGAATTGCGAGATTTATGGCTACCCCTGACAATGTTTTGTTCAACAAGATCGCCTGAAACTGTCTCCCTGCCCATAACCGTTTTTTGAAGGCTTCGCCCCAAAGAGTTCTATAATTACTTTCCAATTGTGCACGATTTCGGTCTTTACTTTCCAGATAGTCGAAAATTAGTTCCGAAGCTATCTTTGCCGAATGAATGGCCATTGCCATACCATTTCCGCAAAGCGGATGGATCAAACCTGCCGTATCGCCGCACATTATAATATGGTTATCAACCGCATTTTTACCTTCGAAAGATATCTGTGCAATAGTCAAAGGCTCCTTAAAAATCGGTTTGGATGTTTTGAGGAACTCCCCCAAAAACGGGTTTTCAGCAATAATATTAGAGTTGAAATCTTGAATATTTTTTTCTCTTTGAAAGCTTTTATAGGATGTCAAATAGCAAAAATTGACGGCTCCTGTTTCTGTTCTGGACAACCCTGCATATCCCCCATTAAAATTGTGTAAGGCTACCATGTCATCGGGAAAATCATTGTTTTCGTAATGAGCCTTGACGGCCATCCAAGATGATTTCTTGTGGATGAAAGATCTTTTTAAGCTCTTATCCAAGCTACTCCGTTTTCCATATGCTCCGATAACAAGATGGGCATCGAATTTGTCACCTTGCTCTGTCCCCACTTCAAAGGCGTCTTTTCGATACTCAATAGTCAAGACATTATCCGTCAGGAAATCGACACCTCTTTTGAGTGCTTGCGCGAAAAGTAAATGGTCTAATACAAAACGACTGATACCCATACCACCCAAAGGAAGTTCGGTCTGCAGAGACTTGCCACTCGAAGAACTTAGCAATAGTGTTTTTATTGATTTTGTCTGTATGCCCTCGAAAGAAACGCCAAGGCGATTCAGATAAGGAATCACTTCGTTAGATAAATACTCACCACATACTTTGTGATGGGGGTATTCCTTTTTTTCAACAACTAAAATCGAATAGTTTTTATGTGAAAGGTGCAGCGCAGCTATGAGTCCCGCTAATCCACCACCAACAATTATAACATCATATTGCTTCACAGAGGAAAGATAGGAATTAAAAAACCCCGAACTGATAGTCGGGATTTTTTAATTCTTATTTTATGGGTTAAAAATTTGCGCTATTTACTTGTTTTACTATTTGCTTCATCCTTAAGTTCTTGACTGGCGACAATTGCGAGTTCAACACGACGGTTTTTACTTTTACCTTCAGGGGTTGCGTTATCAGCCTTAGGTTGCAATTCACCGTACCATTTAGTAGTAAATCGGCCTTGGTTGATGCCTTGTGCTATCAAATATGTTGTGACCGATTCGGCACGTTGTTGTGATAACTTCATATTGTAATCTTCCGGACCAGCACTGTCAGTGTGGCCTTCAACCAAAATATATGACTTTGGGTATTCTTTAAAAATCCCCGCCAATTTATTCAAGGTAGTGGCCGAAGTACCTTTTACATTTGATTTGCTCGTATCAAAGTAAACACCCGCCTCCTCATTAAAAACCACATTGATTCCCTCACCGACCCTGGTCACTTCAGCGCCTGGAATTTCTTCTTCGATTCGTTCAGCCTGCCTATCCATACGGTCTCCGATAAAGCCTCCTGCAACTCCACCGACTACAGCCCCAATAATGGCCCCTAAAGCGGTATTGTTTCCTTTACCAACATTATTACCTAGGATGCCACCGATTACCGCACCGCTACTCGCTCCGACAACCGCTCCCTTTTGTTTGTGATTTGCATTTTTAACAGCGCTACAGCCAAATATTAGAGCTGACGATAGGAGGATGAACGTACTTTTTCTTATTCGATTTTTCATGGGGATATTATTTACGATTTTTTTGTGAATTTGTAAACGATATTGATGACTTCACCATCAATGGTCGCATTGGATTTTAATACCATTTCATTGGCCGTAAGTGTCGAAATATTAAGTCTATATCCGAAGCCTGACATATCCTTATTCTTTTCGTCTATACGTTTGAATTGCAATTGACTGGAATAATTCTCAGGATGGTCTATGACCGACCAACGGATAAACCTATCCCCTGCATTACATAGTGAGGATGATCCAATGGTATAACGCCCGGTACTATTATTATCTCTAAAGAACCAGTCGCTACCCTCAAAACAGATATCTTGGGCATCATTAAAAATGACGGATTTAAAATTTCCTGTTCCATTTTCATAAGAAACATCTTCAAGTGTCCAAGTACCACTCAATAAATTCCGCTGATCCCTAGCTGCTTTGGAAACAGAACAAGAAGAGACAAAAACGGCCATTAACACTGTGAATACTGCGTATTTTTTCATTCGAATTTGATTTAGGGTGTTGCTATGTACGTACGAACCGGATATAAAATCTTTTGACTAAACGATGATTATCAAAAAATATGATTTCATCAATGGTATAATCGATGAAATACCCTTAAACAAATAAAATACAGGTTAATACGCCAATAACTCTAGTAAAGCGCCTTCGAAACGTGATTTAGAGAGGTAGTTATCCTCTAAGTTTTTGGCGAAAGGAACAGGTGTTTCCATACTAGCTACCCGCTTCACAGGCCCATCCAAATACTCAAATCGGTTTTCCATAACCAAAGATGAGATATCACTAGCGATTCCGCCGAAAAGACTATCCTCTTGTAATATTATGAGCTTTCCGGTTTTCTCTACAGAAGTATAAATGGCTTCTATATCCAGAGGTGCCAAGGTCCGCAAGTCTAACAAATCAGCTGAAATATCAGGGTGCTTGCCTAATGTACTTAGCGCCCAATGAACCCCAGCACCATAGGATACCACAGTGATATCGCCTCCCGCTTTGATTAAACTTGCCTTTCCGAAAGGCAGGGTATAATAATCTGGGGGTACATCTTGATAAATACTTCTGTACAGACCCTTATGTTCAAAGAATAGCACGGGATTAGGGTCGTTGATTGCTGTAGCCAACAAGCCCTTTGCATCATAGGGAAAAGCCGGATAGGCAACTTTGAGACCAGGGGTTTTCGTAAACCAAGCCTCGTTCGTTTGTGAGTGAAAAGGACCTGCACCCACGTCACCGCCACAGGGCATTCTGATGACCACATCGGCTTTTTCATTCCATCGGTAATGCATCTTCGCCAAATAATTCACGATGGGATTAAATCCAGTACTGGCGAAATCCGCAAATTGCATTTCCATAACCGCTTTCATTCCATTGATGGATAGACCGGCAGCAGCGGCTACAATAGCCGACTCACAAATTGGTGTGTTTCGCACACGCTCCTTTCCGAAAGCTCCAATAAATCCCTCGGTAATTTTAAAAACACCACCATAATCCGCTACATCCTGACCCATGATAACGAGCTCTTCATGACGCTCCATAGCTTGTCGAAGGCCCTCTGAAATGGCATCGACTAGTCTAATGTTTTTAACATTTAAGTTAGGCGTAACTTCTTGATAATCAAATTTATTATATACATCTTCTAATTCATTACTCTCAATAAAATCAACTTTTTTTTCAGCAAAGGCGATCTTTAAATGCGCATCGATTTCATGGATGATTTTCTTTTTTATCACAACTTCTTCTTCTTCGGTGAGGATGTTGCTATTCCTTAAAAATTCGGCATAATTCTCGAGTGGATCTCGTGCACCCCATTTATCCAGCAAGTCTTGAGGTACATATTTGGTGCCACTCGCCTCTTCATGACCGCGCATTCTAAAGGTCTTGAACTCTAAAAGCACCGGAGCTGGTTTCTCACGCATTCTTTTGCATATGGCATTCACCTTAGAATATACTTCGAGAATGTTATTCCCATCTATGATATGGGATTCGATTCCATACCCCTTTCCCTTATCTGCCAAGTGCTCACATTTGTACTGTTCATTTGTAGGTGTTGATAGTCCGTAGCCATTATTCTCTATACAGAACAAAACAGGCAAATCCCAAACCGCCGCAACATTTAACGCCTCGTGAAAATCCCCTTCGCTAGTCGCTCCTTCCCCTGTAAACACAGCGGTTACGTTCTTTTTGTTTTTTAGAACATCGGCCAAGGCAATGCCATCGGCAACACCTAATTGAGGACCTAAATGCGATATCATGCCTACAATTTTATATTCTTGTGTGCCGAAATGAAAACTACGATCACGACCCTTTGTAAATCCGGATGCCTTTCCTTGCCATTGCGCAAAGAGCCGATGCAAGGGGATATTTCTTGTTGTGAAAACCCCCAAATTTCGGTGCATAGGAAGAATGTATTCGGCCTCGTTCATAACACTGGCAACACCAACTGAAATCGCTTCTTGACCAATACCACTAAACCACTTGGATATTTTGCCTTGTCGCAAGAGAATCAACATCTTCTCCTCAACCATACGTGGTTTCAGCATTCTTTCGTACAATTCGAGCTGCACTTTTTTTGATATTCCCTTGTTCTGGTATTGCATGTTATATTTTAAAAACCTTATTGCTAAAATTGGGATAAATGTAACAAAAAAGACTACAAAAAATTGATGGTTTCGGTTTGCCCGTACAATATTTATTAACTTTGGGGCAAACTTCAAAAGTAGCATCATGAGCTTAGTACCCAGTGTCGATTTAAAGGATTTCACTTCGGGGGATTCTTCTCGAAAACAAAAGTTTATTTCGGAAATCGGGCAGGCCTTTGAGGAAATCGGTTTTGTGGCATTGAGCGGACATTTTCTTTCACAAGAGTTGGTTGATGACCTGTATTATGAGATCAAAAAGTTTTTTGAGCTCGAACAAAAAATAAAGGATTCGTACGAAATACCTGGCATTGGAGGTCAACGCGGTTATACTTCCTTCGGAAAAGAACACGCAAAAGGGCGAAAAGAAGGAGACTTAAAAGAGTTCTGGCATTTTGGACAATTTGTAGAGGAGAATCCAAGACTTGAATCGGAATACCCTGTCAACGTTGTAGTTAAGGAACTTCCTGAATTCAACAAGATTGGAAAAAAAACCTCTAAAATGTTGGAAAAAACGGCCAAGTATGTCCTTCGTGCTTTGGCACTACACTTGAATTTGGAAGAAACCTATTTTGATGAATTCATCAAAAACGGGAA
>JARFRH010000133.1 GCA_029287355.1 Maribacter sp. | reverse complement strand
GAAGGTGGTAGCGATTTCTGGCCCGGCGAATATTCCAAAACCTATGTCTTTGCCCAAAAAAATCACGATAATATTATAGATGGCATTCGAAATGGACGCGTTTTTGTAGTTCTGGGAGATTTAATATCAGAGCTTTATGTTCGGGTAGAAGGAGGCCATCATACTGCAGATATCGGAGGTGCAATTCATATTGCCAAAGGCGAAGATGTAGCGGTGACCATTCGCTTTAAAGACCCTGACACCCTGAATTCATGGAAACAAAACCCTGAAGTTACCCGTGTTGATTTGATCATGGGAGAAGTAAGCGGGCCGGTTGCCAATCGAAATAGCGACAACAATGCTACCACAGAGGTTATTGCACGTTTTACCGAGTCTGACTGGACTGTCAATGGTGGGTATAAAGAGATAACATACACGATTTCGAAGCTGCGTAAAGAAAGTTATATCCGTATCAGAGGTACCAATAGTAATGAACTGGAACCTCAAGAAGATGCAAGAGGCGAAAGTCCTTGGGATGAATTATGGTTCTACTCTAATCCTATATTTATTGATGTAGAATGATTGACGCAGGATTATATAATTCTGCAGAGAAGATTTTTCAACTTACGCCCAACGTGTTACGTGCGTAGTTTTTTTATTCTTTATTCATATTAATATTTGGGATTCTAACAATCTCAACTGTAGTAGAGGCTAATTGTACTTTGCCATCAGTCTTTTGAATTTCTTTTCCAATAAGTTCATTCAATAAGTGTTTTGTGTATCTTCTTTTCTTATAGTCAACGATATAACGAAGATTGAATTGTATCCAATTATCAGTCATAGTTATTGCCAAAGTTGGTTCAACTTGAGCATTTTCAATGTAGTATTTATTCACAACTTGATTCCATTCTGAAATAGACTTAGACACATATTCAGATAGTGTTTCTGAGGCGGTTTTTATTACAATGGATTTAGCTAATTCTACATCAGAGCCATATCTGACAGGAAGGTTAAATTCATCCCAAACGAACGGAAAGTCCTTTGAATAGTTATAAACAGGACCTTTGAAAACAAAAGCATTGCTTAATTTCACAATCCTTCCACTATAATTATCACTTGAAACCCATTCGCCAATTTCCATCATAGTTGTATATATACTATCGATATCAATTACATCACCTTTTATATCATTAATTTCAATTCTATCTCCAGGTTTGTAGACTCCAACAAAAAAAATATAAAAAGAGCCTGCAACACTTAAAATTAACTCTTGTAATGTTATTGTAATGCCAGCCGTAAGCAATCCAATGGCTAATGCAAAGTCTTTTATACTACCTGTAAAAAAAGAAATTGTTACTATAGTAAGCAGGACGTAACCAAAAAACTCTACAGCTTTTTGAGATTTATATCTAATTCCTGTATCTGGCAGTTTTTTTCTTAAAAATCGTCGAAGAAAAGCAATGGTCAACAATATGAAAACAGCCCAAATTAAATATTTAATAATATTGGAAAGAATAGGATGTTCATTCATCCATTGACTTATTTGTTGAAATATTTCCATTGTTTATTAAATGTCACGTCCTAAAATACGGCTACAGATTAATATTCGGTTTTAAGCGGCATATTGGTGCACGTAATTAGGTGTTTTATAGTCTAAAGATAAATGCAATCTTTTGTTGTTGTACAATTTGATTGTGTTTTTGGTCGCCTTTTTAGCGTGAACCACGCTGGTAAAGGTCTGGTCGAGATAGAATTCATCTTTAAGAATTCCGTTGACCCTTTCCGCTATAGCGTTTTCATAGCAGTGGTTTTCTTCCGTCATACTGATTTCTATTTTCTGTCTTTTCAATATCTGGGTATACACATTGCTACAATATTGAATTCCCCTGTCCGAATGATGAATAAGCTTTTTGATGTTTTTGGCGTTGTAAACAGCTTTGTTCAGCGCTCTTACGCAGCCTTTAAGTTCAAGGCTGTCACTTAGGTCGAAGCCTACGATCTTTCTTGAATACAGGTCGGTTATGAGGGCTAGATAGCAGAATCCTTTTACGGTTCTGATATAGGTGATATCGGAAGCCCACACTTGATTGGGTCTGTTGATTTTCAGGTCTTTTATGATGTTCCCGTATTTATAGAACCTGTGGTGCGAGTTGGTAGTTCTGGAGGAATATTTCTTTCTCTTTATAAGCAGCCCGTTCTCCCTCAGGATACGGAACAGCCGGTCCCTGCCGATTTTCAGGTGCTGTTTTTGAAAGTCTTTATGGAGGGACTTCATCAGTTTTCTGGTTCCTTCCCTTGGAAGCGTTTTTCTGCTTTTCCGGACAAGTTCGACTACATCGTGCTCTATTTGTTTTCGGACAATGAATCGTTTGTGGAATTTGTAATAGGCATCCCTTTTCAAGGAGAAGGCATCACAAATAGCTTCTATGGTAAAGCTTCTGTCCTTTCTTGTTTTCGGTGCTGTTTTCATTAGGGCTTGATGTTTAAGTTTTTTTTTAGTTCCTCAACATCTTTATATCCCAGGTTCTCTGCGGCCACTTCAAGGTAGCTATCGGTAACAAGCTTATCCAGGTCCTTTTTGATAAGAAGGTCCTTG
>JARFRH010000118.1 GCA_029287355.1 Maribacter sp. | reverse complement strand
TATCTAGGGTTCTTGTTTTTCAAGAAATCAAGAATATTCGGTATTGCTTTACTTATACATATTTTGGCGGATTTTGTGGACTGCTTTTTACTCACTACCCAATTCAAATGACGCCATTATTGGAAAGTGATCGGAATATTCGACATCATAAGTGGTATGGGACTTTACCTCAAAAAAAGCGTCGGCAAAAATAAAATCGATTCGAAAGGGTATGCCATGAAAAACATAGGTGCGTCCATAGCCCTTTCCTGCTTCCAAAAAAGTATCTTGAAGATTACCTTTTATGGTTCGATACACATTTGAATATTGCCCATTGTTGAAATCACCACATAAAATATTCTTATAGGGTGAGGCTTCCAAATGTCTACCGATAACCTTGGCCTGCTCAACTTGCTTGTAAAAGGCATGGCTGACTTGTTTGAAGAGTTTATCAGTGGGTTCATTAGTCAAAACGCCTTGTCCGGGGGTAATTCCCAATGATTCCAAATGCACGTTGTAGATGCGAACGGTATCTTTTTTATATTGAACATCGGCGAAAACGGCATTACTGTTTGTTCTAGGTAGGTTCAGTAATCCTGTTTCCAAAATCGGGAATTTCGAAAAGATCGCCATTAGACCAATCCCCCTCATATGAATATATTCCATATAACGATAAGGATAGCTTTTAAATTCATCACTAGTATTAAAATTATAATTATAAAACGGTTCTTGAATACAGATGATATCCGGGTTTTCTTTTTGGACAAAGGACTTGATATCTTCCAATACTGTTTCGCTTGGCAATTCCTCATACGCATTGAAAGACCTCACATTATAACTCATAACCGTAAGATCACCTATAGCGCCTTCTTCAGTAAAATTCCATTTAAAAAAAGTACCTAGGCTCCAAAAACTAATGAGCAAGATAACAAGAGAGCCCAATAAATTTCTACTTCCTTGTATAACCCAATATAATACGAAAAGAATATTGGCCACAACCAAAGCCGGAATACCAAGACCTAAAAATGAAAGAAAAGAGAACTTTTCACTTAGAATATAAGGAACGAAACATGCGGCTAAGAGGAGGACCATAGCCAATACATTCAAAAAGTAAATGATTTTGTCGAATCTTGATAGTCGCCTCACTGATTAGTCTTCCTTACCTGCTTTGAATAAAAAATCTTTTTCGGCCTTTGATAAACTCTCGTAGCCTGATTTACTGATCTTGTCGAGTATGCTATCTATCTTGCGCTGATGGGCGTCTTTACTATAATCCGCTTTTGATTTTGAATTGGATTTTTGTTTTTTATACACCGTTTTTAGAGGTGCTTTCTTCTCTTTTGCCCTAAAAGTATTGGCCAGGCCATCTAAGAATTTCGAAAAACCAGCTCCAATATCCCGGCCTTGAACAAGTTGTCTCGCGTATACATAACCCAAAAAAGCACCGCCCAAATGGGCAATACGCCCCCCGATATTATCACCACCAGAACTAATTTGCAACAAATCAATGAGCACCACGAACACACCCACATGCCAGAGTTTCACATTGAAAAAGATAATGCGGACTTCTTGATTTGGAATATAGGTACATACGAATATCAAAACCGCCATAACTCCCGCCGAAGCACCTAACAAAACTCCACCTCCACTCGAGAACAATGAGTCTGTTAGCATATAAAACATTCCACCGAGTATGACACCCAAAAAATAGACATTTAAGAGACGCTTGCCATCAAAGAGATTCAATAGAATTCGCCCAGCGATATAGAGTACATACATATTCCAGAGAAGATGTAGAATACCGCTATGTAAAAATGAATATGTAATAATAGACCAAGGTTGGCCAATAAAATCGATGAAATCAGCCGGTAGAACAAACCAACCCTCCAAAGCAGGGTAGACAATATTTCCTAGCAAACCAATGACAATAAAAACAGCGATGTTAATTGCTATTAATTTCTCGGAAACACTCAAACGTGCATATTGATATCTTAATCCTCCTGACATAGTCTAATTCCAACGATTTTTATTGAACGAATTCTTTTTCCAGTACCACATCACAATAAACCCAACGACTGCCCCACCAACATGGGCCAAATAAGCTGTGTTACTCGGACTAAAAAATGATTGTCCGGTAATAGCTGAAATAACATCGAGTAATATGATTCCCGGTATAAAATACTTGGCTTTTATCGGAATCGGTAAAAATATGAGCATCAGTTCCGCGTTAGGGTTCATCACACCAAAGGCAGCCAAAATCCCCATAATACAACCAGATGCCCCTACCATTGACGAAAAATAAGTATCCCGATAAATAGGAAACGCTTCTTGTAATTTCTGAAACTGCAAATCTGTCAAGCCTTCAATCGTTTTATTATCGGACATCATTTGAATAATCTGCTCACCAGTAAGCCCCATATTCAATAACTCATTATGAATGGGTGAGTAACTGAAATAATATCCGCCCAATTGGAACAAAACAGCACCCAATCCGGCAGAGAAATAGAGAAACAGAAATTTATTTTTACCTAAGTATTGCTCAACAGGCCCACCGAACATCCATAAGGCGAACATATTGAAACCAATATGCGCGAAACCACCATGCATGAACATATGTGAGACTATCTGCCAGACCTGAAAATTGGAATTCTCCGGAAACCAAAGTGCGAACCAAGCATACATTTGATCTCCGTAGATTTGTGTGGCAATAAAAAAGAGCACATTGATAATCAATAAATGCTTAACGGTCTCGGTCAATCTGTTCATCTAAATAAATTTATTATCTATGTCGTTTTCAGTAATGGTAATATATACTGGTTTGTTAAACGGACTCACTCTTGTTTCCTTACAGGCAAATAAGTCATTCACTAATGCGAGTTGAGAAGCGCTATTCAAGACCTCTCCTGTTTTCACCGAAAGGGTTTTAGCCAAAGTCTTGGCTAAAATATCAGTTTGGGAAAAACTTTCACCTGTAACCTCCATTTGGCAATCGGATATCAATTGATCCAACACTATACCAACTTCACTTTCGGTAACCAAAAGAGGTACTCCGGTAACTTCAATTTGTTCTTTTTCCATCTTATCAAAGACAAAACCAATGGTGGATAAACTATCCTTGATTTCATTTAAAATTGACATATCCGACTTCGAAAAAGACAGTTGTAATGGAAAAAGTAATTGCTGACTCGCGGCCACTTTAATGGTAATATTCTTTAAAAATTTCTCATAGAGCACACGTTGATGTGCTCTACTCTGGTCAATGACCACCATGCCCGATTTGATGGTCGTGACTATATATTTTCTTCGCAATTGAAAGGTCGTGGCAATGTTCGCTTCAGACTCGTTTTTGCTTTCAAAAATAGAACCCGTTATGGTATCGGATTCAATTTTTAAACTGCCATAATCCTCTTTTGAGTCCATTTCAGATTGCAGACCAACATACAAACTATCCCAAGTGCTAGCGCCACTTGAAGACGTCATACCTCCTTTATAACTATGTGCTGCTCCTTTTTTTTGTGAAACTTCTTGAAAAGGATTGAATCTCGCATCAACCCTCACCTGAGGTGGTGATGCTTCTCGGTTTTTATAGGCATATGGGGTTTCCAAATTCTGATCTTGCTCAAAATCTAGCGAGGGAATCACATTGAATTGCCCTAGGCCATGTTTTATTGTTGATCGTAAAATGGCGTACAAAGTATGTTCATCATCGAATTTCACCTCTGTCTTGGTGGGATGAATATTAATATCGATAGAACCTGGATCAACCTCTAAGTACAAAAAATAACCCGGATAGGTATCAGAACGAATAAGGCCTTCAAAGGCAGCCACAACTGCATGATGTAGATACGGACTTTTAATAAACCGGCCGTTCACAAAGAAAAACTGTGCCCCCCTACTTTTTTTTGCAAATTCGGGTTTGATGATAAATCCCGAAATTTTTACAACCTGGGTATCTTCAACCACCGGAACCAATTTTTGATTGGTCTTTGTCCCAAAAATATGCACGATTCGTTGCCGGTGATTGGCTTTGCGCAAATTGAACAATTCGCTACCATTATGATAAAATTGAAAAGCAATTGACGGATGCGCCAGTGCCACACGATGAAATTCATCTGTAATATGGCGTAATTCTACATGATTTGATTTCAAGAAGTTTCGGCGAGCAGGGATATTGAAAAAAAGGTTTTTCACTGCTATTGAAGTCCCTTTAGATACCGCGGCCACTTCTTGTGATATGATTTTGCTGCCTTCTATCTTCAGATGTGTTCCCAGTTCAGTATCCGCTGGTTTAGTTTGCATATCTACATGTGCAATGGCCGCTATCGATGCTAAGGCCTCACCGCGAAAACCCTTGGTATTGAGATTAAAAAGGTCTTCGGCCTTCTGTATTTTGGAAGTGGCGTGGCGTTCAAAACTTAGACGAGCGTCTGTGGTGCTCATGCCAATTCCATCATCCACTATTTGAATGAGTGCCTTTCCGCCATCTTTCACTATAAGTTTAATGCTACTTGCCCCTGCATCGATGCCATTTTCAAGCAATTCTTTTACTACGGAAGCCGGCCGTTGCACAACTTCACCTGCTGCTATTTGATTAGCTACATGGTCAGGAAGGAGTTGAATAATATCCGCCATTACTTGCCGAAGAATATAGAAAGGTCAAAATCAAAGATCCAAAGTACTATGAAAATAAGAATAGCGGCAATAATAATCAGTCTCGTATTGATTTCACGGTTATTACGGTTTCTACTGGCAGCTCTTGCATCGCCCCATTGACCTCTGAGACCTGAAGCCTTAGCGGATTCACGATACTTCGAAAACTTGGAATCAACAGTGAAACTATTGTCTTTGTTTTCGTCTTTGGAGTATCGTGGTACGTAGACGAACGTACTGTTTTTCTTAAGCTTGAAACCTTTTAACCTCAAATCACGGATTTTTTTTCACTGTTATCAAAGTTACTTAAAATCAAAAAACATGCCGTTGTTCAAATGCCAATTTTTGTTAACAGAAAATACGAAGTTCTAAATGTCCTTGCACTATGTGGTCTTCCTATTTCCTTTATGGGCAAAATAAGATTTAAGAATCTAATTTAAATACGTTGTAGCTCTTAAAGCGAAGCCATTTGAATAGCAGCAATCGCGGCCTCTACGCCTTTATTACCATGCTTTCCGCCACTTCGGTCTTGAGCTTGCTGAAGCGTATTATCAGTTAGTACGCAGAATATAACCGGTACATCAGTTTGAATATTTAAATCCATAATGCCTTGTGCTGTAGCATTACAAACAAAATCGAAATGTTTGGTCTCGCCTTGAATAACACTACCAATGGCAATGACCGCATCGACTTTTTCAAATGCCAATAATTTTTTACACCCGAAAGGCAATTCAAAACTTCCAGGAACATTCCAACGAACAATATTTTCTTGGGATGCGCCACAATCGATTAACGCTTCTTCAGCACCAGAGTACAGTCCTTCAGTAATTTCCGAATTCCATTCAGAAACAACAATCCCAAACCGAAGGTCGTTCGCGTTTGGGATCGTCGCTTTATCGTAAACCGATAAATTTTTATTTGCCGTAGCCATTACTTACCACTTTTGGCCATCCCTATGAAAGCATCAATTGTTCTAGCTTCGTCAGATGAAGAAAAATCATTCTTGATACGCTCGAAATATTGCAAGGCCTTATCGTTTTGATTTAATTCCATAGCGGTGACGCCAGCTTTGTATAAAAATCTCGGTGTGGTGTAGTCATTATCACTATGCGCTAGTGCTTTTTCATAATACCCCAAAGCATCCTTAGGTTGGCCGAGTTGCATAAAAGCATCACCTAAACCTCCTTTGCTCAAGGCGCCTAGAACGGCATCGTCAGAAGAAAAATCTTCAAGATGTGCTATAGCCTCTTGATACTTTTGCATATTCAAATAAGCCATCCCGGCTGAGTAATTAGCCAAATTCGCGGCTTTTGTACCACTATATTCGTCTATAATGTCAAGAAATCCGTATTTGCCTTCTGCACCATTTAGGGCAAGGTTAAATAGAGAATCCTTTGCTGCCTGATTATTCAGGGCTTCATTAAAATACTGCTGTGGATAGTACATTTCATTCGCTGCAATTGTTTCCTTTGGGTTCTGCACAAACTGCATATAGGCTAAATAACCAAGCACCCCAACTGCAATAACACCAATTATACCCAAAATGTAATTTTGGTTTTTAGATACCCACTCCTCACTTTTCGAAGCGCCCTCATCCAAAGTGCTAAACACCTCGGCAGTTGTACTCCCCTGCTCGTCTAACAGTTGTCCTTCTGCCTTGTTTTTTGGTTTGAAACCCCTCTTTTTATATGTAGCCATCAATATTTTTATTGGTCGCGCAAAAATAAAGTTTTT
Source organism: Maribacter sp. (assembly GCA_029287355.1). Classification (GTDB taxonomy): domain Bacteria; phylum Bacteroidota; class Bacteroidia; order Flavobacteriales; family Flavobacteriaceae; genus Maribacter_C. Next base: position 47,137 of record JARFRH010000118.1, on the reverse strand, counting down.
ATTGAAATCCTGAGGGGTATTTATTCGTTATTTTTCGATATTTTGCAAGTCTTCCATCGATACAAATTAAAATCCCTTTGTTTTCGGAATGCTTTTAAAGAATCTCTCACTTATCAACTATAAAAATTTCGAATCGCAAGATTTTGAATTCGACAGTAAAATCAACTGTTTTGTTGGCCCCAATGGCATTGGGAAAACAAACGTTTTGGACGCCATTTACCACCTTACTTTGGGAAAAAGCTATTTTAATCCGGTTGCCACCCAGAACATTAGGCATGAACAAGACTTTTTTGTCATCGACGGTACTTTTGAAAAGGCAGCCCGCGAAGAAAAAATAGTCTGCAGTTATAAAAAAGGAGCCAAGAAAATTATCAAAAGAAACGGCAAGGCCTATGAGCGCCTCTCTGACCATATAGGGTTGTTGCCTTTGGTTATCATTTCACCTGCGGATCGTGATTTGATTATTGAAGGAAGCGAAACGCGACGGAAATTTATGGATGGCGTCATTTCACAATCCGATAAAAACTACTTACAAGGTCTTATCAAATACAACAAAATTCTTTCACAACGCAACTCCTTATTAAAATATTTCGCGGCCAATCAAACTTTTGACGCAACCTCACTCTCCGTTTATAACGAACAGCTTACTGAATTCGGAACTCCGATTTTTGAAAAAAGAGCCCAGTTCATGGAAGCTTTCATTCCAATTTTCAAGTCACAATATGCTGCCATTTCAGGTGATAACGAAGAAGTTGCATTGACCTATGAAAGCAAATTATTAAATAGTGGATTACTTGAGCTTTTAGAAAAAAACATTGACCGCGATAGGGCCTTACAATACTCAAGTGTGGGGATTCATAAAGATGATCTACATTTTACAATTAGCGGACATCCTATAAAAAAATTCGGTAGTCAAGGACAACAGAAATCATTTTTGATCGCTTTAAAGTTTGCCCAGTTCCATTTTATAAAGGAACAGGCTGGCACTACCCCAGTGCTTTTGCTTGATGATATTTTCGACAAACTTGATGAAGAAAGGGTTGCTCATATTGTAGATTTAGTAGACAACGAGGAATTCGGACAAATTTTTATAAGTGACACGCATGCAGAGCGCACGGAAAATGTTGTAAAAACCATCCATCAAACCTATAAAATCTTTAAATTGTAAGAGAATGCGCGTACTTTCGATTTTGCTGGTTTTACTTGTTGGATGTAGCCCTAACGTACCTCAGGAAGATTTACAACTTCTGAATGGCTATTGGGAAATTGAAAAAGTAAGCTTCCCGAACGGAGAAACCAAAGATTTCATGTCAAGCACAACAATAGATTATATAGAACTGGATGGCATGAAGGGTTTTAGAAAAAAAGTACAGCCAAAATTCAACGGTACCTTTGAAACATCAAATGATGCGGAACTTTTTACTATTGTTCAGAATGGGGAAGGATTTGATTTAAATTACAAAGGCAGTACCAATTCATGGAGTGAAAAGTTGATGAGTATTTCCAAAGACAACTTTTCAGTAACCAATCAAGATTCAATGACCTATGGCTATAAGAGATACGAACCTATGCACCTGAATCAGTAATGGCGAAACGGAAAAATGATAATTTAAACATGGAGGAAGCCCTTCAAGAATTTATCAAAGCCAATAAGCTTGAAAAGGGAATGGACCGGGTAAACGTCAAAGAGGCCTGGGTCAGTCTTATGGGAAATGGTGTAAACAATTATACTACTGCCGTAGAATTACGAAACGATACCCTTTTCGTGTCATTGTCTTCATCCGTATTACGTGAGGAACTCAGTCATGGTAAATCAAGAATTATCGTAATGCTCAATGAAGAGTTAGGGAAGGAATTGGTGAAGAAATTAGTCTTGCGCTAAAGTGCCGTATTTAATGCTACAATACAAAAAACCCAACGAACATTGCCCATTGGGTTTCTAGACAAAATATACTGAGTTAGTAAATTTCTCTTCCCGAGAAGTGAAATGCCCCTTCAATGGTAGCATTTTCATCACTGTCTGAACCGTGAACAGCATTCTCCGCAATATCGGTAGCATACATCTTACGAATGGTGCCTTCTGCAGCCTCAGCCGGGTTAGTAGCCCCGATCAGTGCACGAAAATCCTCAACAGCATTATCTTTTTCCAAGATTGCTGAAACGATAGGGCCTCGGGTCATGAACTGAACCAATTCGCCGAAAAAAGGACGTTCTCTGTGAACCGCATAAAATTCCTGAGCATCTCTGCGGCTTAATTGCGTATATTTCATTGCAACGATCTTAAAGCCCGCAGATGTAATTTTATCTAAAATTCCACCGATATGTCCATTCGCAACGGCATCGGGCTTAATCATTGTAAAAGTTCTGTTTGTGGTCATCTTTCAAAATTTTGTGCAAAAATAGCTTTTATTTAACAACACACAATTTTTAGTACGATTGTTCCAACTTTGAAAAAACCACACCTTCATCGCCGACCATTAGAAAATCTATCGTATTGGTCAGAAAGTTGAACTCCAATAGCCCGAAACTTTCGGTGCTAATAACGGACCCCACTCGAAACGGATTCGGTTCTCCGCTAAACTTTGAATAGGCGTGCGTGAGCCCACTGCTTGTAAAATCAATGATAGGGTAATCCAATCCTTCAATGGTGGTTTTCGAGAATTCTGAGATATGGCGATCACCTGATAAAAATAGAACACCCTTAGCCCTTGATTCTGAAATAAGCGTTTTTAGCTTATCGACCTCATGGGGAAAATTGCCCCAGCATTCAAAACCGTGTTCATTCGACAAAAACTGAATGCTACTTACAATAACATTGAAATTGGCCTCGGAAGTCTGCAGCGTATTTTCTAGCCATTTCCATTGCGTTTCCCCCAGAACTGTGCCTTGCCCATAGTCATTAGGCTTCGTTCTCTTATCCGTTTCCGTATCCGGGGTCAATGCCGTCCGGAAATAACGGGTATCCAAGACAATGACTTTGATTTTACCAAAGGCTAATGTATAGTCATGACTGGCATAAACTCCTTCCTGTGACCTTCTAGGGTTATCTTTCGACACGCCAATAAAATCAAGAAACTGTTGTTGGCTTCCTTTCTTCGCTTCAAACGCAACACCACCGTCATTTAATCCGTAGTCATGGTCATCCCAAGTACCTATTACAGGGACACTCCTCTTCAACTTTTTATATCCCCGAACTTCGTTTTGAGCATTATATTCCTTTCGGAGCTTATCCATATTATCCGTATCGGCATACACATTATCTCCGCCCCATATCCAAACATCGGGATTTGCATCTGCAATATCGTCCCATAATAGATTCTCCAAATCACTCTTATTACAGGAACCAAAGGCAATTGTAAAATCCGCTTTTTGGCCAGAATCTATAACGGGCACTTTGATGCTCTGACATCCGACTAAAGTAAAAATGGTTAAAATTGGCAGTGCTAACTTCATCATCTAAAGGTCTCTATTGGTTTAACAAAAATAGCTTTTTAGGATTTACGTCTGTGTTATATTTATGTATCTTTGCCCGCATGAATTCAGCGAGCATAGCGGCGGTAAAAAAACTTCTTTCAGTACCTCAAAAAATTGTGATTGTCCCGCACAAAAACCCTGACGGGGATGCAATTGGCTCCACTTTGGCGCTATGGCATTACCTTAGTAATTTAGGCCAGAAGGCCGTTATTATCTCACCGAATGATTACCCGAAATTCTTGAAATGGCTACCGGGTAACGCGCATATTTTGAACTTCGAAAGAGAGAATTCGCAAGCAAAAGAGGCTATTGAAAATGCTACAGTGGTATTCACTTTAGATTTTAACCACTTGGGACGAATAGGTCAAATGCACGCTGTTTTAGAGGAAAAGGAGGCGACTTTTGTGATGATCGACCATCACCAGGCGCCATCCGATTACGCGGAAATCATGTATTCGGATGTACTCATGAGTTCGACCTGTGAAATGGTCTACAATTTTATTGAGTTTCTAGGTGACACAAGCAAGATTACCCCGGAAATAGCAAACTGCTTGTACACCGGTATCATGACCGATACGGGTTCCTTCAAGTTTTCATCGACAACAAGTAGAACACATAAAGTTGTTGCAGAGCTCATTGAAAAGGGTGCTGAAAATACAAAAATACACAACCATATATACGACACTAATTCACCCAGTCGCTTACATCTTTTAGGTTGTGCTCTAAAGAATATGGTCATCTTAACCGCATATCGAACGGCTTATATCACATTAACCCAAGAAGAACTTGATACTTATGACTATCAGAAAGGGGATACAGAAGGTTTTGTAAATTACGGCTTGACAATTGAAAATATTCGTTTTGCAGTTATTTTTATTGAAAATAGAGAAGAAGGGATCATCAAAATTTCCTTCCGATCAGAAGGTGATTTCTCAGTAAACGAATTTGCGCGTAATCACTTTGACGGTGGGGGCCATAATAATGCTGCCGGTGGAAAAAGTGATACTAACATGAAAGAAACTACAGCACATTTTGTTTCATTATTAGAGCACTACAAAGACAAACTAATGGCATGAAATATTTTGGCTTTTTAATTTTTCTAGTTGGCCTGATCAGCTGTCAAGGACCTGAACCTCGTAAACCGGTGAAGGTAAATTCGGGAAGCTCGTTCAAAGCATCCATTGAGCGTACACGAGCACTTTTGGCAAAAGAAGAAAAATTGATTCAGGAAATTATTGCCAGGGATTCAGTGCATACCTATCTACAAAGCGCTTCGGGTTCTTGGTACTATTACAATGTTAAAGACGAAGTCTCGACAAAAAAACTGGAACCTAATGATTTGGTGACGCTCACCTATAATATCGTTAGTTTATCAAATGATACCATTTATAAAATGAAAGATATTGGTATTCGGAAGTTTTTGGCGAGCAAACTAGATCTTTTTCCCGGACTTAGAAATAGTGTTCCTTTGCTAAAGGAAAATGAAACGGCAACGTTTTTATTTCCCTCCTCCTTAGCTTATGGTTATCACGGAGATAATAATAAAATTGGTGCCAATATTCCATTGAAATCAACTTTGACCATTTTAAAAATAGAAAAACAACAAGAGGGTTTTTAAGTAAATAACTATAGAAAAGTATATAAACAATTCAAAAAACGAAATTTGATTTCCTTCATTGAGGAAATGACAATTAATTATAATAATTATGAAGAAAGCGTATCTATTAGTAATAGCTATAAGCATTGCATTAACGAGCTGTAAGTCAAGTAAGTATCCTGAATTAGGCGATGGTGTTTTTGCCGATATACAAACTACCAAAGGTGATATCGTGGTAAAACTAGAGCATGAAAAAACGCCGATTACCGTCGCTAATTTCATATCACTAGCTGAAGGCACAAACACTTTTGTAAGTGAAGAGTACAAGGGCAAAAAGTTTTATGATGGTCTTACCTTTCATAGAGTTATGAAAGATTTTATGATTCAGGGTGGCGACCCTTTGGGTACAGGAATGGGAAACCCTGGTTACAAATTTATGGATGAGTTCAATGATTCTTTAGTACACTCTAAAAAAGGAATTCTCTCCATGGCAAACTCTGGCCCCACTTCAAACGGTAGTCAATTTTTTATTACGCATAAGGAGACGCCTTGGCTGAATAATAAGCATTCTGTTTTTGGGGAAGTTGTATTGGGTATGCCAATTTTAGACTCTATTGCCAATGTTCCAGTAGCTGCAGGAAACAAACCTGTTAGTGAGGTAAAAATGAATACTATCGAAATCATTCGAAATGGAAAAGACGCCAAAAAATTCGATGCGGTTGCAGTATTGACCGAGTATTTCGCTAGTGAAGGAGAACGTTTAGAAGCGCTTGCAAAGGAAAAAGCGGAGAAGAAAGCGGCAGCCCTAAAAGCGGCGGCAGCTTTTTCAGCTGCAATTCCAGCCGATAAAGAAAAGGCCAAAGTATTACCATCAGGCCTTAAGATTTTGAGTCAAATAGAAGGTAACGGAGAAAAACCAAAAATGGGCCAAGAAGTATTGGTCATGTATGCTGGTTATTTGGAAGATGGTACTTTGTTCGATAGCAACTATAAAGATATCGCCATGAAGTACAATAAATTTGACTGGAACAGGGATCAGGCTCGTGGCTATGAAGCAATTCCCATGCAATATAGTCCGGAAGCACAACTTATAGCCGGCTTCAAGGAGGCTTTGATGACCATGAAGGTAGGCGATAAAATTCGTGTGTTTATTCCACCACATCTAGGGTACGGAGAACAAGGTGGAGGACCAATACCACCCAATGCCGATCTCATTTTCGATTTGGAAATTACAGGTATGGTCCAATAAAAGATCTAAGAGACAGTTTTGAAATCTGTGATAAGGATATTTCCCTGATTTCATTTTGGCCCACCCAAAATTGCAAAAAGACTATTCCGACCTCCCTCAAAGGGAGGAAAACTCGCAAACCCGTAGCAGAAACATCAGGGAATTATTTAGAATAAATCCATATCATACGCCCTCATATTTACACCTTAATTTTGATGAGGAGATACCTTTCATCGAATTTTTAGACTTTCGCATGCAGTTCATCTAAAAAAAATAATAGTACTAAATATAGCCCGTTAAAGCAATTCATAAAACTAAAACACTACGGATGAATTGGTACTTAAAAGTGATGAGTCAGTATGCTGACTTTCGCGGAAGGGCAAGAAGAAAAGAGTTTTGGATGTTCTTCCTATTCAATATGATATGTGCATACGGACTTCAAATCTTAGCTTCTGCCGCAGAAGTGCCAGCATTGTTATTTGTAGCGGTCTTATATACCTTCGCCGTCTTAGTACCTAGTTTAGCTGTGGGAGTCCGCAGAATGCATGATGTTGGCAAAAGCGGGTGGTATCTTTTAATTCCTATCTATTCGATTGTGCTAGCTGTAATACATGGGGAAAATGGGGAAAACCAATATGGAAAAGACCCTAAACAAACCCAAGAAGTAAAATTGCAAAAAGTATAATCTCAAATACCCTTTTTAAAAGGGAGTGGCATTAAATACCGCCTCCTTTTCTATATTTCCTTTTTGGGCTATCTGCCAAAACGGCTTTGAGAAATTTCCAGAATTTTTGAACTGAAGATATTTGAACCCGTTCATCAGGAGAATGAGCCCCACGAATAGTTGGTCCGAAACTGATCATATCCAAATCGGGATAATTTTGACCCAAAATGCCACATTCCAATCCAGCGTGACAAGCCACTACCTTTGGTTTTTCCTCGAACATGCTTTCATATTTAGATTTCAACACCTTCAAAATTTCCGAATTCGGATTCGGATTCCATCCTGGATAGGCCCCATCAGAAGTGACCTTGTAATCCGCCAGTTCAAAAGCTGACTTAAGTGCATGGGCCAAATTCATCTTTGCAGAATTTACCGAAGAACGTGTTAAGCAACTTATTTTTATAACACCATCCTTAACGACTATCCTAGCAATGTTATTTGAAGTTTCAACCAAATCGGGAATTGAAGCGCTCATGGCATATACGCCATTATGTGCCGTATACATACTCCTCACAAAATCACGAACTTTCGAATATTCCATGCTATTTTCAGGTGATTCAATTGCGCCCAAAGAAATCATCAAATCTGGCTCTACTACTAAAAGCTCTTTTTTTATCTCCTCGGCCCAAGAATGAAACCTATCTTGAAATTCCTCATTCGCAGGATTCACAACGATTGTGGCCACACTTTCTCGAGGAATTGCATTTCGAAGTCCTCCCCCATCAACCTCACAGAGACCAGCATCAAATTGAAAAACACTATGGTACAACAGGCGATTCATGATCTTATTCGCATTACCCAATCCTTTGCGGATGTCCATTCCGCTATGCCCGCCTTTCAAACCTTTAACTTCAACCTTATACGCCTGATAACGGGGATTTACTGATTCCAATTGATACGCACCTAAAGCAGTAACATCGATTCCGCCCGCACACCCAATATCTATTTCATCATCCTCTTCCGTATCCAAGTTCAATAAAATCTCACCTTGCAAAACACCTCCTTCGAGTCCCATTGCACCGGTCATACCGGTTTCCTCATCTATTGTAAATAAGGCTTCCAGAGCAGGATGTGGAATATCGGTACTTTCCAACAAGGCCATTATAGCGGCCACTCCCATTCCATTATCGGCGCCAAGTGTGGTGCCTTTGGCCTTGACCCAATCTCCATCCACAAACATTTCAATGCCTTGGGTTTCGAAATCAAAAACCGTATCGCTGTTTTTTTGATGAACCATATCCAAATGGGACTGTAGTGTAATCATTTTTCGGTCGTCCATTTCCGAAGTAGCAGGCTTTCTAATAATGACATTACCCACTGCATCGGAAAAAGTCTCTAGATTCAATGATTTCCCGAAATCCATCATGAACTGAATAACACGCTCTTCCTTTTTAGAAGGTCGGGGTATCGCATTTAAATCCGCAAATTTGTTCCAGATACTTTTGGGTTCGAGGGCTCTTACTTCAATAGGCATAGTAGAATTTAATTTTTTCCTAAAAATACGGCCTCAAAAATTAGTGTGGTAGTTAATTGGCTATTTTTGTCTTCATGCGTGTCTATAGAACGACCTTGAAAAATAAACTTCGCAATGGTATTGCCTTGAGTATTATTCCGCAAATCGCCATTGTAATTTGGTTAAGTAGCAGGCCAGATTTGATAGAGAAATATTATAGCAATGGCATCTATCCGATTGTAAGCGCTTTTTTTAGAACACTTTTCGGTTGGATTCCCTTTTCCGTAGGCGAAATTATTTATACACTTTTAATCGCACTGGGCCTGCGTTACCTTATCATTAGAAGAAAAAAAATCAAGGCCAACAAACTTGCTTTTCTTCGCGACGTTGTCATGGTCTTGTCTATTTTCTATTTTACATTTAACCTTGTCTGGGGACTCAACTATTACCGTGAACCCTTGTCGAACAGATTAGGAATTCAGAATGAAGCTACCTACGAAGACATCAAGAAACTTACTTCGGACTTAATTCAAAAGACCAATCAAATTCAAGTCCAAATTACAGGAGATAGCACTCTAATAGTTCAAATACCCTATACCAGAAACGAAGTTTTCGAGAAAACCATTCGCAATTATGAGGCACTTGCCCAACAGCTGCCTTTTCTGGATTATCACAGACCGAGCATTAAAAATTCAATATATAGTTTACCTTCTAGTTATATGGGTATTGGAGGCTATTTGAATCCCTTTACTAATGAGGCTCAAGTTAATGAAAAGACACTTTTGTTTCGCTTTCCTGTAGTGAGTGGTCATGAAATCGGGCATCAAGTTGGCTATTCAGCTGAAAATGAAACCAACTTTATCGGCTACTTGGTGACTGTCAAAAACGAAGACATTTATTTTCAATACTCGGCTTACGCCTATGCCCTAAGTTACTGTCTAAATGCAGTACACCGCACTGATGAAAATGCTTCAAGAGAATTGTATGCACAACTCAACGAAGGGGTCATCAAAAACTACAAGGAACTTCAAGAATATCATGAGGCTTATGAAAATCCGTTTGAGCCTGTTTTCAAATCCGTGTTCAGTGCTTTTCTAAAAGCGAACAACCAAGAAGACGGCATCCAGAGTTATGGCAAGGTTGTGGACTTAATGGTGGGGTATCATAAACGTTATCCATTATAAAAAAGTTCAAGTTCAAGCGTCAAATTCAAAAGCAACTAGTGTTTTGAGCCTGTACTTGATACTTGCGCTTGAAGTTATTTTTATATGTTAAAATAGTCCTAACAGGTTATAAATTCCGCTACTTCCCTTACTTTTAGAAGGACTAATTAATCAACTTTACAAAAATGAAAATAAGAATTCTAGCACTCGCCATACTTTGGTGTGGCACCAGCTTGTTTGCTCAAGATTACTTTCCTGAAAACAGCGGTGTAAAATCAAAAAACAACAATTTTACAGCTTTTACCAACGCAAAGATATATGTGACCCCATCACAAATTATAGAGGGTGGTACATTGCTTATCCAAAATGGAAAAGTGAAGCAGGTCGGCAAAGTAGTTAACCTGCCCAAGAATGCAGTGGTCGTTGATTTAAAGGGCCATTCAATCTATCCTTCGTTTATCGATGTGTATTCGAAATTCGGAGTAGAACAACCTAAAAGAAAGCCAGGCGGTGGTAGAGCCTCACAATACGATTCAAGTCGTGAAGGTTTTTACTGGAATGAGCATATCATGCCAGAAAACAATGCCATAGACAAGTTCAAATACGATGATAAAAAAGCCAAAGAATTGCGTGATGCCGGTTTCGGTGTCGTCAACTCTCATATACATGATGGCGTCGTACGCGGCACGGGCGTTTTAGTGGCCCTCAATGGAACGGGCAATGATGCAAACCGCATTTTAGATGATAAGTCGGCACAATACGTATCGTTTTCAAAAAGTGTGATCAAGAAACAATCGTACCCCACTTCACTCATGGGGTCTATGGCTTTGCTTCGTCAACTCTATTCAGATGCAAAATGGTATGCTGCTGGAAATTCCGATACGAAAGACCGATCAATAGAAGCGCTTAATGCCAATAAAGGCTTGGTGCAGATTTTTGAAGCGAAAGATAAGGGTCATGCTTTAAGAGCGGACAAAATAGGTGATGCCAATGGCATTCAATATACCATTCTAGGTGGCGGTGATGAATATGAGCGCATTGCGGAAATAAAAGGTACGGGTGCTAATTTCATTCTTCCACTGAATTTTCCCGATGCTTATGATGTCTCCAATCCATATGCCGCGACGATGGTAACCTTGAAAGACATGCGGCATTGGAACCAAGCGCCTTCCAATCCGAAGATACTTGCTGATAACGGCATTCCTTTTTCATTTACCACCCATGATTTGAAATCACCTTCAAAATTTAAAGAGAAAATGATGAAGGCCATCAAATATGGACTTCCAGAAACCAAAGCCTTAGAGGCTTTGACTACGATTCCTGCTTCTATTTTAAGGAAATCTGGTAGCATCGGTTCTTTACAAGTCGGGCGACAAGCGAATTTCTTGATTACTTCAGGAGGCATTTTCGATAAAGGCACTACTATCTATGAAAATTGGGTTCAGGGAAATCAAAATGTCATCAACGATAGAAACTTAAAAGACATTCGCGGAAATTATGAATTGTCCGCTGGGGGTATGTCCTATAAGATGGCCATTACCGGAGAAGTAGGTAAACCAAAAATCGAAATCAAACAAGACACCAACAAATTGAAGTCGAAACTCAGTTATAAAGATGATTGGCTGGATCTTTCCTTTGCGACGGATAAGGGCGAAAAAAGTTATCGCATGACGGGCTTGGTCGGCAAGACTTCCGATAATATCAGTGGGAAATTAGTGCTTCCAAACGGAGACGAATCTACTTTTACAGCCGTAAAGACCAGTGATTTTATAGCTGACAAAAAAGATGAAAAGAAAGCTTTGGTTGCTCCGGAAATGGTTGGGGTGACCTATCCTAATGTAGGGTTCGGCGTTGCGACGATGCCAAAATCGGAAACGCTCCTATTTAAGAATGCAACAGTTTGGACCAGTGAGGCTAACGGCATCCTTGAAAATACGGATGTCCTCATAAAAGATGGTAAGATTTCCAAAATTGGAAACGATTTATCAGCAGGTCGAGCAAAGGTGATCGATGCGACCGGCAAGCATCTGACCGCAGGGGTCATTGACGAACATACTCATATTGCGGCACTAGCGATTAACGAAGCGGGACATAACTCTACAGCGGAAGTAAAAATGGAAGATGTTGTAGATAATGAAGATATCAATATTTACCGCCAATTAGCAGGTGGGATTACCTCGGCACAATTATTACATGGCTCTGCCAACCCGATCGGGGGTCGTTCGGCTATCTTAAAACTAAAGTGGGGTGAATCACCGGAAAATATGATTTACGACAACTCCCCTAAGTTTATCAAATTCGCTTTAGGTGAAAATGTAAAGCAAAGTAACTGGCAAAGCTTTTCAAGATTCCCACAGACGCGCATGGGAGTTGAGCAGGTTTTTATGAATTATTTCCAAAGAGGAAAGGAATACGATGCCAAGAAAAAAAGCGGACAACCCTATCGCTATGATGAAGAAATGGAAGTGGTGGCCGAAATCTTAAATGGCGAGCGCTTCATCAGTTGTCACTCCTATGTGCAGAGCGAAATCAATATGATGATGAAAGTGGCAGAGAAATTCAATTTTAGAGTGAATACGTTCACGCATATTCTCGAGGGATACAAAGTAGCCGATAAAATGGCCAAGCACGGTGTTGGCGCTGGAACATTTAGTGACTGGTGGGCTTACAAATACGAAGTAAAAGATGCGATACCCTATAATGCTGCCATTATGCATAAGCAGGGGGTTACCGTTGCTATTAATAGTGATGACGGCGAAATGGCGCGTCGATTAAATCAAGAAGCTGCCAAAACCGTAAAGTATGGTGGCATGTCAGAATTGGAAGCTTGGAAAATGGTGACTATCAATCCGGCGAAACTTTTACATGTTGACAATCGCGTAGGAAGCATTAAGGAAGGAAAGGATGCCGATTTGGTGCTCTGGACGGACCACCCCCTATCCGTTTATGCACGAGCGGAAAAAACCATTATCGAAGGTGCTACTTATTTCGATATGGAGCAGGACAAAAAAATGCGCGAATCGGTAAAGAATGAACGCACCAAACTCATCAATATGATGTTAAAGGAAAAAGCAGATGGTGGAAAAACACAAGCTCCGAAAATGAGCAAGAAGGAGCTAATGACTTGCGAAACCTTGTAAGTTCTAAATTAGAATTTCACTGTCACTTCGAGCCTGCCTGTTCAGCAGACCGGTGTAATCGAGAACAATACAATTAAAAAGTTGAAAATATAAAAATATTAACATGAGCAAATTAAAAAATGTATTCATCGCCCTTCTCCTCACTATCGGGGCAACGGGTTGGGCGCAACAAACCCCAGCTTCCATACAAAAGGAGGCTATTAGCATCACAGGAGCTACAGCACATATTGGTGATGGGACGGTCGTAGAAAATTGCACCTTGGTTTTTGAAGATGGAAAAATTACGGCACTTGGCGTAGGCGAACCTACTAAAGGAAAAGTCATCGATGCTTCAGGCAAGCATGTCTATCCCGGGTTTATTGCCCCAAGCAAGCAATTGGGGCTGCAAGAAATCAATGCGGTACGTGCGAGTAATGATAGTGATGAAATTGGGGACATCATTCCCCATGTACGTAGTTTGATCGCTTATGATGCAGAATCGAGAGTGGTAGAAAGTATGCGTCCGAATGGCATTTTAATGGGACAGATTACACCCAAAGGTGGTCGTATATCGGGGACTTCTTCCATTGTACAATTCGATGCTTGGAACTGGGAAGATGCCGCGATAAAAGTGGATGATGGCATTCACTTGAACTGGCCGTCCAGCTTCAGAAGAGGCCGCTGGTGGATGGGAGAACCCCGTGGATTGAAACCCAACAAAGACTATCAAAAGCAAGTAAATGAAGTGGAAGTATTCATGCAAAATGCAATTGCCTATGGCAAAGGCACCTCAAAAGAATTGAATCCGGCTTTTGCTGCGATGCAGGGTGTTTTTGACGGCGTACAACGCTTATATGTCTACGCCGATGGCGAAAAAGAAATCATAGATGGAGTAACTTTGGCTAAAAATTCAGGAGTGAAGTCAATCGTTCTTGTCGGAGGTTACCATGCCTACAAAATCACTGATTTCTTGAAAGAAAACAATGTGCCTGTTTTGGTACAGTACACCCATAATCTGCCTAGTCTGGCTGATGATGATTACGACCTACCATACAAACTGCCTAAACTCTTAATGGATGCAGGTTTATTGGTAGCCCTTCAAAATGGGGAAGCGTCTAACTTTCAAACAAGAAACCTCCCCTTCTATGCAGGTCAAGTAGTAGGACAAGGACTTGAAAAAGAAAAAGCATTACAATTGCTTACGGGCAACACCGCAAAGATTTTAGGAATCGATGACACCCACGGTACCTTGGCTGTCGGTAAAAGCGCTACCCTATTTATTTCTGAAGGCGACGCCTTGGATATGCGTACGAATCAATTGACCCATGCCTTCATAGACGGTAGAAACATCTCCTTAGAAACCCACCAAACCAAACTTTGGAAACGGTATTCAGAGAAGTTCGAAGGAAAATAACACGCTAAGTGCGTAATTCAAAATTGAAAGCCCATTCTCATGGGCTTTTTTTATGCCTTACCCTTTAATGAGAAGACGACATACCATCGTTATCCTTAAAAAAGCTGTTGAATATTTTATAACTTAGGGGAGTGTCTTCGCTAGCAGCTTGACCATAGTACTGCTAACGGAGCACTTAGAAGGAGTTATGGACAAAATATCACGCAAACAATTCTTAACACAAACAGGTATGCTAAGCACTTCGGTAGTTTTAGGTCAAGGCTACGATTTTTTCTCAAATCGAAATCCCACTGTACCTGTAGAAGGAGTGGTCGTAGACACACCGCTAAAAGGAGAAGATATTTTTTCGTTTATCCGACGCAAACACGGAAAAATGGACCTTAGCTTCTACCGCCAAATTATTGGAGCTGCCAATGAATTCAAAGAAGGTGATTTGACCTTGGGTATTGCAGCAAAGAACGAAGCTTCACGTACTAATGCACGTACGCTACTCAGCCAAACTAAACTTGTGGATCTCGATAAAAACATACTTTACCAAGATGGCATTCTTGACTTGATCCAACAATCCACTTTTAAAATAGAAACGACCCAAGACTGGACGGTGGGCGAACTGAAACAATTTATATTGACCGCATCTGAAGATGCCATTAAAGCTATCATGCCCACTTTGACCAGTGATGTCATCGGCTGCCTTGTGAAACTCATGAGCAACGATGAATTGATATCCATCGGGCAAAACATATTCAACCCCCTGCCCAATAGCAAAATTGGCAGCAAGGGCTATCTCAGTGCACGGGTTCAACCCAACTCCCCAACTGATAATACCGAAGATATTGCTTGGCAGGTCTTTGACGCCTGGTCCTATGCCGTTGGCGATTTGTTGTTGGGCACGAATCCCGTTTCCAGTGAGCCGGAATCGGTTGCAAAAATCGAGCAGGCCCTTTTTGAGATCATTACAAGCTTTGGCTTACAAGATACCTTGCCCAACTGTGTGCTTTCGCATATCGATGTGCAAGCGCAGGCAGAACACCTAAAACCGGGTACTACGGGCGTCTGGTTTCAGAGTTTGGCCGGTACGGAAGCCGCCAACCAAACTTTCGATGTGACCATAGCTAAAATGGTCGGCCATGTCGCGGAACGAAATGGCCGTTATGGCTTATATGCTGAAACCGGTCAAGGTGCCGATTTCACCAATGGCCATGGTGAAGGTTTTGATATGGTCCTGCATGAGGCCCGAAAATATGGCTTTGTGCGTGCCTTAAAACAAAAGATGTCGGCATCTAAAACAACAGAAGAAACGCCTTGGGTCTTCTTAAATGATGTGGCCGGTTTTATCGGCCCTGAAGTGTTTCGCACCAAAGAGCAATTGGTGCGTTGTTGTTTGGAAGATACCGTCATGGGTAAATTACATGGGTTGACCATCGGCTTGGATATTTGCTCTACCCTTCATATGGATGTTACACTTGATGATCTCGATTGGTGTATCGAACAGGTCATGCCGGCAAACCCTGCCTATTTAATGGCGCTACCCACTAAAAACGACCCCATGCTAAGCTATTTGACCACGGCTTTCAGCAATCATGTAAAAATACGAGAGCAGTTTGGGTATAAGGTGAACGATGCCATGTGGGACTTCTTTAAAAAAATAGAAGTGTTGGATACCAACGGAAAACCTACCGAACATTTTGGTGATCCCATTTGGGTGTATTACCAATACTGTTTGGCAAAAGGGGATTCCCGAAGCCAAAACGAAATCTATGCCGATGGCAAAAAGTGTATCGCTCGAATTCGCGAAAGGGGCGTTCCGATTGCGCAAGGATTTGGAGAAAACATCTGGGATCTCACCCCCGAACTTGACCAAGAAGTGCATACGCTTTATGAAGATGCGAAGGTCAGCCTATGGACCCCCTTAGACCCTACCTTTACCGCTTCAATTCCAGCTGCAGTGGCCATTAGCACCAATTCCAAAGATCGAAAAGACTATGTATACCATCCTGAAAGTGGAGAGCAATTGCCTATAGCTGCACGACAGGTCTTAAAGAAAATCAACACCTCTTGGGTCAATGAAGTACCCGATGTGCAAATCATCATTTCAGACGGACTCAACCCAAGGGCCTTAATGGACAACGGACATTTGGCCCCTTTTCTCACTGGCTTAAAAAAGGCGTTAAAAAAGGACAAGTATATTGTAAGTGATTCTACCCTAGTCATCAAACATGGAAGAGTGCGCGCGGGGTATGTCTGTGGAGAAGTCCTTTTTGGACAGCTTGCTACCAACCGTCAAAAAGGCATTATACATATCATAGGAGAACGCCCTGGTTCGGGGCACCATAATTTCTCGGCTTATTTAACCGTTGCCTCCCCAAGTACTTGGCGCCAAAAAGGAAGTGTCGACCATGATATCTCGCGTGTGATATCAGGCATTTCCGATACGGCACTACCCCCTGAGCAAGCAGTAACGGATACCCTTCGGGTTTTTAATAGGCTATTTGCAATAGTTTAGGCAACGACGCAGTTGGAATGGGCGAGGTGAAGTGATGGTAGGGTTCGCAGAAACGAGTCGAGGAGCTTAATTTATGTCGCTCCATAGTTATAACATTTCCCTTAATCCCTCCTTCCTAAGAGGAAAAAACAGATGAAATGCAAAACAAAAGAGGCAATATTATTATATTGATTTCGGCACTATTGCTGTTGATTCCGTTGGTAGCAATGCAATTTACTGATGAAGTACAATGGTCATTAGTTGATTTTATGCTTGCTGCGGTTTTACTTCTAGGAACGGGTTTTTTATGTGATCTTGTCTTAAGAAAAGTAAAAAAGAAGAGGCATCGTCTCCTTTTTTGTCTTGGACTATTGTTTTTGTTCCTTCTTTTTTGGGCAGAACTGGCAGTCGGTATTTTTGGAACACCTTTCGCGGGAGATTAATCAAGATGTTATCTACTACACTGGCTCTTTTTCAAATCTTACTTTAAATCCATCACATAAGAAGGACAGCTGCTAATCGCCACGTTTGGTACAGCTTATTTTCCAAAATGTATAAGTTATGGTTTCAGTGGTATCAACCCATTCACCAATCCATTTATAACCTGATTTTGAAATATCGTAAAAGGTCAATCGTGAAAAGCCCTCTGTACCATTGGGATTTTTTTGCGGTTTATAGAGTATGATTTTGCCGTCTTCTTTTTTAACACCTTCCCATGAAGATAAAGTGGGTGTGGCTGAAGTAGATGAATAATAATGAACATACCATTTTAAACTGTCTACATTGAATTGTCGAATACTTCCTGAATGTGCGCCATCCTCTTTTAGGGTCTCATCTTGAATCGCCTTACCATTCATGATGTATTTATATTTCCATGTCATTTTGACCGGTTCGGTCCAAACCCCATCTTGATTTCTACGTTCTGAATCACAATCGCACAATCCTATAAAGGGTTTAAAATCATCCAATTGCTCGGGTGCGTTTGGGTTTCTGAGTCCATATGGGTTGATTTTCGAGGGTTCATATTCACTTTGAGCGGTCGCCATTACCATTGTAAAAAGCAACACTAGCGTACAGCGTATTTTCATAGAACGAAGTTTTGGTAACAATTGAAATTACAAAAACCGAAGAAAAGCTATTTGGTTTTAACATACTTGCTAGGCTCTTTCTCAAAACTCACCTTACACCCATCACAACAGAAGTACACGTTCTCACCTTGATATTCTACAATATGTTTCGGGTTCTTTTTGGAGACCGGTACGTTGCAAACAGGGTTGATATAATAGTCTTCCGCAAATTTATCTTCTGCAGCTGTTGGTGAAGGCCTTTCCATTGCATTCTCTTTTTCATACACGGGCATCGAATAGGCAACATTCCCATTTCTAAAATGGTCTATGACCTCAGCCAAAATACTGATAGCGACCTCACTGGCGAGCTTGGCATTGATATCCAATCCAACAGGACTCCGCAATTGACCGATGCGATCCTCGGTGATTCCCTCATGGGTTAAATAAGTTTTGATATCCTCGGCTTTCTTTTTACTTGCTACAAAACCCACATACTTGACCACAGTCTGCAAGGCTTTTTTTACGGAGAGCTCGTCATCTTCACCTTGGGTGGTAACGATGATATAGGTATTCATGAAATTTTGAAAATTGGTGAAATCCACAGCATCGGCAATACTATTCGCCGATGGAAACATTTGTACATCGGCATCGTTCGCCATGACGGATACCTTAAAGTCAGCAGCTGAAGCCAATTGTACTAGCTTTCTGGCAATATTCGATTTGCCGACAACGATCAATTCCGGTTGTGGTATTACAGGTTCTATCATAACTTCTAGGGTTCCTTTACTTTGACAAGACATTACATACTCTTTATAGGTAGCAGTGGAACGCGTTCCTCCTTCTGGGGAAATACGCACACGTCTGTAACGTTTACTTTTAATCACATCCAAGGCCTCCTTGATGACAATGCCTCGCACACAGCCACCACCAATCCAACCTATGAGTTCACCGGTTTCCAATATCAGGGCCTTGTCACCCACTTTACCTGAGCTAGGGGCGATTCGGTCTACCACTTGGGCAATGGCAAAGTTCGAGCCCCTGGCCAAGTGTTTTTCTATTTGTAAGGCGAGTTCGTTAAACATCCATCAACAATTTTTCCAATTTTAATAAACTATCCAAGTTATGCGCAGATTCAAAAGCATCTAAATGGGGCATCACGTTCACTATACCTTTTTGAATGGGTTGGTAGCCTTTCATTCCCTTTAAAGGATTCAACCATACCAAGGTTTTACATTTTCTACGAATGGTTCTCACCGCTTCTTTTAAGACCGTGACACTGCCAGTTTCTAATCCGTCACTAAGAATCACCACAATATGTTTTTGGCTCAAAAACTTACTTCCGTAGACGGTGAGAAATTCTGTTAACGATTCCCCTATCTTCGTACCACTTGACCAAGAATGTACATTCTTCCCAATTTGTTTTAAGACTTCCTCTTCATTATCCTGTCGCAATAATGGCGTCACATGTGTCAACTGCGTACTAAAGGTAAAAAACTCTAAGCTCTTAAAATACTTCTTTAACACCATAACATAGCGCAGTAGGTAATAGCTATACGTATCCATAGAACCACTGACATCTAGTATAAAAACCACTTTACGCTTTTCTTTTCGGTTGCGCTTATAAGATAAATCCAAAAGCATGCCGCCTTTATCGATACCATGCCGAATCGTATTTCTGATATCAATTCTGCCCTTGTTTGCGTTCTCCAACCTGCGTTTAAAACGCATACTCATCTGATGAAAGAGTTCTTCCGCTAGTTCTTCCAATTTCTCTTTGTACGTGACATCAACCTTTGAAAAATCTGTCATTCGCAAGCGAATTCTTTCATTAGCCCCAACGATCTCTTTGGCCTCCTGTTCCTTGATCTCCTTTTTAGGGATCTTGAATTCGGTACCTAAAAAAATTACCGTAGCCGTATCCTTCTCTTTCTTAAGTTGCTGTATTTGCTTTTTACGCTGCTCCAACTTCTCTTCATAATACCGACTCCAAAAGCGATCAAACATCTCATCAAAGCGGTCAAAATGCTCTTTGCGTTTGCAGTAAATAGACTTTAAACTGTATTGAAAGAGTTTCCGATCTAAAACATAACCTCTTTCCGCCACTTCAAAAGCATCCCGTGTTTCTTGTGGCCCCAAAACAAATTGACGCTCACGACAATACATCGTAAAGTCGATAAGGCGCTCTTTGAATGTTTTTTCTATTGCTATCAATTGAAGTATCTTAAACTGTTAGAGTTTAATTTAAATCTTATATTTTTCGGTTGTACGCTTATCGCTGCGCGCTAGGTTTGGTAAAGGGTTCCGCTTGAATCGCATTTAAGCTATAGGATACAAAAACTCTTGCACCGATTTATTGCGAACAAATTCCACATCATCTTTGTGCTTTAATACGCTACCAATGGTTGTTTTTACAATCTCGTCCGTAATATGGGTTTGATTCATGAGCAACAAGGTTTTTGCCCAGTCTAAAGATTCTGCTATCCCCGGTGGTTTATGCAAGCTAGACTTTCGAAGGTTATGAATAAATATAACGACCTGCGTAGCCAATTCTTCATCGATATTAGGAAGCTTCTTGGCAATAATATCAATTTCACCGGCTTTTGACGGAAAATCTACCCAATGATACAGGCATCTTCTTCTTAGGGCATCACTTAATTCCCTTGTTCGATTGGAAGTTAGAATTACCAAAGGTTTTGATTTCGCTTGTATGGTACCCAATTCGGGAATGCTGATTTGAAAATCCGATAACAGTTCCAACAAATAGGCTTCGAACTCCTCATCGGCCCGATCGATCTCATCTATCAATAACACGACAGGTTTATCTGCACTTATCGATTGTAACAAGGGGCGTTGTAAGACATAATCCATTCCAAAGATTTGGTTTTGGAGCGCCAATTTATCCTCATCTTGTTCGAAGAGCTTGATATGCAAAAGCTGTTTTTGGTAGTTCCATTCGTAAATAGTGGTACTGACATCCAAACCCTCATAGCATTGCAATCGAATCAATTTCGTGCCCAAATGTTCTGCCAAGGTTTTGGCCAACATGGTTTTACCCACCCCGGGATTCCCTTCTAAAAGAAGAGGTTTCTCCAAATTTTTCAATAGAAAAATAGAAGTTGCCAATTCTTCGTTTAGAATATAGTCATGCTCATAAAAATCTTTTATAAGCGCATTGATGTCCTTATTCAATAGCTTTAATTTAGAAAAGCTATGCCGAGGCATAGCTTCATGAATACAAATTTACAATAGCAATTATGCCGTTGCCGCTTCTGCTTCAGCCAATTTTTTTGAAAAATTCGAAACGAATTGCTTAAAAAGTTGATTGGAGACGGTCGTAATCAATCGTGAACCAAACTGTGCAATCTTACCGTTCACCGTCACATCCATAATGGCATCCAATTTAACACCGCCTTCAGGCCGCTCCGATAAATCAATGGTCATCATCATTTCTGCATTCCCATTTCCTTTGGAATCTACGCCATCACCGGTAATTATAATTTTTCGGTTGGCTTCATCAATCTCATTATAATGGATATCGGCATTATATTTCACGCCCATAGGGCCAAACTTCATACCTACTTTTCCTTTGTAATGATTATCGCCCACCTTTTCATCTATAGAGACTCCAGGTACACAATCCATTATTTTCTCTGGGTCGATTAGGTGTTCCCAGACTAGTTCAGTGCTTTGTGGCACTTCAAATGATTTATCTAATTGCGTTTTCATACAATTCCAATTTTAGTATCATTCCCCTATAAAGGAGAATTTGTTAAACATTTGTTGAAAATTTTGGTCTTTGAGGCCTATCGCTTATTGTCTTCGGACAAACCCCTAACCATTATCGGGTAATACTCCAAGAGCGCTTACCGTAGCCAACTTCATCTGAAGGAGGACCGCTTTTACCTATATTTCCCCAACTCTGTACTTTGTTACTTCTAGGGATGCTCGCGCTACGCTTTTGCTTTTGCTACTTGAATAGCATCCCAAACCTTATCAGGAGTGATGGGAATATCCAAATGCTTAATTCCTAACGGATACAATGCATCGATAATCGCGTTCGCAATTGCCGGTGGTGCCCCTACCGTCGGTGATTCAGCAACACCTTTAGCTCCTAATGGATGGTGTGGTGATGGCGTAATTGTATGGCCGGTTTCCCAATGTGGGGATTCAACCGCCGTTGGCACCAAATAATCCATCAAAGTTCCGTTCAAAACATTGCCTTCATCGTCATAAACGATTCCCTCATACATTGCAGGTGCAATACCTTGGGTTAGTCCACCATGCACTTGACCTTCAACAATCATTGGGTTAATAATATTGCCACAATCATCGATAGCCACAAATCGTTTTACATCTATTGCCCCCGTTTCCTCATCAACCTCAACTACACAAATGTAAGCGCCGTTGGGGAAGGTTAGGTTTGGTGGATCGTAGTAATGTGTTGCCTCGAAGCCAGGTTCCATTCCCGGCGGGATATTGGTATAAGCGGCAAAAGCAACATCTTGAATCGTCTTAGACTTTTCAGGAGCGCCTTTTACAAAGTACTTTCCAACTTCCCATTCGATATCGTCTTCACTTACCTCTAAGAGGTATGCTGCAATTTTCTTGCCTTTGTCTTTCAACTTACGGGCAGCCATAGCGGCCGCGGCACCTGCTGTAGGTGTACTTCTACTCGCATATGTACCCAATCCGTAGGGCGCAGTATCCGTATCGCCTTCGTCGATTTCAATATCGGTATAAGGAATCCCCAATTCTTCTGCAAGAATCTGTGCATAGGTAGTTTCGTGACCTTGTCCTTGTGACTTGGTACCGAATCGTGCCAATGCTTTTCCCGTAGGATGCACGCGTATCTCAGCACTATCGAACATTGCGATTCCTAAAATATCGAAGTCTTTAGATGGTCCGGCGCCCACTACTTCCGTAAAAGTACAGATTCCGATTCCCATTAATTTTCCTTGGGCGCGTTTCTCGGCTTGTTCCTTTTTATAATCGTCATAGCCGATCATATCCATGGCTTTTTCCAATGTCTGTTTGTAATCACCACTATCATAACTCCACCCCAAGGGAGAAGCGTAAGGGAAATCCTCTTTCTTTATAAAGTTTTCAAAACGTAATTGCGCAGGATCTTTACCTATTTCCGCTGCCAATTTATCGACCATTCGCTCAATGGCATGCACGGCTTCGGTCACACGAAAAGAACATCGATATGCAACACCACCGGGCGCTTTGTTGGTATACACGGCATCCAACTCTGCGAAGGCATGCTCGTAATCATATGAACCCGTACAGATAGAAAACATTCCCGTAGGATATTTTGAAGGATTCGCCGAAGAATCAGTATACCCATGGTCTGCTAAGGTTGACACCTTAAAGGCTTGAATTTTACCCTCTTTGGTTGCCGCCAATTCACAATCCATGTGATAGTCACGGGCAAAACCATTTACCAAATTCTCAGAGCGGTCTTCAATCCACTTCACCGGTTTTCCTATTAAAAAAGAAGCCGCAATGGCAATAACATAACCTGGGTATACAGGTACCTTTCCTCCAAAACCACCTCCAATATCCGGAGCGATAATTCTTATTTTTTCTTCTGATAGCCCAACATGACCAGCAACCAATGCTAAAATAGTACGAATAGCATGAGGTGCCTGAGAGGTCAAATAAATCAACATTTTCTCCGTATCCTTATCGTAGGAAGCCACTACGCCACAAGTTTCTATAGAAGCTACATGAATTCTTGGCAAGTGAATACGCTCTTTCACGACCACATCGGCGGCCGCAATGGCTGCATCCGTCTTTTCCCTTTCGCCGCGTTCCCAATGGTATATTTGATTGTCTTTTTGGCCTTCTTTATCCGGTCTTAATAGTGGTGCACCTTCATCGAGTGCCTTAAAAGGATCTACAAGAGCCGCCATAGGTTCGTAATCGACTTCTACAGCTTCCGCCCCATCAACTGCGATATACCTATCTGTGGCAATAACCGCACAGACCTCTTGAGATTGATGCATTACCGTATCAGTAGGCAATACCATTTGTGAATCGGAAAGCAAGGTTGGCATCCAATGCAGGTTGTACTGCGCTAAGTCTTCACCGGTTATTACCGCCAAAACGCCATCAATGGCCAGCGCCTTTTCCTTATTGATACTTTTGATTTTGGCATAGGCATATGGACTACGCACTATAACCATACTCAACATGCCCGGTAGTTTTACGTCATCGGTATAATTACCTTTGCCGTGTAAAAAACGGGCATCTTCTTTTCGTTTTACAGAGTGGCCCATTCCGCCTACCTCTGGTGATGTTTTACATGAGAACATATTTTCTTTTTTAGCGATTAGACGGTAGCTTCTTTTTCCTTGGCCATTTCTTCGGCAGCCTGCTGAACAGACTTTACGATATTGTTATAGCCTGTACACCTGCACAGATTACCTGAAATACCCCATCGTATTTCTTTTTCCGTAGGATTAGGGTTGGTGTTCAACATATCAATTGATCGCATGATCATCCCAGGAGTACAGAAACCGCAGTGCAGACCATGTTGGTCATGAAAAGCTTTTTGCAGTGGGTGGTTTGTGCCATCGGCAGCAATACCTTCTATGGTTGTGATATTGGCCCCATCTGCCCGAACAGTCAAATAAGTACAAGACTTGACCGATTTGCCATCTATCAAGATGGTACATGCACCGCAACTTGAAGTATCGCAACCAATGTGGGTACCGGTCATATCTAAATTCTCTCTAATAAAATGAACCAAAAGCAAGCGTGAATCTACCTCGGCAGTAACGCTTTCTCCGTTAATTGTCATTGTTACTTTATGTTTTGCCATTATTTCTTTATTTTCTTGCTCTTTCCAAAGCCTTGTTCAACATTCGTTTGGTAATTGTATTCACTATCGACCGCTTATAAGCTTCCGACCCCCTTAAATCGGATTCGGGTTCACAATCCTCCCCGGCGATAATACCAATCTGCTCAATTAAGTCGTCTGTGATTTTTTTGCCCCGCAGTACTTCTTCCCCACGTTCCAATCGCATAGGCACTGCACTTACATTCGTTAATCCGATGCCAATTTCTTGACAAACTCCAGCCTCGTCCAATTCAACATGTACGGCAACCCCAGCAGTAGCATAATCGCCGACTTTTCGTTCTACTTTGTAATATGCCCCACCACTATTTTTGGTAGACTTCGGTATCTGAATCTCGGTCAAAACATCACTGGGTTCCAACGCGGTCATATAAAAACCGTGAAAAAATTCATCGATGGGAATTGTCTTTTCACCATCGATACCTTCTGCAATAATTGTTGCTCGCATAGCTAACATCAATGCGGGTTGGTCATTGGCAGCATCACCATGGGCAACATTACCTCCTATAGTACCGCAATTTCGTACCGAAGGATCCGCCGTTAACCAAACCGCATCGCCAAAAATGGGATAGTTTTCCTTGAGCAAAGTATTATGCTCCATTTCCGTTTGTGTCGTCAAGGCACCGATTTTTAGCATATCGCCATCCTCCTTGATATAGGACAAGCCTTCAATTTTACTGATATCAATAATATGTTCAGGAGTGGCAAAACGAAGTTTCATCATCGGAAGGAGGCTGTGCCCTCCGGACATATACTTCGCTTCTTCACCTAGCTCCTGAGACAAAGCAATAGCTTCTTTGAGCGAAGTTGCTTTGTGATAGTTGAAATTAGCTGGAATCATAATTAATTAAGATTTAAATTAAGAGGAAAGCATTAAATATATCTTATTTTTTTTGATGACACAAAATATTATGATTTTGTTTAACGATTTGATAATCCTCTGGAAAATAAAATCACTTTATACTTTTCTGATTTTTAATGCCTAAGGCTATTCTGTGATAATCACTACCTTTATATTCATACATAAATGACGGCTTAACAATGTATTCTCAACTCTATTTTGATTACAATGCAACAACTCCCTGTGCCAAAGAAGTAGTGGACACCATGTTGCCTCATTTTCATGAAGACTTTGGAAATCCTTCTAGCAGTCATCATCCCTATGGGTGGTTGGCGAAGGATGCTGTTGAAGATGCTACGATATCTATAGCGAAAAGCTTAGGGATTTCTACTAGCAGTTTAATCTATACTTCAGGGTCTACTGAGAGTATAAATATGGTGTTAAAAGGGATTGCCCGTAAGATGAAACTCAAAGGAAAACACATCATTACCACCAAAGCCGAACACAAAGCCGTACTGGATACCTGCGCTTTTTTAGAAGATGATGGGTTTGAAATAAGCTATTTGGATGTAAATTCATATGGATTGATTTCTTTACAAACCTTAAACGAAACCTTGCGTCCAGATACGATATTGGTTTCAATTTTAAATGCCAATAACGAAACGGGAATTATTCAACCCTTAGATGAAATTGCAAGACTGACCCATGAAAATGGAAGCCTGCTTTTTTCGGATACTACCCAAGCTTTGGGAAAAGTCGATTTAACTAAGGTTTTAAGCTTGGTCGATTTCGCCTGTTTTTCAGGGCACAAAGTATACGGACCAAAAGGAATCGGACTAGTTTATGTAAAAGACAATGAAGGCGGAGATATGCTCCCAAGTTTTATTCAAGGCGGTGGACAACAGAAAGGACAACGAGGAGGTACGATTAACACCCCATTGATTGTGGGGTTTGCAAAAGCCATTGAACTGGCTCATGCCAATTTGGAGGAAGAAATCCAGAGATTGGAAACCCTACGCAATGCACTGGAAGTTGGTTTACTTGAAATTGAATTGACAGTTTCCAATAATGCAAACGGCGAACGTTTACCCAATACGGTTCATGTATCTTTCCCCTATGTGGATGGTGCAAGTTTATTGACAGCCTTGAGCAGAAAAATCGCCGTATCAAATGGGTCCGCCTGTAATTCAGCATCAGTCGAACCTTCACACGTGTTAACCGCCATGGGTATTGAACGTAGTTTAGCGTATGCTTCTATACGTCTGAGTATCGGTAGATATACTTCTGAAAAAGATATTGAAAAGGCTATAGAAATTGTGGCGAATGAGGTCACAAATCAAAGGGAAAGTAATATACTTTGGGAGCGAAGGATTTAGGCTCAAGTACAAGAGACAAGTCTAAATAAGTATTCCGTTGGCAGTATACTTTTTTCTTTACCTCTTTCTGGTTGGACCTTTCTCATCAATCATTCCCACATTTGTAAAACTCAATTCACCGCTCATGAATCGGTCCAATTTTCTCTCGTAGCATTCCACCTATCTTCCCAGAAAAAACAGCGATAATTTCACTAAACAAGCTCATTGCGATTTCTTCAGGCGTATTTGCACCGATTTCTAATCCACAAGGGGCAAAAATTCGTTGCTGATCTACATCGGAAAATTCAATTCCGTTTGCCTTGAATTCGTCAATCATTTTGTCAAAACGTTTTCGCGGCCCCAAGGAAGCAATATAAGGCGCAGGGCTCTTTATCAATTGTTTCAAATTGTCATAATCAGTTTTATAATCATGGGCCATTAAGATGACCGCAGTACGGTGGTCAATTTCAGGTCGTACTTCACCATCTTTGAGATAGAAATGGGTAACGGATCGTAGTTTTTCCTTTTTGAGTTTTTGTACATTACCTACCAGACTAACATCCCAATCCATAAGTTTTGCCATTTCCAACATCGGGTACACATCATAATTATCTCCATAAATTGCCAAATGAAATTGCGGTGGAATCAGTTCTATGAAGACGCTCGCTTTTACTCCTTCTTCTTCGAATTGAAAGGTTTTTGATTTTTTGTTTTCCAAGACATCCTGAATTTTATCCTGAAGAAAATTTCGCAATCGCTCATGCTTGCAATCTTTTAAGGATGCGGAATCTTTGTCATAGTAAAAACTTTTGCCTAAAGTGATTTCGTTGATATCGGCATTCAGTGCGGTAACTGTGGCTATGATATGCTCTCCTCTATCCGAAACGCATTTCTGTAACATTTCCAAAGTTGAAGAATTTTCCGAAATGGGTGAAATCAAAACGTCGATAACACCATTACAGCCCAACCCCACACCTATTTCATTTTCTTTTGAAGTATCATAGGTGACAATCGATGGCTCTTGCTTTAAAATGGCTATTTGAGATCGCTGTAAAGCATCACCTTCTAAACAACCGCCACTAATGCCACCTTCAAATACACCCGACTCAAAAACGAGCATCCGTGCTCCTTCTCGGCGATAAGATGATTCCTCAACACGAACGACCTGTGCAATGGCACATTTTTCATTGGAGGTTTTAAAAGAATTGTAAAGTTGGAGTATCGATTTTATTTCTTTCATTTTTGAAGCAGTTCTTATTTCTTTCTTAAATAGCCCTCCTAATATATCGAAAAATAGCTATATTGAAACTTCTTATCACTGATTTAAATCATGAAGGATTCCTTTGACCGAACAATTGATTATGTGCGAATCGCAGTAACGGACCGATGCAATTTACGGTGCTTTTATTGTATGCCTGCCGAGGGCATTCCATATGAGCCAAAAGCACATCTTCTTAGTTATGAAGAAATTACCCGATTGCTAAAGGTCTTAGGGGGAATCGGTTTTCGGAAAGTCCGTTTTACAGGTGGAGAGCCTTTTCTTCGGAAAGATTTCATGAAATTATTGGAGAATACGGCTGAAATAAATGATTTTAAATCTATACATATTACCTCAAACGGAACCCTTTTACAAAGACATATTCCGAAATTAAAGCAATTGGGCATAACCAAAATCAACTTGAGTATCGATTCTTTGGACAAAGAACGTTTTTACAAAATTACGCGCCGTGATGATTTTGAAAAGGTGATGCAAACATTTCATATGTTGGTCGATAATGGTTTTCAAATCAAACTCAATGCGGTAATCATGAAAGGGATAAACACACAAGATATTATTCCTTTAGCGGAACTTGCCAAAGACTACCCAGTAGATGTTCGTTTTATTGAAGAAATGCCCTTTAATGGAGGATACAAGGAGAATGTTGAAATGTATTCCGCTCGTGATATTCATGCGGATTTAAAAGCGCATTATTCAAAATTGGAAAAATTACCGAGCAAGCATGGCGACACGGCAAGCTTGCTTTCTGTTCCTGGTTATAAAGGAAATATAGGTGTTATCGCCGCTTTTTCAAGAACGTTTTGCAATACCTGTAATCGACTTCGCATTTCCTCAAAGGGCGAAATTAAAAGTTGCCTTTATGATGATGGGGTATTTAATATTCGTGATTATATGCGTTCAGGTGTTTCGGATGAAGAACTGGCGGATAAATTCCGCGAGATAGTACGTTTGAAGCCAAAAGACGGCTTTGTAGCAGAAAAAATGCGCAAGTCTCCCAAGGAAGCTATGCAAAGCATGAGTAGTATTGGTGGGTAACCAAAACTTAGCGGTTGCCATTTCGAGCGGAGTGGAGAAATTGGCAGGCGTACTTTAAAGCAATCCGACTCCGACCAATGTGACCGATGGAAAATACTTTTATCCCCTACGAAAAAGCCCTTTCAATTTTAGAAGAACACAAAGGTGCTTTCCCAATTGAATCCCGAAAATTAGAAGACTGTATTGGGGCCTATCTTGCGGAAGATTTAATAGCTGACCGCGACTTCCCCCCTTTTGATAGGGTAACGATGGATGGTATCGCCATCGATTATGAAACTTTCAAAAAGGGAAGGCGATCATTTACCATTGAATCGACCGCTGCTGCAGGCACACCACAAAAAGCCTTGCTAGATTCTCAAAAATGTATCGAAGTCATGACGGGAGCCATCATGCCCATTGACGTTGACACCGTTATTAGGTATGAGGATCTGGAAATTGTAGACAAAACCGCTACCATCAATCTAGCGGCCATGAACTACAAACAGAACGTTCATTTCAAGGGGGTTGACATTTCAAAAGGTACGGTAATAGTGTCACAGGGGAAACGAATGTCAAGCGCCGAAATCAATATTGCGGCAGCTGTTGGAAAAGCCTTTTTAAAAGTGCGGAAAATGCCCAAGGTGGTTATTTTTTCTACGGGCGATGAGTTGGTGCCCGTTCATCAAACACCCGAATTGCATCAGATACGAAGATCCAATATTTACGGAATTCATGCCACCCTAAAGGAATGGGGGGTTTCGGCAGATTTACAACATTTGGCGGATGATAAAGTTGAAATGACGAGTACCATTTCTAATTTACTACAGGAGTATGATCTCTTCATTTTTACAGGAGGCGTATCAAAAGGAAAATTCGATTACTTGCCCGATGTACTGGAAGAGTTAGGGGTCAAAAAACATTTTCATAAAATTCAGCAACGCCCTGGGAAACCTTTCTGGTTTGGGAGCAATGCAAAAGGGAAAAAGATTTTTGCCCTTCCGGGGAATCCTGTTTCCTCTTTTGTTTGCGTATATATGTATTTGAAGTTTTGGTTACAGAAATCTTTGGCTATTGAACAAGAGACCCTACACGTCAAACTTAAAAACGATGTGGAATTCAGACCTGATTTAGTGTATTTCTTAGAAGCAACCTTGGAAAGTCAACCCGATGGAACACTCTTCGCTAACGCCATTAAAGGAAATGGCTCAGGCGATTTCGCCAATCTCGTCAAAACAGATGGATTCTTGATATTACCACAAAATAAAAGCCGATTTCTTGCGAATGAAGTCTATCCTTTTGTATCTTATCGATCAATTTGGTAATTTCTTGCTATGGAAATCACAAAGACGACTTGTTGTAAAGCCAAGTTGCATGCGCGAAAAAAAGTAGACGCCGCCAATGGCTCAATGTCCTTTCTTTCTACGATTTTATTGATACTTGTTCCGAAATGCCCCTTATGTCTTACCGCATATATGAGTGCCATGGTGCTCTTCTTTGATATCGAATACACCACTTTGATTCCAATACTATTGCATACCAAGCCTCTAATGGGCCTTCTGATTATCGCCATGATCCTTGTGAATCTAAAAGACAAACGCACATTGGTATCTTTAGGAATCGCGGGAATAGCTTTGGCCTTATTGGTATTAAAAACGTACTTCGGTACGGCGCTGTTTATGCCCGATTGGGTTATTTATATCGCCTTTATCTTTGCGATTTGGTATAACGGCAACTTTCAATATTTTTATCGTTTTATACGATCCAAACGGAAAGTCAAGGCAGTTTCTGAACAATAAGCAGGAACATCTCATT
This sequence comes from Maribacter sp., assembly GCA_029287355.1. Classification (GTDB taxonomy): domain Bacteria; phylum Bacteroidota; class Bacteroidia; order Flavobacteriales; family Flavobacteriaceae; genus Maribacter_C. The sequence continues at coordinate 16,253 of JARFRH010000118.1, read as the reverse complement.
GCTAGATTCAGCCAGTTTCAATAGAATCAATATAGTTCATATAAAAAAGATTAAACAATGACCACCATCAACAAAATAGATTTTCTAACGAATGAATTTCCGGCACTTTTAGATACGCTCAACCCAGAAACCAAAGCGAATTTCGGCCTTATGACTCCTCAGCACATGGTCGAACATCTTGTTGAGGCGATAAGAAGTGCTACGGTGCAGTATGAAGGTGAGCGCGAAAGCCCTGCCAATGCCCAACAATTGGGAATGCAACAATTCATTAAGAGCGGCTCCGTTCTATCACATAGACCCAGTGATAAAACAGTAGCGGATTTGCCATTATTAAAATATACCTCCATAAAAGAAGCCATTTCACAGGTTCCAAAAGCCGTAAAAGACTTTTACGATTTTCATGAGAAGAACCCTGATTACATCCCTTATGCCACTTATTTGGGCGAAGTTCCTTTTGAAGATGTAGAATTATTCCATTTTATGCATATTCGATATCATCTATGGCAATTTGGCTTGCTTCAACAATACCCTTGAGAAACAAGGATTTGAATAGCTAGAAGTAGCACTCATGTACACATTGGCACCAAGAGTTTTAAGTGCTATTTATCAGCTTAAGTTCCCTTTTTAAAACTTAAGCTGCAGCCCATTTACCAATAACACCCGAATACCCACAATCAAAACGAGAATAGCGGTTACCACCTTAATCCCATTTCCGGTAAGTTTGTTCAGACTTAATCGAATTCCAATTTGCCCTCCAATAAACACGGCTACGACCAAACCAAGAGCCTCTAACAAAGGAAGTTCGAACGTACCTTTGGTCAACAAACCTCCAATACCTGAAACTGAATTCACCAAAATAAAAAAGCTCGCTAGGGATGCTATTTTTATCGATTTATCCCACTTCATGTGATTCAGTACAGGAGCCAAGAAAATACCACCTCCAATGCCTACCAGGCCGGATAACAATCCAATTCCGGCACCCAAGGCATAAGTTACCCAAAGCGGATAATTTGGATTGATCTCGTTTGATTTTTTAAGTCGAACCGTTTGAAAAATCAAGGCTAGGGCCGAGATAATCAAAGAAGCCCCAAGAATGATGAAAAAGGTATTTTCATTTAAACGAAATCTCGCCCCGACAAAAGCAAAGGGAATACTGGCAATAATAAAAGGAAGGAACTTTTTAAAATCAAGATATCCTTTTTTCCAATAGAGATAACTACTGCTGGAGACTACCACCAAATTGCAGATCAATGCAGTACTTCTTATTGCAAAGAAACTAACGAAAACCAGGGCCAAGAGCGCCAAATAGCTTGATCCTCCGCCAAAACCTACTGAAGAATACAAGGTGGCAATGACCAAAAAGCCAAGCATTAACAATAAAAGTTCTGGAACGGTTAAGAGCATGCGGCCAAATACTGATTTAGGCCGCCTAAAATACTAAAAAGCGAACTCTCTGGGTGCTGTTCTCGCAATTGTTTGACAGCCGTCTCACTACGTTTGCCTGATTGGCATAGAAAATAGACGGGAATCGAAAAATTAATTTTACCAGAATTGACCTGCAATTCGTTTAAGGGAATGTGAATGGAATCCGGAAGATGGTAATTTTCAAATTCCTCAATCGTCCGTACATCAACAATTTGGACTTTCTCGGCTAAAAGTTTTTGTAGCTCTTCGACATCAACTGTAGGAACAATTACGCAAGGATCATCCCATTCATAAAAAGCTTGTAGCCTTGTAATTTGATTATTCTCGGGTTGTCGTTTGAACTTGATTTTTTGATAAGATTGGTCCAACCCGTCAAAAATCAGTAGCGTTCCTGATAGCACCGTTCCGATTCCTGTTATGACCTTAACGGTTTCCAAAGCCTGAAGGCTTCCAATGATTCCAGGCAAGATGCCAAGCACGCCATGCTCATTACAATTGGGCACTTCGTTTTGGTTGGGCATTTTTGGAAATAGACAACGATAGGTTGGTCCACCTTGGTAGTTAAAAACACTGACCTGCCCTTCAAAGCCATGCAACGCGCCATAAACGAAAGGTTTCTTTAAAATCATACAGGCATCATTCACCAAATACCGTGTTGGAAAATTATCGGAAGCATCCACAACGACATCGTATTCAGCAATAATTTCGAGCGCATTCTTGGTATCGAGAAAAGAATTGTAAATGACCAGATCCGTCTCTGGGTTTTGCGCTTTCAATTTTTCCAGAGCTGCGATGACCTTGGATTGGCCGACATCACTTTGCGCATATAGTACTTGACGATGCAAATTGGTAATCGACACAACATCGTTGTCCACAATGCCTATTTTGCCAATTCCCATGGCGTTGAGGTAGGTCAATACAGGAACACCAAGCCCACCTGCTCCAATGACCAAAACCTTAGTCTCATAAAGTTTTTCTTGCCCTTCCATGCCGAAATCTTTTAGAATGGCTTGTCTCGTATATCGATCTTGGTTCATTTGTCTAATATAGTAAAAAGCCAAAAGTGGAGGGCTAGAAAGCGCAGACATTCGCGTTAAAAACCGTAAGATTCAATGCTTAAAATTATCTAACCGAGAATCTTAACTAATTTAATACCTTAGAAGCATGGCTCATATTCTCAATTCGAAAAACCTAGAAATACAAATTGATTTTCCTCTTGAAAATTATAATTTCTCGCGATTTGATTGGACTGGAAAAATTGTGGATGTAAAATTTAAAAATATTCGATTTGCGAGTATTGAAGACCCGAACTGCAAAAATGAAAACTTATTTGGCAAAGGGTTCTACAACGAATTTGGAATTGATACTGCCTTAGGTTTTGATGAGACCGAAATAGGTGGCTGGTTTCATAAAATAGGTGTTGGCCTATTGAAAAAAGAAGATTCACTTTATGAGTTTAACAAGCCCTACGAGATTAGACCGGCCGAATTTGAACTAAGCGCTCATGCCGATAGCGTTCTCATCACTTGCATATCACCGGCTGCCAAGGGTTATTCGTATGAATTACGCAAAGAGATTGGAGTTCAAGAAACTGGTTTTACAATCAAATACTACTTAAGAAACACAGGCAATAAAACAATAAATACGAATGAATACGTACATAATTTTTCTGCAATAAATAATGAACTCATAGGAGAATATTATAGCCTAAATTTTCCCTTCGAATTAAAGCCTGAGCTGTTCGGGGAAACCGTTAATTCTGAATTAGCAATTGCTATAGAGAAAAATGGAGTGAAATTTAATAGCACGCCTAATGAACAGTTCTTTTTTAGTGACCTTAGTGGCGGAGAAAGAGTTAGAGCATCATGGGAATTGATAAACCACAACTCTAAAATTGGAATTAGGGAAAATACAAGTTTTCAAACCAATAAGGTAAATCTTTGGGGCTGGAGTCATGTGATAAGTCCAGAATTATTTTTTGATATACGTATTGCACCCGGGGCATCGACGGAATGGATTCGAAATTATGAGGTGTTTCACATTTAAAACAAACTATTGATTAGAAAAACAATGTATGGTCGTGTTATTAACCTAAGGCTAATTTTTCAAGTGCCTCTCTATACTCCTCCTCAGAATTGGCATTGAGTAATACCTTCTCATTCTTCGGAAACACCAATTTCGTGTCATGATTGATTAAAAATTTCCTAGGGCAAGTACCAACTCCACTTTCTAAATATGACAAGGAATCAACAAAAGCATGTGGCTCCCAAATTGCACACAAAGGTTCTGGCAGGGGATTTTCTTTTAAGGCAAAGGCAGTTGCTTGTTTCGTGCTATTCCGTTGGGAAATTAATTCCCTTAAAGTATCTAAGTCCATTAGTGGTAGGTCACATGCCAAAACCAACCAAGCTGCATCAGGATGCTTTTTATGAGCAGATAGCAATCCATTGTAGGGACCGCGATATTCATTTAAATCAACTATGGCGTTCATTTCTTTAGGAAGCTCCGCTTGCTGCTCCTCGCGAACACTTATAAAAGTCGCTTCGCAAACTTGACTCAATAAATCGTACAAATATTCGCGTTGTGGAACACCATGGTATTTTATTAAGCCTTTATCCGTCCCCATTCGGGTACTTTTCCCACCAGATAAAACGAGTCCGTAAAGCTTAGCGGTTGAAGTCATTCTTTCCTCCTGTTTTATGTTCTAATTGTATTTGAGAAATTTTTATGTCATTCGAAAGTGCTTTACACATGTCATAGATGGTCAATGCGCTAATAGATACACCGGTTAGGGCTTCCATCTCCACACCTGTTTGTTCATTACACTTTACTTTACAACTAATATGCAAGGCATTGTCTGATGGAGTAATGTCTATCTGTATTTTGGAAAGGTTGAGCTGATGGCAAAGCGGTATCAAGCCGGAGGTTTTCTTAACCCCCTGAATTCCAGCAATAACGGCGGTTTGAATAATACTTCCTTTATGTCCTAAAAAATCTTGGGCCGAGAGTGTATCAAAAATATCCGAGGGGAAAATAACTTTTCCTGACGCTACAGCTGTTCTTACAGTTGCTTGCTTATTCGATACATCTACCATCGAAGGGTTTCCTGCGTCATCAATATGTGAAAGTTCTTTTGACATTTCTAAGTTAGATTAATTTGCAATCGATGTGCTCATAGCAAATTCTACAGCTTTTTCAGCGTGAATTTGAGTTGTATTAAATGTGGGAATAGGCACATCAGTTGGTTGAATTAATAAAGGAATTTCCGTACAACCCAATATGACTCCTTCCGCTCCATTTTTAATGGCTTCATATATGATTTGCACATACTGACCTCTAGATGCTGCATTTATTTTGCCCTGAACCAGTTCTTCATAAATGATATGATGTACAATTTCTCTATCACCTTCATTGGGAATCAGCACTTCAAGTCCAAAATTATCGGTCAGAATATTCTTGAAAAAATCTCTCTCCATAGTAAATTTAGTCCCTAATAAAAGTACCTTGTTAAGATTGGCCTCTCTTATTTTTTCACCTGTAACTTCCGCTATATGAAGCAATGGCAAGTTTACTTCTTTCGTTATTGCATCACTGCATAAATGCATTGTATTAGCGCAAATAAGAAGTACTTCGGCTTTGGCATTCTTCAAATTAATAGCTGCTTCAATCATTTTTTCGTCTAAAGCAACCCAATTGTTCTCAGATTGTAATTTTTGTATTTCCGAAAAGTCTACCGATTCCATAACGCATTTGGACGAATGAAAACCACCCAAAATCGAACGCACTTTTTCGTTGATGATTTTATAGTAGATTTGGGTAGATTCCCAACTCATCCCTCCTATCAATCCTATTTTTTTCATGATTTAAGTTTATGGATGAGCCGAAACCCAAATCGTTTTGTTCTCAAACATTTCTTTTTTCCAGATAGGAACGGTCTCTTTGAGGGTATCGATTAAATAGCGACAGGCTTCGAAACACGCATCGCGATGCGCTGAAGAGGCGCCTACAGCAACTACCGGTTCCGCTACTTTTTTGAGCCCCACTGCGTGTCGTATGATTACTTTGTTGAGATTCCACTTTTGTATTGCATCCGAAGCAATCTTATCCATTTCTTTCAGTGCCATTTTTTGATAGGTTTCGAACTCCAAGGAAACTACTTCCTCCCCTTGTGTAAACTCACGCACCGTACCAACAAAAACGCAAATACCTCCGCTTTGTGCATCGGATAATTCCGTGAACACTTGGGAGGTATCTATCTTTTCGACTATTTCTATTATTTTTTTTTGCATCAGCCACCACTTACTGGAGGAATAATAGCTATTTCATCATTCCTGTCTAAAGGTACATCATCTTCGGCATACTCGCTATTCACCGCTACCGCAAAAGAAGAAAGCTTCCCGAAATCGGGAAACTTCCGTATCATAAAAGCCTTTAGCTCTTGTACCGAATTAGGAACTGCATCCTCAGCTAAAATTTGAATTTCCGACCTCCCAACAATATCCTTTGCTATTCCAAATAGTAAAACATCCATAGGCGGCTATCCTAGAATTGGTTTTGAATTCATATTACTTACGAATGGCTGTTTATACAAGCGATTGCCAGTGGCCTTTTTCAAAGCAATGGCAACGGCAGCTCCAGCTGGAGGCAATGTCGGTTCTCCAAGGCCCGTCGGACTCAAGGTATTCTTTACAAAATGCGTCTCCACAATGGGTGTTTCGTTCATTCGAATCAAACGATATTTGTCGTAATTGTTGCTCGTGGGCATTCCATTTTCAAAAGCAAAATCACCGTACATTGCATGGCCTACGCCATCTATAGCACCACCTTCGATTTGATTTTTAGCACCCAATGGATTTATGACAATTCCGCAATCGACGGCTACGGTAATTTTTTTAACTACAGGCTGATCTCCTTCCATAACTACGTCAGCAACCTCTGCGACATGTGTGTTGTGGCAATAGTAGGCACAAACACCTTGGTATACGCCGTCTTTTGGTGTTCGATATCCAGACTTATCGACCACAAGTTTCAAAACATCCTGTAAGCGATCCGCAGAATACTGGATTCTGTCATCCGTTGTTCCTTTTGCTTTTTCAAGCAAATCCATTCGCATTTGAACCGGGTCTTTTTCCAAAACCTCAGCCAACTCATCCAAGAAGCTCTGCTCAGCATACGAAAGGAAATTGGTATATGGAGCTCGCCATGCACCTGTTGAAATATTACTATTATACTTGGCAACATCAACTTGGTAGTTTTCAATCGCTCCTGCGGGGAAGAAATTTGGAATCAAACCATACATATTATCATTTACCGAAGCTTCCTTCAAATGGTACCCAGTAACCTCGCCATCTTTGATTGATGCAGCAATTCGATATTTAATAGCAGGGCGATAAACCCCTGTCATCATATCATCCTCTCGAGTCGAAAACATTTTTACAGGTCTTCGTATCTTATCCGAGATTTCCGCTGCCTCGTAAACAAAGTCACCGTAAAGTCTTCGTCCAAAACCACCACCCATTCGGGTCATTTCCAATCGAATGTCTTTTTCATCCCTCCCAAGCATTTCGGCTACGGTCGCTGCAGCATCAGCTGGCGTTTGCACTGGACCCACCAAAAGAATTTTCGAATCCGTCACATCAGCAAAGAAATTCATAGGTTCCATAGTGTTATGTGGAAGAAAGGGAGATTCGTACGTCCGCTCTAAAACTTTGTCCGCCTGTTTGAACGCCTTCTTCACGTCTCCATCTTTTCGAAGATTCGTAAAATCTTTGCCATCTAACAAGTCAATCAATATCTTATCATGAGCCTTTGTATTCTCCATAGGTGAACTTTCGGTCCATTTTGCTTTCAGGGCCTTTTTTCCTTTGATTGCGGCCCATGAATTCTCAGCGATAACCACTACTTTTTCAGTTGGCGCTAATTTTGCCGTCCAATTAACCTCTTCCTTCTCTAACATGGCTTTCGCCTTCTCGCCTATTTTGATGACATCGATTACACCTGCTATCGCTTTTGCATTCGCATCATCGTAAGATTCTAAAACTTGTCCGAAAGCCGGTGGTCGTAAAACAGAAGCATAAACCATTCCCTCCACTTTATAATCCAATCCAAAAAGTGGTTTTCCAGTAATAATCTCATCTATATCCACATTTCCCACATCAGTACCTATTATGGTGTAGTCTTTAGGGTCTTTTAATATCACGTTTCCTGCAATTTCTTCAGCCTTTGTATCCTTAAATTCAGGGTTTTCCGATTTGGATTCTTCAGATTCTGAACTTTCAGACTCTGGAATTTGCAACAGAGCTGCCTCCTTGACCACATCCCCATACCCTAGGGTCTCCCCTTTTCCATTGGTTATTACCCCTTGCTTGGCGGAACACTCGGAAGCATCTACACCCCATCGAGCAGCAGCCGCATTCACCAATAATTGACGCGCAGTAGCGCCCGTTTGACGCAAAGCATCCCACCCGAATCTGATGGATTGACTACCCCCTGCAACTTGACGCGTGTAATTTTGGGTATCCAAAATTCCCTGAACTACATTCACATTTTCCCAAGGCACGTCAAGTTCCTCGGCAATAATCATGGGCATCGAAGTTTTTACCCCTTGCCCTATCTCTGGATTGGGTGAAAATATAGTTACCATTCCCTCATCGGATATCTTGATGAAGGCGTTAAAATCGTTATAATTGAGTTTAGCGATGTCCACCGGCATTTTCACATTATCCTTACAGGCTGTGAAAAAATTGAAACCGATAAGCATTCCACCACTCGCAAGTGAAGAAGTTCTCAAGAAAGACCTTCTACTAAATTTCGTTGATATTGTAGTTGACATGATTTTCGATTTTTAGGTTAGGCCATTTTTTTTTCAGCAGCCTTTTCAACTGCTATCTCGATTCGATTATACGAAGAGCAACGGCAAATATTACCCTGCATTGCAATTCGAATTTCTTCCTTTGAAGGGTTCGGATTCTTTTCTAAGAAGGCCGAAGCGGTCATGATTTGACCGGCCTGACAGTATCCACATTGTGGAACGTCAATTTCTTTCCAAGCCTTCTGCACGGGGTGAGAACCGTCTTCCGATAATCCTTCAATAGTAGTGATTTCCTTACCATCCAATTGCGAAATTTGTAGCTGACAACTACGTACCGCGTTACCGTCAATATGAACGGTACATGATCCGCATTGTCCAATTCCACAACCATATTTAGTACCTACCATATCTAATTGGTCTCGCAAAGCCCATAGCAATGGCGTATCTTCCGCAGCCTCAATCGATTGAGAACTGCCATTAATTTTTAAGTTGTACGTCGGCATTTTCTTTATGTGTTGGGTTCGTATATTATGTAAATTACATTCCATGTTCCCGATGATTATCGGAAGGTAAAAGTTCAATTAAAAACAAAAGCCCTTGCAAAAAGCAAGAGCTTCTAAATTACGGAAAAATAAGTACCTACTATTTTCAGCGGTACTTTTTTTAACCTTTTTTTAAGTTAAATTCCTCCCCGAACTCCATCTGGGGAGGGGGGTTGCGCTATTGGAGTATTTTGGCACCTTCTGGTGTATTGAAAAAGTCCGCCGATTGAGAAGATGCGCTCAGCGTAACATTTTCAAAATGAAGTGGTTTTCTAGGTGCTTGTATAATTCTACCCTCATAATCGTACCAGGTTAGCGATTTTGGCAGCATTAGCTCATCAACGGTCATCCAATCATTGTAGCGAATCCATTTTATATTATCTGATTTCTCGCCACTTCTATAGGTCACGGTATACCCTAACCATTCCATTTGAAAAGTTTTCGGGTTATAATGCATATAGTATTCATCCTTCGAAGAAAGACCTACCCCTGCCTTGTAGCTTATTCTAATTCCTGGATATGAAGTTCCTTCGAATTCCAGAGGTTCGGCATCAGCGTACATAATTCCATTGTCCGCTAATACAAATGGCATGCTGTAGAAGTAAAACATCAAATTATGGTAGAAAATCGGGTCGCCTTTGTAATTGTCATTTTCATCTACCAACCAAAAGTCCTTTCCATCAAAACCCATGGCAAATTCAGGTGTTTTAATTTTTTCGTTTCGGGAATATAAATCGATAGTGTGAGTTTCGGGAGCGTTTGACTTAGGAATAGTAAAGGATAAGGTGCGTTTACTTTTCCAAGCTTCAAGTCCACCATGTGTCTCAAAAACCTTTCGAATATTGACGCTAGAGGCGCCAACCATAACCGTAGTGGCCACCTCAGGTGCTTCCGCTTTTGTTTTCATTTCTTTGGGAGCTTCTTTGCAAGACAAAGCCACGGCGCAAAACAGGGATATCAGTGCTAATTTCATGATTGTTTTTTAAATTTCCCCTTGGTCGGAGATGAGGTATTTAAATTACTTTTGTACCAATGAACGAAATTAAACAAATAAGTAGTCTTCAAAATCCACTAGTGAAAAAGGTTTTGTTGCTCAAGGAAAAATCCCGGGAACGGCAAAAAGAAGGCTTATTTGTTTTGGAAGGACAAAGGGAATTTGAATTAGCGGTAAAAGCAGGTTACGAAATTCAGACGGTATTTATTTATGATACCATTATTTCCGAAGCGGATGTTATGGCATCTACAAGAACGTTGCGCGTTCTGCCCCAGTTGATTTCGGTCTCCAGGGAAGTTTATCAAAAAATGGCGTACCGAACAACTACAGAAGGTGTTTTGGCCATCGTAAAATCAAAACCGCATCAATTAGAAGAACTACAACTCCAAAATAAGACTTCATTAATCTTAGTAGCGGAGGCACCGGAAAAACCGGGAAATATTGGTGCTATTTTGCGTACAGCCGATGCTGCAAATTTAGATGCGGTCATTATCGCAAACCCTAGGGGGGATATGTACAACCCAAATATTATACGTTCAAGTGTGGGTTGTGTTTTTACCAATCAAATCGCCACAGGAAGCACTTCTGAAATCATTGATTTCCTTAAAGCCAATGGCATCGCTATCTATTGCACCGCGTTATCCGCTTCAATTAGGTATACCGAGGTTGATTATACAAAAGCTGCTGCAATCATTGTGGGAACAGAATCGACAGGGCTCACAGATGAGTGGCTCCACAATTCCACCCAAAATATTGTTATTCCCATGCAGGGAGAAATAGATTCAATGAATGTATCGGTATCTGCGGCAATTGTTATCTTTGAAGCCTTACGACAAAGGGGGAGGTAGTTGGCAAATGGCAAAGAATATAAATTATTCATGAGAATTAGTGCAATTCGTGTCTATTTAAAGAATACCTTATCCTATAATTTTAGAACCAACATTACCAAACTATAAACATCAAGCGAATTGAATATTTTGTTCTATACTATTATTGCTATTCTTCTACTTCAATTTTTGATTGAAACCATTTTGGACTACCTAAACGCAAAACGTTACGGAGAGGCTATTCCCAAGGACTTGGAAGATGTTTTTGACTCAGGGGAATATCAAAAATCGCAAGCATATCAAAAAACGAATTATCGTTTCGGCTTATTGAGTTCGCTCTTCTCTATTATTCTTACCCTTGCATTTTTAGTATTTGGCGGATTCGAGTGGGCCGACCAAATTGCTAGAAGTTTTAGCAGCAATGAAATGGCAATCACTTTGATTTTTTTCGGAATCATTACGGTAGGAAGCGATATTCTTTCCACTCCTTTTTCCTATTATCGAACTTTTGTAATCGAAGAACGTTTCGGCTTTAATAAATCGACCAAAAAACTCTTTTTAATTGACAAACTCAAAGGATGGCTGATGATGGCTATTCTTGGGGGAGGGGTTATTACGCTAGCCATTTGGTTTTATCAATGGGCAGGAGCTAACTTTTGGTTATACGTTTGGGGACTAGTAACCTGCATCGTCGTTTTTATGAACTTGTTTTATAGTAAATTGATTGTTCCCCTCTTCAATAAACAAACTCCTTTAGAAGAAGGAACCCTTAAGAGTAAAATTGAAGCATATGCAGCCAAAGTCGGGTTTGAATTGCAACATATTTTTGTCATCGATGGGTCGAAAAGATCTACTAAAGCGAATGCCTATTTCTCGGGATTTGGAAGAGAAAAAAGAGTTACGCTTTACGATACGCTAATCAAAGACTTGGAAGAAGATGAAATTGTTGCTGTTCTTGCACATGAAGTGGGGCACTATAAGCGCAAACACATCATTTTCAATTTAACAGCTTCCATTCTTGTGCTTGGTTTTACATTGTTTATTCTGTCTTTATTTATAAATAATCCCGAAGTTTCTAAGGCGATCGGGGTTTCTCAGCCAAGTTTTCATGCCGCCTTAATTGGCTTCGGCATATTATATAGTCCTATATCGGAATTGACATCTTTGGTAATGAATATCCTTTCCAGAAAATTTGAATATCAGGCCGATAATTATGCAAAAACCACATTTGCAGCAAGACCATTAGTCACTTCTCTAAAAAAACTTTCAAAAAATAGTTTGAGCAATCTCACACCTCATCCAGCTTATGTTTTCATGCATTATTCCCACCCTCCCCTTATAGCGAGAATAAAGAACCTTATGGCGTGATTTTTGTTGTGTAGTCTATTGGTTTGTGGTAATTTTAATATACAATGACAGAGATTGCAATAGAAAAAGAAAACAAGGAGATTGCCAAGCAGTATAAGGAGTTGCTTCGTATCAGTTATCAGAATTTGTCCGATGATGACAAAAAAATGATACGCTCTGCTTTCGAGATTGCCGTGGACGCCCATAAAGACCAACGGCGAAAATCTGGCGAAGCTTATATCTTCCATCCTATTGCGGTGGCCAAAATAGTTGCCTCTGAAATTGGTCTTGATGGCGTTTCTATCGCTTCCGCACTACTTCATGATGTTGTTGAAGACTCCGATTATACCTTGGATGATATTGAACGTATGTTCGGAGAGACCGTGGCTCGAATAGTTGACGGACTGACCAAAATAGCGCATCTCAAGAAAGACATGAATATCTCGCAACAAGCCGAGAATTTTAGAAAGATGCTTCTGACTTTGAACGATGACGTTAGGGTTATCATTATTAAGATTGCCGATCGCTATCATAACATGTTGACGATGGACTCGATGCCAGAGCACAAACAGGTAAGAATCGCATCGGAGACACTTTATATCTACGCACCACTGGCCCATAGAATAGGGCTATATAACATCAAAACAGAACTTGAGGATTTAAGTTTGAAATATACCGAACCGAATGTTTATGAAGATATCAAGGGGAAAATCGAAGACTCGAAAGAAGAGCAACAAGCCTACATAGATGCATTCTCGGATGTAATTGACAATTCGTTGAAAAAAGAGGGACTCAATTATGTGATCAAAGGTAGGATGAAGTCTATCTTCTCTATGCGTCGCAAAATGACATCTCAGAACGTGAGTTTTGATGAAATCTACGACAAGTTTGCCATTCGAATTATCTATAAATCAGACCCCAAAAACGAGAAGTTCATAGCATGGAAAATATACTCCATTGTCACAGATCACTTCACCCCAAATCCCGTGCGTTTGCGCGATTGGATTTCCTCTCCGAAATCAACCGGGTACGAAGCCCTTCACATTACTGTTATGGGACCAAAGGGAAGATGGGTTGAAGTTCAAATCAGAAGTGAACGCATGCATGAGATTGCCGAAAAAGGGTATGCGGCGCATTTCAAATACAAACACGGTGATCAAAAAGAACAGGGTATTGATATTTGGCTCAATAAACTACAAGAAGCTTTGGAGAATTCCACTAACAACGCAGTTGATTTTGTAGAGGAGTTCAAATTGAATCTGTATTCAAAGGAAATTTTTGTCTTCACTCCTCTTGGAGAACTGAAGTCTTTACCCAAGGGCGCTACTCCTCTTGATTTTGCATTTAACATTCACACCGAGGTTGGAATGCGGACTAGAGGAACCAAAGTCAATGGCAAATTGGTACCGCTAAATACTACCTTACATAGTGGTGATCAAGTTGAGATTATCACTTCAGACCAAGCAAAACCCAATCAAAATTGGTTGGATTATGCGACAACAGCAAGAGCGCGAGCAAAAATAAAGTCTTCGTTACGCGAGGAAAAGAAAGGGGTGGCCCTCGATGGAAAAGAAGTCTTGCGCAGAAAACTAAAATCGCAGAAAATCACGCTGAACGAAGACACCATCAATAAAATGGTCGTTTTCTTTAAGTTAAAAACGAGTTTAGATCTTTTTTATCGTGTAGGAATTGGTACTATTGACAATCAGATGATCAAGGATTTTGCTTCTTCTTATAGCAACGCCTTCATCAGTTTTTTCAAAAATAAAATTCGGCGCAATCCAGTGCCGGAGGATGTCGACAAGGATGAGATCACTTCCAAGTATGATATGCTTGTGTTCGGTAAAGAGGAGGAAAAACTGGAATATACCTTATCAAAATGCTGCCAACCAATACCTGGCGATGAAGTTTTTGGTTTTATTAGTGTTTCGGAAGGAATTAAAGTTCATAAGAAAAATTGTCCGAATGCTATTCAGCTGCAATCCAATTACGGGTATCGAATAATCTCGGCAAAGTGGATTGACTCTACTCAAGAAGAATTTCAATCGGAAATAAAATTAACAGGAATCGATAACCTAGGCCTTATCAGTGAAATCACCGATGTCATTTCGGGCAACATGCATGTAAACATGCGCAATCTTAATTTCAATACCGATGGCGGTACGTTCTCAGGAAACATTACCGTGGTGGTCAAGAACAACTCCATTCTTAAGAAATTAATCGATAGACTGAAACAAATCAACGGTATTGATGCGGTAACCCGGATCTAGATACATCTTGATTTTACTACCTATTGCCATTATAATGACATGTTTATTTTCTGTTGATAAAACGCACTTCCTACAGAAAGAATTTAGATGTACCTTTGTAAATTGTCAGTCGAAAACTGCGCATATGGCCGCTAACAAAGATCAGGAAATTGTAAAAAACGTATTTACCTCCTTTTTGGAGGATAACGGGCATAGAAAAACTCCGGAGCGATACGCCATTCTTCAAGAAATATATGATAGTGATGACCATTTTGATATCGAGTCATTATATATCAATATGAAGAACAAGAATTATAGAGTGAGCAGAGCCACTTTGTACAACACCATAGAGCTTTTATTGGATTGTAAACTGGTTCGAAAACATCAATTCGGTAAAAATCAAGCGCAATACGAAAAATCATATTTCGACCGGCAACACGACCATGTGATTTTAACCGATACTGGCGAGGTGATGGAGTTTTGCGACCCTCGTATTCAGTCTATTAAGAAGACCATAGAAGAGGTTTTCGACATAAAGATCAGTAACCATTCGCTCTATTTTTACGGAACAAAAAACGAGTCTACGGAAAAGGCTGATAAAAAATAAAATACAAACAATTAACCAATCATATTAATGGCAGTAGATTTATTGTTAGGCCTACAATGGGGTGACGAAGGAAAAGGTAAAATTGTCGACGTTCTTACCAAAAATTACGATATCATTGCTCGCTTTCAAGGGGGGCCAAATGCAGGACACACGCTAGAGTTTGATGGTATCAAACATGTTCTACATACGATTCCATCAGGAATTTTCCATAAAAACGCCCTTAATGTGGTAGGCAACGGAGTGGTAATCGACCCTGTGATCTTTAAAAAGGAACTTGATGCCTTAAAAAAATTCGAACTGGATATCAAATCGATTTTGCTGATTTCACGCAAAGCGCATTTGATTTTACCCACGCACCGTTTGTTAGATGCCGCATCTGAAGCCTCGAAGGGCAAAGCGAAAATAGGTTCCACATTAAAAGGAATCGGTCCGACCTATATGGATAAAACCGGCAGAAACGGAATGCGTATTGGTGACTTGGAATTATCCGATTGGAAGGAAAAATATAGGGCCCTTGCTAATAAGCATGAAGCCATGATCGATTTCTACGACGTGGATATTCAATATGACCTGAAAGATTTGGAAAAAGAATTCTGTGCGGCCGTTGAGGAACTAAAGGAACTAACCTTCATAGATAGTGAAGAATATTTGTATCAGGCTCAAAAAAAAGGCAAAAAGATTTTGGCGGAAGGCGCTCAGGGTTCCTTATTGGATATTGACTTTGGCACTTACCCTTATGTTACTTCCTCAAATACTACAGCGGCGGGAGCATGCACAGGTTTGGGTGTTGCACCTAATCAAATAGGTGATGTCAAGGGTATTTTTAAGGCATATGCAACGCGAGTTGGTAGTGGCCCCTTCCCTACTGAGCTTTTTGATGAAGATGGGGAAACCATGGGTCGCGTTGGTAACGAATTTGGTGCCACAACGGGTAGACCAAGAAGATGTGGCTGGTTGGATTTGGTCGCCTTAAGATATGCCGTTCAGATAAATGGTGTCACGGAATTAATGATGATGAAAGGTGATGTTCTAAGTGGATTCAAAAGATTGAAGGTCGCTACAGCCTATACCTATAAGGGAACTGAAATTACACATCTGCCCTATAATATTGAGGATGAGAACGTAACACCCATCTACAAGCAAATGAACGGTTGGGCGGAAGACCTGACTAAAATGACCAAAGTTGAACAATTTCCGAAAGCTTTGAATGAATACATTGCCTTCTTGGAAAAAGAGCTCGAAGTACCCATTAAAATAGTTTCGGTTGGGCCCGATAGAACTCAGACCATACATAGATAAAATTAAGCCACTTTCGAGTGTCTTTTTTGTGAATAACCAGTATTAAATCTATGCCAATAGTCGGAAGACTTCTTTAAAAAATCCTATTTTAGGTAAAAATTCATCTTTTTGAGCAGTTTACCAACTATTCTAATCTCCGTTTTTGTTATCTG
>JARFRH010000027.1 GCA_029287355.1 Maribacter sp. | reverse complement strand
CAAGGATGCAAAAGAGACCACCTACATCACTCAAGATAGCAGTAGACATGACTTGGTAACTCATATTTACGATATTTCCTATGGCTCTGTTCAAAAAGGAGACAATCTGGTCATAATTGACGATAGGATTGTAAGCGCAACATACCTAAAAAAATGTATTCTTAGAATTTTAGATCGATGATCTCCTAAAAAAAGAATAGTTGGATCATCTGCCCCACACATACGATATCCCGATTGTTATGGTATTGATATGGCCAAACTGGAAGATTTCATAGCCTTCAAAGCAGCCCTGCAATTACATAAAGATAAGGGAACAATGAATCTTGTGGAAGACATTTATAAAAAGTGTCTTGGTCAGGTTGAATCTAAAGACTCTGATGTTATCAATTATGTAAGGGACTTCTACGCACCATTCACAGCAGATGAAATTTCGTTGAAAATCGGAGAATTACTTAGTCCCATTGAGATTAAAGCAGAAGTAGAAATACTTTATCAAAATATTGAAAATCTCCATCAAGCCTGTCCCAAGAATTTAGGGGATTGGTATTTCACGGGAGAATACCCAACAGCAGGAGGAAATCGTGTGGTCAATCGAGCCTTTATTAACTTCTTTGAAGGCAAAAACGAACGAGCTTATTAGCTATTTTATCGATGAAATACATCAAATTGTGCATTTCATCGATCATTATCGCTTTTCAGCGGGATTATGATCATTAGGAAAAGCAGCACACCTATTTTAGACCTGCCATAGCATAAGTAGGTTAAGTTCATGGTAAGATTTGGGGCAAAAAAGGTGGGGACTTCCCCACCTTTTTTATTTCTACAACTATCCCCGTTGTACCGTATTAAGCTATAATTTTCTTCAAAATACTCAGTCCACTTAATGCCAAGTCAACTGTATTGACTTCATCTATAGGATACGTCTTCATTAAATAACCTATCACTTGGACAATGTACTTTCAAAATTGCACTTTAACCCATTAATAGGAAGTTCAACAAGGATTTTTTTTAGCTGGGTATGACCAGTATATATTTGTGGAACCATAGCATAAGTAGGTTAAGTTCATGGTAAGATTTGGGGAAAAAGGCGGAGCAATGCTCCGTCTTTTTATTTGTGGCAATTTTAGCGCTCTTTAACCCGAATTTCAAAACAAGAAAAAGCATTTCAACCAAGGATACTGACGTTTATCTAAAACCTTTTTGCTTCGAAGAATGTTACCTTATTTTTGGAGAACCATAGCATAAGTAGGTTAAGTTCATGGTAAGATTTGGGGAAAAAAGGTGGAGCTAAGCTCCGCCTTTTTTATTATAAAAATCCTAGCACTTAACAAGGTTTACCTCACTTTTAGGTGCGTAACTGCTTGTTTTACGTTAAATATTGCTCTTAAAAAATCCTAAAATTCCTTTTTTATTTGCCACAATACCAGTAATTTAGTGTTGCCATAGCATAAGTAGGTTAAGTTTATGGTAAGATTTGGGACGAAAAGGGTGGAGGCTTCTCCGCCCTTTTCTATTTTAAATTGAAATCAAAAAAGCCCCATCACTTGAAGTGATGGGGCTTTTTTGTGCATGTGCTTCTTCAAAGCCTACCTGTTCGCCTGATAAAGCTCAGAAACTTTATCCCAATTAATAAGATTGAAAAAAGCTTTTACGTAATCAGGTCTTCTATTTTGATAGTTCAGATAATAAGCATGTTCCCACACATCAAGCCCAAGAATGGGGTGTCCGCCACATCCTGTTTTTGGCATCAATGAATTGTCTTGATTTGGAGTAGAACAAACCTCGACTTTTCCACCTTTGTGCACGCAAAGCCAAGCCCAGCCTGAACCGAATCTCGTGCCTGCAGCTGCACTGAATTTTTCTTTAAAAGTGTCAAAAGAACCATACGCATCATTTATTGCATCGGCCAAAGCTCCTGAAGGGGTTCCTCCTCCGTTTGGAGACATGACTTCCCAAAAAAGGGCGTGATTAAAAAATCCGCCGCCATTATTTCTTACTGCACCATTTGACATGTCTAAATTGGTCAAAATATCCTCGATTGATTTTCCCTCCAAATCAGTGCCTGCTATTGCGGCATTCAATTTAGTTGTATAACCATTATGGTGTTTGGTGTGATGTATTTCCATTGTTCTGGCATCAATATGTGGTTCCAATGCATCATAGGCATAGGGTAATTTTGGTAATTCAAAAGCCATAATTATTGTATTTTTAGATTAATTATTATAGTTCCCCAAATTTACGTTTTTAACAATTACATTCCACTAAATATTTGTTAAGAACCATTTGGGAATTTGTAATTTGCACCTAAAAATCAGTGGATACTCCCTTTAAGATATACAACGCCTCAGCAGGATCGGGAAAGACCTATACCCTGACCAAGGAGTATCTAAAAATCATCCTTTCTTCGAGTAGGGCTTATCAAAAGATTTTGGCAATCACCTTTACCAATAAAGCGGTCAACGAAATGAAAGAACGCATTTTAGGCAGTCTTTTTGATTTCAGTCGAAATACAAGCTCGTCTATGTTCGAAGACATTTCAAAAGAACTCGAATTGGATGCAGGCGCCTTGCGACAAAAAGCTACGAACACCCTAAAGGAAATTCTTCACAATTATGCCTTTTTCGATATTTCTACCATTGATAAATTCACACATCGCCTTATTAGAACCTTTGCAAAGGATCTTAAATTGCCTCAAAACTTCGAGGTGGTTTTGGATACTGACCTTTTATTGGACGAAGCTGTATCAAAACTCATCAATAGAGCAGGGCGAAATCATAAATTAACCGCTGTACTTATTGCCTTCGCCCTCGAAAAAATCGATGACGATAAAAGTTGGGATATTGGCATTGACCTGAATAAAATAGGTAAGTTGCTTTTCAATGAAACCAACACTTCTCATCTGAAAAAATTGGCGGATAAAGAAATAGATGACTTTCTAGAACTGCAAAATAGTATCCTAAAAAAAATAAAAAGTATTGAAAATAATACCCAACTGATTGCAGAAGGTGCGATTGAACTGATTCATGATTCCGGCTTGAATTCAACAGACTTCCCTAGAGAAACCCTCCCCAATCATTTTAAGAAAGTCATTGAAGGTGTTTTTGATGCCACAAAGCTATACAACAACAAATTGGAGCAAAGCTTAGAAACAGGCAAAATTTTAAAAGCCGGTGTCGATTTTACTGCCAATGAATTAGCCTCACAACTATTACACCGGTATTTAGAAATAAAAGAACAGGTTTACGATAGGGCACAGCTAAAAAACGTGTACAAGAATATTGTACCACTCACTGTTTTAAATGCAATTCAGCAAGAGGTCAAGCGTATTGAATTAGATCGAGACCAATTGTCAATTTCCGAATTCAATTCCATTATATCGAATGAGATAAAGAATCAACCTGCGCCTTTTATCTATGAACGCCTTGGTGAAAAATACCGTCATTATTTCATTGATGAGTTTCAAGATACCTCAGAAATGCAGTGGATGAATTTGATTCCTCTAGTTGACAATGCAGTATCAACGGAAAATGGTTCGCTTTTTCTGGTTGGAGATGCAAAACAAGCTATTTATAGA
>JARFRH010000009.1 GCA_029287355.1 Maribacter sp. | reverse complement strand
TGCCTTCACTTGTGGGAATCTGTACATATTGAATAGATATCATCATAATTTTATCGATATTATTTAAAGCCATAAAGTTATGACCTACATTTCTTATGATTGATGATAAATATCATAGTGGAAAATCAATAAGGATAGCTTTTTTGATTTTAAAAAAAAAATTAGAGTAGCATAAGTGTGCTTTCCGAATTCGGATATGGACCCGACCCTTTTTCGTTGTGCCGAAATAGTGGGTACTGCCTATAAAAGAAGCATAAGCCCAAGTGGCCAGCACAGGTTATTCTAGGCATTGTATTCTTTGACCGAATAGGCAAAGGAAAATGCTATGACAAAAGTCATAGTGAAATCGTCTTGTTTATTTCTACCTTAGACTAATATATCCCTTTTTAAGGGATTATCGTTACATTTAAAAGGTTAAAATCTTCTTTATCAACTAAATATGAGCTTTAAAAAGTATACTCTCCTGCTACTTTTAATAGTTTCCTGCGGAGAACAAAGAGAAAAAATATTTCCTAAAAAAGTAACCCTGACCGAATCAGTATATGCCTCAGTTACCGTACAACCGGATAGCTTATATCAGGTGTATGCCGCCGTAGCGGGAATACTTGATAATAACCTAGTTGAAGAAGGTGATACCGTTAAAAAAGGAACACCATTGCTGCAAATAATCAACAACACCCCAAAACTCAATACGGAAAATGCAAAACTGGCCTTGGAATTGGCGAAGGAGAACTATACTGGTACTTCTGCAATTTTGAAAAGTCTGGAAGATGAAATACAGGCCGCAACATTGACTTTTCAAAATGACTCTACCAACTACTTCAGGCAACAAAGACTATGGGAGCAAAAAATTGGTTCCAAAGTGGAATACGACAACCGAAAATTAGCCTATCAGCTTTCACGCAATAACTTAAACCTATTGAAAAATAGCTATGCACGCACGAAAAATGAGCTGCGCACACAGGTACAGCAGGCGACCAATAATCTAAAGACTTCACAAATAGCAACCGAGGATTTTACCGTAATTAGCAAAATCAATGGTAAAGTATATGCACTTTTTAAGAATCAAGGCGAAATAGTGACGACTATGGAGCCTTTGGCTTCCGTCGGTAGTGACGATACTTTTATTATTGAGCTTTTGGTTGACGAAGTGGATATAGTCAAATTGAGCACGGGTCAAAAAGTTTTGGTCACCTTAGATGCTTTTCAAGATCGGGTTTTCGAGGCGGAGGTGGACAAAATTTACCCGAGAAAAGATGAGCGCTCGCAGACATTCAAGGTAGAAGCGCTTTTTGAAAACCCTCCCACAAAATTGTATCCCGGATTGGCAGGCGAAGGCAATATCATTATCGCTAAACGAGAAGAAGTACTCACTATTCCGAAGTCTTATCTTATTCAAGGCAACCAAGTACGAACTGAAGACGGTTTAGTGAGCGTGAAAATCGGACTCCAAAACCTGGATCAAGTCGAGATATTGGAAGGAATCGATAGCAATACCTCAATTTTAAAACCGGAGTAATGATCAATTGGAAAGTCATATTGAACATAGCCAAAACACATTTGTTGACCAAGATGAAGTCGACGGTTACCGCCGGACTTGGAGTTACTTTTGGCATTGCCGCCTACATCACTTTGGTAAGTTTTATGACAGGCTTAAATCAAATGCTTGACGATTTGATATTGAATCAAACCCCTCATATACATTTATATAATGAGATTGAACCATCTGCTAAACAACCCGTTGCAAAGTATTCGGAGTTTGAAAACGCGCTTAACGTGGTTCATTCCATAAGGCCTAAAAGAAGTCAAAAGAAGATACATAATGCACTTCCTATACTTAATTATTTGAAGAAGGATAAAAACGTTAGAGGAGCAACGCCCCAACTCCGAGCACAGATTTTTTACCTATCGGGATCCATAGAATTGGGTGGCAATTTGGTAGGTGTGGATATCATGGAGGAGGTGCGCCTTTCAAATATTCAAGACAATATTGTGGAGGGTACTCCTGAAGCTCTTAAAAACAATGACAACGGCATTCTTCTGGGTGCTGGCTTAGCAAAAAAAATGTCACTTACAGTAGGGGATAGGGTACAAATCAGTACAGTAGCCGGGGATATTTTTCCATTGAAAATAATAGGCATCTATCAAAGTGGAATTGCGGAAATTGATAACATACAGAGCTTTAGCAACCTAAAAACGGTTCAGCGCATTTTAGGCGAAGCTGAAAACTTTGTCACCGATATTAATATTAAACTTTTTAAAATAACGGAAGCCCCAGCAATGGCAGAAGTGCTGCAGCGACAATTCGAAATCAAGGCAACCGATATCAACGAGGCGAACGCCCAGTTTGAAACAGGCTCCAGCATCAGAAATATGATTACCTATGCGGTGTCGATTACCTTATTAATTGTGGCTGGTTTTGGAATCTATAATATCCTCAACATGCTTATCTATGAAAAAATGAAAGACATTGCTATTTTAAAGGCTACGGGGTTTTCAGGCCGTGATGTCCAATTGATTTTTATGAGTCAAGCCATGATTATTGGCATCGTTGGCGGAATTTTTGGCTTGTTGATCGGTTTTGGTCTTTCCGTTTTGATCGACAATGTTGCATTCGAGACCGAGGCACTTCCAACCATTAAAACCTTCCCGGTCAACTATAAAGCCATGTATTATATTATTGGATTCACATTCGCGTTAATCTCAACGTTCATTGCGGGATATTTACCTTCGAATAAGGCAAAGCGAATAGATCCTGTTCGAATTATCAGGGGAACTTAATGCATATGGGGCTAGTATTAGAAACCAAAAATATCAACAAACACTTTCACAAGCCAAAAGACTTTCATGTGCTCAAGGATATCTCATTTGGGGTTCAAGAGGGTGAATTCGTTTCTATCATGGGAAAGTCAGGCTGTGGAAAGTCGACCTTGTTGTATATTCTTTCCACTATGGATACGGATTATACTGGAGAGCTCTACCTGGGTGATGAATTGATCACCGGAAAACCACAACAAGAATTGTCGCGCATTCGAAACATGCATATCGGTTTTGTTTTTCAGTTTCATTATTTGCTATCGGAGTTCAGTGTCTTGGAAAATGTGATGTTACCTGCCAAGAAACTGGCTGAAAAGTCACATGCCGAGATTAAACACGATGCCCTTGAAAAATTAAAGATGTTGCATATCGAACATTTGGCCGAACAACGTGCCTCAAGAATCTCCGGAGGGGAAAAACAACGGGTGGCGATAGCCCGTGCATTGATTAACAATCCGGCTATATTAATGGGTGATGAACCCACGGGAAATTTAGATAGTCATAATTCGGAAAATGTTTTTACTATTTTTAAGCGCCTTACGGAAGAGCAAGGCCTCTCTCTATTAGTAGTTACGCACGACGAAGACTTTGCCAAGCGTACCAATCGTATTATCCAAATGGAGGATGGGCGAATCATCTCCTGAGCAAAGTCATTCTTTATGACCTATAAGATTTCGACGATTCGCTGGTAAATCATCAAAGGCATGACCTTTTATTTCCTTCCAGCGTTCCAAAATACTTTTTGTTGAAAATCATCTAGGAGCTTTTCGTAAGCTCTTGGTTGTGCATTTTTTAAATTTTCAAGAAAGTTTTTTTCTTCGAAACACCATTTTATTTCTGTGACAAATTAAGAAAATCAGGCTTTCATATAACGGATTTTATAAACACTATAAGTCTATGTCGAAGACCAATGAATCTAGTTCTTGTGCGGTCCATGGCGTGATTTTACCTTGCGTTCGAAAGCGAACACTTCCCACGGTTCTACTGGTGACTTCATCTCCAGTGTTGCCCCAAGCATTTCTGATATAAGTCGCTATGGCAGCAATATCTTCATTCTGTAAGGTTGAAAAAGATGGCATTTCCGGAAGAATATCCGGGGTGTCGTACTTTTTCCCGTTGACCTCCAAAGGTCCCTGCATCCCATGTAACAGAAGCATCGCCAACTTTTGGTCATCACCGATGACCCATTCCGATTTTTTTAGGGGAGGAGCAAAGCGTTTCATGCCCTCACCATTTGTGCCATGACAACTTGCACAGATGTTGATGTATTTTTGTCGCCCTGCAGCATAGCTATTTTGGTCCACATTCGCAGGAACAATAGAAATAACTTCGGATTCCGTACTACTGGAATTTTCAATGCCGTTGACAATTGCACTCTTGACCCAAACGTTTTCTGGATCCTTAAAACGTTGGGCAGTTTTTTTTAGTTGATCTATATTGTTTTCAGATGCTGAATTGGCAATAGCGGTGGCCAATAGCTCTAAGAATATTTCACTATTTTGATTATAACTGAGGGCAACATTTTTTGACAAAAGCGTGTGAAGCATATCGATTTCCCTACCCTCTAAGGTACTCAAGACGACATCCCTTGCCAGAGGAAGTTGCCCATATTCCTCTAAAAAGCGACCTGAGATATCAAAGGCAATTTTAGGATTGATGGCCTGATTCGATAAAACCATTTGCATTTTTAAAAGCGCTGCCGCGGTATCATAAGTATCTTGGATATAATTCTCAATATCAGCAATAACTTCTGGATGTTCATTAGTGACAGCAACAGCTAGCCGCAATGCTGCCTGGGCTACTTTTGAATCTGTTGCGCTAAGGGCGGAAAGGTAAATATCGGGATCTTTATACCCCAACCCCTCTAAAGTCCATAATGAATGAAGTTGCCCAAGAGCATTTCCATTTGCAATCAATTGCTTCAGTTCCGGCACAATAGAAAGGTCTTCTCTTTCGACCAAAAGACGCTGTGCTGTATCTCGTGTCCAACCATTTTTGCTTTCCAATTGCTTTATCAATTCAGAAGGGTCCAAATCGGCAAGATCGACAGTTGTGTTTTCTTGTTCGGTCTTTGAGGTAATCCTCCAAATACGGCCCATATTGATAGGCTTGTCCAGTCCGCGCTTTAAAGTTTCTTCCCGAAGGTATTCGGTCATATACGGAGCGTGCTGTATAACACCTTTATACATATCGACAACGTAAATAGCGCCATCTGGCCCTGACGCCAGAGAAATCGGTCGGAATCGTTCATCGGTAGAGGCTAAAAATTCTCGATCTTTATAAGCTCCTTCCGCTCGCATCATGAATCCCTCTTCGAAAATTTTGTTCTGTTTGATGAGGTTAGAGGTAGGCTCACAGACAAAAGCGTCACCCCTATACCCCTCGGGCATCGAGGTACCTCGAAAGATCAATGGGCCGCAGGCGGATGCAAATTCCAATAACCGCTTGTTTTCGTCTAAGGTACCTGGAACATACCCCCTGTTAACAGCGGTATTGGTTCGTATGGGAAAGATGCGCCGGTCTAGCGTAAGGCCATGATCGATACCCGATGTCGAGGTATGATTTTTGTTGGCCATTAATGCATTGGGAGGCACTAAATCTGCATGTAACTGTGACCAGTTGTAGTTATAGAACAAACGACCGGCGTCGTCATGACATATACCCCATTGCCCCCTAAATTCGGTCTCATTTTTGACCCATTCATTTCCTATTTTTTTATAGCGGTATTTTGATTTGGCATTATAGAACCAATTGTCCATTCCCAGAAATAGCCCATTGGCGGAATGTTCCGGTACACCCAAACCACCGTATAGGGAATCAATTAATATTTTGTTATCCGCTATAAAATCTCCATCGGTATCCGACACGTACCAAAGTGGCATATTTTCCGCAACCAAAGCTCCTCCCTTGACTATGGCCAAGGCTCTAGGAAGGATAAGACTATCCAGAAAAGTCTGCCTTCGATCCATTGTGCCGTCACCATCATCATCGAATAGCACTGAGATTCTACCAATTCTATCTTCTTCTCCCGTACCGTCAATATCTTGCATGAAACCTAACATCTCCGCTACCCAAAGTCTTCCTCCTTCATCAAATGCGATTGCCACCGGGTCTTGCACCATGGGTTCGGAGGCTACCAATTCCATTTTTAAATTTTCATCTGCAAGTTGAAAAGTCTCTAATGCTTGATCAGGTGTTAGTGGAGGGGAAATAGGTTTTTTACAATGGGAAAGAAAAAGCGAACAAAAAAGCAAGAGAGGCATTGCTGTAATCTTCATTATTCTTTCACATTTAAAAGTCATAGGTTTAGAAGATAAAGGTCGCTATGAATACGCAGAGCGCAGCAAATGTACCCACTACAAAAGTTCCTAAAGTATAAACGCGATAACCGGTTTTCACATCGATGCCCGAAAATTGTGTCAATATCCAAAAGCCACTATCGTTTGCATGTGACACCACCATAGCACCCGCGCCAATCGCTGCCACTACCAAAGCCTTGTCAATTTCTGTAGAAAAGCCCATTGTGAGCAATAACGGTGCAACAATAGAAGCTGTAGTGATCAGTGCAACCGTTGAGGATCCCTGAGCGGTTTTTATCGCTGCACAAAGCAAGAACGGAAGCCAAATACCAAGATTCGCCCCTGAAAGCGATTCTGCCAAAACATCCGCTATACCGCTATTCTGAAGAATAGTACCAAAAATGCCTCCCGCACCGGTAATCAAAATGATATTTGAAGCATCTGCAAGGGCTTTGCCTACCCAACCCGTGGTTGCCAACATTTCGTTGTCCCATTTTTTAGGAAGTAAAAAAGCGAATAGCATCCCTATAATCAACGCAATAATAGGAGAACCAATGAAAGAAATGAATTTCACAATAGCTGTTGGTTCATGACCTTCAACTAAATTGAATTCCATAATTGACTTTCCTACAATGAGTAAAATAGGGATTAAAATAGGCAGGAAAGATTTAAAAGCACTTGGCGCTTGCTTCATTTTTTCCTCAATCTCTTCATCTGTCACTTCCGGATTGGGGTCGATAAAATGTTTGCCCCCCATTTTTTTACAGTAGATAACCGCTACCACTAAAGAAAGAATCCCAATAATAAGCCCGACCAACATGACCAAGCCTACATCAGCACCGATAATACCGGCGGCCGCTATCGGCCCTGGAGTAGGGGGCACCAAAACATGGGTAATCATTAATCCTAAAATCAAGGCCGTGGCTGTGCCAACGACAGAGAGTCCAGCTTTTTTGGTCAAACTTTTATTCAATGGATTTAGAATAATGAACCCACTATCGGCAAATACAGGAATAGATACGATAAAGCCCACGATGCCCATAGCTTCGTGTACTCTTTTCTTACCAATAATACGAAGTACTACTTCAGCCAATTTATATGCACCACCCGAATGTTCAAGAAATGCACCGATAATGACACCTAGAACGATAACGATTCCTATTTTTCCCAAAGTAATTCCAAAACCATCATTCACGAGCTTGACAATGGTATCCAATGTCATTCCAGAAAAGAGGGCGAAGAAGAGCGCTGCCGCCAAAAGGGCTAGAAAAGGGTGAACTTTCCATTTTACGGTCAATAAAATGATTAATAAAACACTGAGTACTAATAGAAGTATGGCTATCATAATTTGGTTGGTTTAGTGTGCATCGCGGGTAACTTCCGCACTTGATTTACCCACAAGAAAATCAAGATCTGCGCCAAGATGGGCTTGTTGCACGGTTTTGGTATATAAACTGGTATAGCCCCTATCGACAGCCGGTTTTGGTGCCATCCATTCAGATTTTCGCCTTTCTAGTTCGGCATCGTCGACTTCTAAATGGAGTTTTCTGTTGGGAACATCCAATACGATATAATCTCCTGTTTCAACAAGGCCTAAAACACCGCCGACGGAGGATTCGGGTGATACATGAAGTACGACAGTTCCAAAAGCGGTCCCACTCATTCTTCCATCGGAAATGCGAACCATATCTTTAACTCCCTTTTTTAGTAGCTTTTCAGGAATTTCCATATTACCTACTTCTGGCATTCCCGGATAACCGACCGGACCAACTCCTTTTAACACCATCACACTATTTTCATCGATGTCAAGTTCAGGGTCATCCACGGTGGCCAAAAATTCTTCGATAGTCTCAAAAACAACCGCTTTTCCACGATGCGACATCAACTCAGAGGTAGCGGCTGAAGGCTTGATGACCGCTCCGTTTTCACAAAGGTTGCCATATAATACCGCAATACCCGCTTCTTCTATAAAGGGTTTGTCAATTGAGGAAATAACTTCTTGATTATAACATTCGGCCTTTTTGTTGTTTTCACCTATCGGCTTTCCGTTTACGGTAATGGCGTCGTTATGCAAATGTTTTTGCATTTCTTTGATAACCACTGGTAGCCCACCAGCATCGAAAAAGTCTTCCATCAAAAATGTACCGGACGGCATGAGATTCACTAGCAAAGGAATTTTGCTTCCTAAATCATCGAAATCCTTTAAATCAAGTTTTACACCAATTCTTCCTGCGATGGCCGTGAGGTGAATGAGGAAATTGGTAGAGCCTCCTATGGCCGCATTTATTTTTATCGCATTTTCGAACGCCTCTCGTGTCAAAATTTTTGACAGCTTCAAATCTTCTCGAACCATAGCTACAATGCGCCTTCCCGACAATTGTGCCATGGCCTTTTTTCTAGAATCCACAGCAGGAATGGCCGCCGCTCCTGGTAAGGTTAGCCCCAAAGATTCTACCATACAGGCCATAGTGGAAGCCGTTCCCATAGTCATGCAATGCCCTGAACTTCGTGCCGAACAAATCTCGGCTTCTATCTGGTCTTCTTCCGTAAAGCCTTCATTTTTGATCTTGTCTTTCAATTGCCAAACAAAGGTACCCGAGCCTATTCGCTCGCCTTTATATTTTCCATTAAGCATTGGGCCGCCAGGAACTACGATGGTAGGTAAATCCACACTGCAAGCACCCATGACGGTTGAGGGAGTGGTTTTATCACACCCTGTAAGTAACACAACACCATCTAAGGGATTGGCGCGAATGGTTTCCTCCGTATCCATTGCAGCCAGGTTTCTAAAAAGCATCGCCGTAGGACGCATCAAAATTTCACCCAAGCTTGTTACCGGAAATTCGAAGGGCACGCCGCCTGCTTCTAAAACCCCACGTTTTACAAACTCGGCAAATTCACGGAGGTGACCATTACATGGCGTAAGATCGGACCAGGTATTACAAATGCCGATAACGGGTCTGCTTCTAAAATAGTCATCGGGATACCCTTGATTGCGCAACCAAGATCGGTGTATGAAGGCTGATTTTGGATCGACAGGACTAAACCAACCTGCACTGCGTAGTTTCTTTTTATTCTTTTCTTCCATTAAAATAGCGGGTCAAATGAGTCTATTAAAGTAAACATCTTTCTGATAGTTAGCAAAATGCATGGTAATTAAATGGAGTTAAATGATTTTTAAAATCTTTGCTTTATAATGTTCACCGATTTTTTTTTTGGAAAAAGAACTACTAAATCCAACCCGATACGTTTTAATGCATTACAAAAATCACTACTTTAGGAAGGTGTTTTTGTGACGCTGAAGTTATTATTATGAAACGAAGAACTTTTATCAAAAATTCCGCCGGTGGGGCCTTGGTCATGGGACTACCCTTGTTTTCTGCCTTTCCTTCGCCTTTTAAAGAAACCAGATTTGGAGCTGCAGAGGCTTCTTTTATGCTACGTCGGTATCGTAAGATGAAAAGTTCTAAGTATCCAGCATATGCCAATGCTTTGGAGATGATAGAACACTTTAATACGCTCGGCTTTAGAGGTGCTCAATTGACCATGTATGGATTGGATTCGAAATTAGCCAAGAAAATCTTGAAGCGTCGAAAAGAGCTTAATTTCTTTATGGAAGGACAAATCAAGTTGCCAAAAGATGAAGTTGATGTGGCCCGATTTGACCAACAAGTTCAGGAAACAAAGGCCATGGAAGTTGACATTATCCGTACGGTTTGCCTTTCGGGCAGACGCTACGAGAATTTCGACAGTAAAGAAGCTTTTCAAAATTTTAGAAGTGCTTCAGAAAAATCACTTCAACTGGCCGAGCCTATCATGCGCAAACATAAAATGCGACTTGCCGTTGAAAATCATAAAGACTGGCGAACGGATGAGTTCCTTGAAATTTTGAAAAATATGGACAGCGAGTGGATAGGCGTTACCCTCGATACCGGTAATAATCTCTCCCTCTTGGAAGATCCGATGGAAGTAGTAAAAGCTCTTGCGCCTTATGCATTTACCGTCCATTTAAAGGACATGGCCGTCGAAGAGTATGAAGAAGGTTTTCTGATGTCAGAAGTAAATCTTGGGGACGGGTTTTTGGATATTCAAGGAATGATTTCGGTACTTCGCAAGTATAATCCCGATATACGATTCAATTTGGAAATGATTACTAGAGACCCTTTGAAAATTCCTTGCTTAACGGAAAAATATTGGGCAACTTTTGACAAAATTGATGCAAGGGAACTCGCCATTTTTCTGCGAAAAATAAAAGAACATAAATCAAAATATGCCTTACCCCGGATTTCCGATATGTCTACGGATGAACAATTGGCTTTAGAAATAGAGAATAATGAGACCTCAGTACTATTTGCCAAAAAGAATTACGGCTTTAATTAAAGAAAAATATAAACGAGAAATATGATCGATACCAAATTACCTGGAATACAACTGTTTGATTTAAAAGGCAAAAATGCATTGATTACTGGCGGTTCAAAAGGCCTAGGTTTGGCCATGGCGGCGGGTTTAGCATCCGCTGGGGCCAATATAGCTTTGGTCAATCGAAATTTAGAAGAAGGGCATGCCGCGGCCGAATCCTTGACAAAAACATATGGCATTGAAGCCAAGGCTTACAAGGCGGATGTTACCGAGGAATCACAAATAAATCAAGCGGTGGCTTCAGCTCAAAATGATTTTGGTAGTGTTGATATCTTGATCAATAGTGCAGGTATCAATATCCGGGGCGCAATCGACGAACTTTCACATGACGAATTCCATCAGGTGATGAAAGTGAACGTCGATGGAATTTGGCTGGCTTCAAAAGCCGTAGTGCCTCAAATGAAAAAAAATGAATGGGGCCGTATTATAAATATGGCCAGTACTTTGGGTTTGGTAGGCCTTGCCAATAGAACGCCTTATGCTACAAGTAAGGGTGCAGTCGTGCAAATGACTAGAGCATTAGGCCTTGAGCTGGCACCATTTAATATTACCGTAAATGCCATATGTCCCGGACCTTTTTTAACCGAAATGAACATTCCCATAGCAGGTACCGAAGAAGCGAAAAAATTTATTGTGGGAGCCACGGCATTGGCACGTTGGGGTGAATTAAAAGAAATACAGGGTGCGGCCATGTTTTTAGCAAGTGACGCAGGAAGTTATATGGTAGGTTCTATGCTTACCGTGGATGGGGGCTGGACCGCCAAATAAAACCCTAAAAACATTTTTGCAGGTGTATGCTAAAACATTTTATGAGATAAATATTGGCCTATTCAAATCGCCAAGCATTTTCCAAGACCTTTGGTTAATTCTTTTTTTGCAAACTCAAGCATCTCGGCTTTGTCATGAAAGTCGGCAGATTTCGAAAGAACACTAAAGTCCATCAATAGCTACCCACCTTTAGTCTTTGCATAGCATTACATTTGAGATTCCAAAAGCGCAGCGGAAGTGTTAGGTACTTTTTTTGATTTGAATAATTTGTGTTTTTTGATCGATAGAAGTACTTTACCCTTTTAGATCAAACCAGCTACCATATGCTCACCAAAATAGGCGAAAAATTTACCGATATATTTCAAAGAAATATGCCGGATGCATATGTATTTGCATTGATTTTAACACTCATTACAGCAATTCTTGCGTTTTTTTGGGTAGATGTTTCCGCAATTAAAATATTGCAGTCATGGTATGACGGTTTTTGGACATTGCTAGAGTTTGGTATGCAGATGGTTCTACTGATTATTACGGGCTATAGTATTGCCCTTTCTCCTTTAGTGAACAAAGGTATTGATCGTCTTACCAACTTTATAAAAACACCAACACAGGTCTATTTTTTCTCAATAGTCATTGGTAATTTGTTGTCAATGGTGAGTTACGGGTGGATTGTAATCGCAGCGGTTTTCGCACGAGAATTGGCCTTGCGGGTAAAAGGGGTCAATTATCCATTTCTTATTGCTTGTGTTTATTTTTCCAATAACAGCTGGGTAACAGGTCTTTCAAGTTCTATTCCTCTTTTATTGAATACGGAGAACAATTATATGATCGAAGCTGGAATTTTGACAGGCACTATCCCGACATCCTATACTTTGGGGTCATACTTGAATATCGCTATGATTATCCTGTATGTAGTTGTTACGCCTTTATTGATGCTCTTATTGATTCCGAAAAATGGAAAAGTAAAAGAGATTGACGATATGCTCTCATCCAAAAACAAGGGGAAAGAACAGACCATCGCCCAAGAAGCCGACGATTTAAAATTACCTCAAAAAGTACTTTCCGATCAGTTGAACAATAGTTTTATACTTCAGTTGGTGGTCGCTATTCTTGGTTTTGCCTATATCATTTATCATTTTAGTACCAAGGGCTTTAGTTTGAATCTGAATATTATGATATTCATTTTCTTGGTACTTGGTCTAGTCTTGCATAAAACCCCTATTCGATATAGTATTTCAATGAAACGAGCGAGTGTGAATGTTTCTGGAATCCTTTTCCAATTCCCATTTTATGCTGGTATAATGGGCATTATGACTTTTACGGGTCTGGGAGAACAGCTAGCGGGATTGATTGCTTCGGTAGCGACCATAGATACCTATCCGTTTTTCGCATATTTGTTGGGCGGAATTGTCAATTTTGCCATCCCTTCAGGTGGGGGAGAGTAGGCTGTGATTGGCCCAAGTGTTATCGAGGCGGTCCAAAATATTGCAGTAAGAGCGTCTCCAGAAGAAATGACCGCAATAACCGCTAGAGCTTCGTTGTCAATAGCTTATGGGGAGAGTTTGACTAATTTACTTCAACCTTTTTATTTATTGTTGGTGTTACCCGTAATGGGCGCCGGAATAAAAATTCAGGCTAGAGATGTCATGGGTTATTTGGTAGTGCCTTTCATGCTCTATTTTATTATTCAGTCATTGATGGTGATTTTTGTTCCGCTCTAGTTTTGACAGTGCACTTTTCTTGACTATTGTTTATAAAAAAAATGAGGTCGAGATCATTGCGTTAAGCTGTACTTTTATACTTAAATCGGTAACGAACTAAACAGAGATAAATGCAGACAATTAAGGATTTGATCGGGTTGCTGACCCTTAAAAAAATAGACGATACCATTTTTGAAGGAGAAAATTATCAAGCGCCTTGGGGAAGGGTTTTTGGAGGTCAAGTATTGGGGCAGGCCTTACATGCGGCCTACCAGACCGTTCCAAAAGAACGGATTGTGCACTCCTTGCACGGTTATTTTATTTTAGGGGGAGATTTGCAATATCCTATCCGGTATGAAGTTGATACGATTCGAAACGGGGGAAGCTTTACGACCAGAAGGGTAGTAGCGAAACAAAATGGGAAAGCTATTTTCAATATGGCAGCATCATTTCAGGTAAAGGCTGCGGGTGTTGATCATCAAATACCGATGCCAAATTTGATTCCTCCGGAAAAGCTTACCACTAGCCTTGAACAACTAGAAGAAATAAAAGAAGAATTCCCGACCGCTTATCATAGACTGAAGGCAATCCAACCCAAGGTCTTCAATTTCAAACCTGTTGAAAAATTTACGGCCCAATTAGCAAAAAACGGCTCGCCTTTTTACAATACATGGCTTCGTACCTCTGAAAAAGCTTCGATTGATTTGAGAATGCAACACCAACTTTTGGCATATGCTTCGGATTACAATTTGCTTACCACTGCAACCTTACCCCATCGTGAGCAACTCAACAAGGGTAAAACTTTTTATGCCAGTTTAGACCATGCCATTTGGTTTCATCGCGATTTTGATATTCAAAATTGGTTGTTGTATAGCATGGATAGCCCAAGTGCATCGAACTCTAGAGGATTTGCTAGGGGGAGTGTGTTCGATAGAAAGGGTGTTTTAGTTGCTTCAGTAGCCCAAGAAGGATTGATGCGTCAAAGTAATTAACTGGCCAAATGATTTGGTCAAGAGTTGTCGAATCGATAAATTGTTATTCACTTAAGAAAACGGAACTTAAAACACAATAGATGTTAAACCTAGCCACTTTATTAGAAAATAGTGCCCAAAAGTATGCGAACAAAACTGCCTATACCTTTATGGATACGAATCTCAGTTTCGCCCAAATCAATGGTGCCGCGAATCAAGTTGCAAATGGATTGGTGGAATTAGGAATTCAGGCTGGGGATAAAGTAGCTATTAGTTGTTTCAACCTTCCGTACTTTCCTATTATTTATAACGGAATTTTAAAGGCCGGAGCCACCGTAGTTCCCTTAAGTGTATTATTGAAGGCGGATGAAATCCACTATCATTTGGAAAACAGTGATGCAAAGGCTTATTTCTGTTTTGTGGGAACGGAAGATTTACCTATGGCGCAAATGGGTCATGAAGGTTTCCAAAAAACCGATGCTTGTGAGCATTTTATAATGATAATGCCCAAGGGAGATATGCCTGCACCAATAGATGGCGTACAAACTTTGGGAAGCCTTATGCAAGATCAACCTCACAGTTTTGATACCGTTGAGACCAAATCTTCCGATACTGCCGTTATCGTCTATACTTCCGGTACTACCGGAAGGCCAAAAGGCGCCGAATTGACACATTCCAATCTGTTTGCAAATACTGTTTTGTGCGCTGATTTATTCAATTGTAAATCTGAGGATATCCACTTAATTGTATTACCGCTGTTCCATATTTTTGCCATGGTCGTGATGATGAATACGGCCTTGTACAGGGGCGCTACCGCCATATTATTGCCGCGTTTTGATGCGGAAACAGTGTTGAAATTACTCGATAAGCATAGGGTAACGGTATTCGCAGGAGTGCCGACGATGTACTGGGGACTCAACAATTATCTAGATACTAACGAGTTTGATATCTCAAACATAAAATCGAATTTAAAAAGTTGCTTGTCAGGGGGCGCTTCCTTACCCGTTCCGGTTCTTGAAAAGTTCGAAGAGCGCTTTGATATCACCGTTCTAGAAGGTTATGGCATGTCTGAAGGTTCTCCGGTAGTGACATTCAATCAATTAGACATTGGAAGAAAAATAGGCTCCGTAGGTACTCCGGCTTGGGGGATACAAGTGAAGTTGGTAAATGAGGAAGGAGAAACCGTTCCAGTTGGTGAAAAAGGAGAACTCTTATATAAAGGCCATAATGTGATGAGAGGATATTATAAGAATCCTGATGCAACGGCAAAGACCATTAAAAACGGTTGGTTGCATTCCGGTGATATTGCGGTGAAAGATGAAGATGGATTCTATTTTATCGTTGACCGAACCAAAACGAGCGGCAGAACGCTGATAGTCAGCAATTTTACCATCAGCCGTCATAGCTAAAATAGCAGTTGTGTGTGGTAGCCTATTCATCAAGTAACTTTAAAGATCTGTGTAGCAAAGTTTATAAGCTTTTGAGGTCTTCTAACACTAACCCCGAAGGAAAAGTTAGACAAAGTTAAACAACTTTCGAGCATTGTTTGGATTTGGGACTCTGAATTTTTCG
>JARFRH010000325.1 GCA_029287355.1 Maribacter sp. | reverse complement strand
GTTCTGGGCAGTAATCGAAAATCACAACAAGTATTGGAATTGGAATATTTAACAAATTCCAATATAATTCGAACGGCCTTTGGTTATTTAAATGCCGATACTGCGCCTGGAAACATCCGTTTTTTGAGTAGTGAAGAAATCGAACCTGTTTACTTTTGTATTCTAGATTTGCTGCGGAATAGATTTAGCGGTATTCGGGTACAGGGAGAATGCAGTGGGGCTTTTGGACCTACCTTTTCAAATTTAGCTGGGGGTGGGAGTAACTTGACCGGTCGAACTGTTGATAATGACCCCGGCGTTGTCGGATTACTCGCAATAGCTGGTACAGGAGTTAGCTCGAACCTTAATCAGGGTAAGGTTTTTGTTAGGGGAACTTCTTCATTATTAAACCCAAGGTCTGCCATTTTTGATTTAGACGGTCAAATTCTGAATGATGCGCCAATATGGCTGGATATAAAAAATATCAAACGCTTGGCTATTCTGAACAATTTTGCTGCAACGACGCAGTATGGTAATGCCGGTGCTGGTGGGGTAATCGTTATCAATACCATTAGCGGAAGCCCAAAGTCAAATAAAATATATGATCAAGCTAGACTTCGAAATAACTTTGCTTCAAAAAGCATGATTTCCCAAGAAGGCTTGAAAAAGAATTGGCCTAATTACTTAGCGGAAATCCATGCGAGTCAATCCTTGGAAGAGGCTAAAAAAGTTTATGATGCCTACACCAAGACCTATAGCGGACACCCTTATTTCGTTTTGGACATGCAGAAGTATTTTAAGGAACGATGGGGAGATTCCAATTATTCGCATGAAATTATCAGCGATAAGATCAGCTTATTTGAAAACAATCCCGTTTTGCTCAAAGCTTTGGCATACCAATCCGAAACTCTGGGAGACTACGAGAAGGCCAATTCCTATTACAAAGAGGTATTGCGACTACGGCCTGCATATTTGCAATCATACCTCGATATGGCCAATAGTTACAGAGATATAAGAAAGCCACAACAAGCGGCATCTATCTATACGCGTTATAATTATTTGATGGAGGAGGGAATATTAAAAAATGATTCCATAGGTTTTGCCAACCTCTTCGAACGCGAGTACAATAATTTCTTGCTCTTGGATAAAAACAACATTGTAAAAGGGACCAAATCAGATGATTTATACATAGCTGAAGAGGATTTTCAAGGCACGCGATTGGTTTTTGAGTGGAATGATAGTGAAGCTGAATTTGAATTACAATTTGTAAACCCGGAAAATCAATATTTTATGTTGAAACACACCTTGGCCGATAATGATGAAATAATCGCAAGGGAAAAAGATTACGGGTATAGTTCCGTAGAATATTTGATCGATGGTTCGCTTCCAGGTTCATGGAAGGTAAATGTGAATTATTTAGGCAACAAAAGTCTGACACCGACCTACTTAAAGGCAACGGTCTATTATAATTACGGAACCTATGCACAACGCAAAGAAATCAAAGTGTTCAAACTAAATCTTAAAAATACGCCCTACGAATTGTTCGCTATTTCGGTGGGGGCAAGACTGGCTTTTAATGAATAAATCAATTATTTGAAGGTCAGCTTTCATATCCTTGATATTCACAATTTTTATTTTTCCGGTTCAAGATTGTCTCAAAAAATATTACCGGAACGGCAAGGTTTTTGAGGGTTGTTAC
This sequence comes from Maribacter sp., assembly GCA_029287355.1. GTDB lineage: Bacteria > Bacteroidota > Bacteroidia > Flavobacteriales > Flavobacteriaceae > Maribacter_C. Next base: position 12,507 of record JARFRH010000325.1, on the reverse strand, counting down.
CTATTCGCTAATATTAAAGACCAAGCCATGCAAAGAAATCTCTTCACTATAGCTGCCCTTATCATTTTTACCCTATCCTACGCACAAGAAAATCTCAATACTATTAGGGGTAAAATTACGTATCTCGGCAGTCCTGTGGTAAATGCTGCGGTCAAGGTTTCAGGTTCAGATGAAATGTTCAAGTCAAATGTTGATGGTTTTTATCAAGTACAAGCCGGTCAAGGCGATATGATTACTTTTTCATATCCGAGTTTAAGGGATATGAAAATCGTTGTTGAGGACGTCACCAGAATCTTGAATATAACCATGTCTCCTGATATTAATGAACTGGATGAGGTGGTAGTCCAAGCTAGTAAGCGGCGCAGTCAACGTGAACTGGAGGAGGACTATACGATCAATAAGAAGATTATCAGAACTGCTTTCGGTTATTTGGATGCCGATAGGGCTGCGGGGCAGATTCGTTTGATAGAAAGAGAAGAGATACTTGGTGCTAATATCTGCATCTTTAATCTACTTAGAAATAGATTCGCCAGTATTGGTGGTGATGGCGATTGTCAACGTGGTGGCGTACTTTATTTAAGGAGGGCAACGGGCTCGTTAAGTTATGCTAGGGGTTTGATCTATGACGTTGATGGGCAAATATTTGAAGATATGCCCATATGGATAGACTTGAGCAATATCGAAAGAGTCGCGCTGTTAGGAAATATGGCTACAACAACCGCATACGGTTCCATAGGTGCAGGTGGTGTAGTTGTGATTAATACTCTTAATGGCAATGTAGGCACACTGTCAGGGAAATTATTGGATCGTGCCCGATTACGAAACAACATCTTTAAAGATGATGCGCTCACATCGACCGAAGTTTCTAAAAACTTACCAACTTATATGTTGGACTATGAAGCGAGTTCCAATACGGATATTGCAAAATCGGTATTTGAAGACAATCTAAAAAAGTATTATAACTCCCCCCACTTTTTCATTGATTCGTATGCCTATTTCATGGAAAAAGGAGAGGAAAGATTCGCGACGGATATTTTGAACAAAAACTTGCCGCTGGTAGAGAGAAATGCAGTGTATTTGAAGACTCTAGCCTACTATTCTGAGGCAAATAATGATATTAAAAAAGCAACGGATTTGTACGAGCAGGTATTCATCTTACGCCCCAATTATGCCCAATCATACCGCGATTTGGCCGAAAGTTATCGCGATATTGCAAATTACAAAAAGGCTGCGGCCATGTATGCGCGCTACAACTACTTAGTCGACGAAGGCTTTTTACAATCTGATAGTTTGGGGTTAGGAGTTATCATCGACAGAGAATCCGAAAATCTTTTGGCTTTGGAAGGCGATAAGGTGGTCGAAGGAAGAGAACCTGTAAAACGATTATCCAAATACACAGATTTTAACGGAACTAGATTACTATTCGAATGGAATGATAGCGAGGCCGAGTTCGAGCTGCAATTTGTCAATCCCGAAAAACACTATTACACATGGAAACATACGATGCAGTCCAATGCGAGCCGTATTATGGATGAGAAGTTGAAAGGCTATTCCTCCGAAGAATTTTTAGTTGATGGTTCCTTAGCCGGTAAATGGCAGGTGAATATTGACTACAAGGGCAATAAAAAGTTGGAACCCACATATCTTAAGGTCACGACCTTTTACAATTACGGTCTGAATTCACAGCGCAAAGAGGTGAACGTCTATCGCTTGTCTTTAAAAAACGTGAATCAAAGGTTATTTGATTTGGTGAACGCCGGTCGAATTTCAACGAATTAGTGCGAGATGTCGAAAATCGTGCAATAAAGCTTCAGACGAAAAGCAATACATAGTAAAGTCAGCTAGAGTAGCCCTTTATTATACTTGTAAAACCCCCAAATTAAATGCCTTCTCAATCGGTGCATGATTCGCAGCCTCAATGCCCATTGAAATCCATTTTCGGGTATCGGCCGGTTCTATGATCGCATCCGTCCATAATCGGGCGGCGGCGTAGTAAGGCGATACTTGATTGTCGTATCGATTCTTGATTTTGTCGAAAAGTTCCTTTTCCTTTTCCGGTGTAATGGCTTCCCCTTTCTTTTTTAAAGATGCTTTTTCGATTTGCAGCAATACTTTTGCGGCTGAATTGCCACTCATCACCGCTAAATTGGCACTGGGCCAAGCGACAATCAATCTTGGGTCATAGGCCTTGCCGCACATGGCATAATTGCCCGCTCCGTAACTGTTTCCTATGATAACGGTAAATTTAGGCACCACTGAGTTACTTACGGCATTTACCATTTTGGCACCGTCTTTAATGATTCCACCATGTTCACTCTTACTGCCCACCATAAAGCCGGTAACATCCTGTAAAAAAACCAAAGGAATTTTTTTCTGGTTACAATTGGCAATAAATCGGGTCGCTTTATCGGCAGAATCCGAATAAATCACGCCACCGAATTGCATTTCCCCTTTGGCTGTTTTGACCACCTTACGTTGATTGGCGACAATACCCACAGCCCAACCGTCGATTCTGGCATAGCCGGTCAAAATGGTTTGTCCGTACTCTTTTTTGTATTCTTCAAAATCTGAATTGTCGACCATTCGCGAAATGATTTCACGCATATCGTACTGATCGGTTCTTTGATGGGGAAGAATGCCATAAAGCGCTGCTGAATCCAATTTTGGTTTGACTGTTTTAGTTCGGCTATAGCCAGCTCTATCAAAATCACCGATTTTATCAATGATATTTTTGATCGTATCCAATGCATCCTTATCATCTTTGGCTTTATAGTCGGTCACACCACTGATTTCGCAATGAGTGGTTGCTCCACCTAAAGTTTCATTGTCGATGTTCTCTCCGATGGCTGCTTTCACAAGGTAACTTCCCGCCAAAAAAATACTACCGGTCTTATTGACGATCAATGCTTCGTCACTCATTATGGGCAAATAGGCCCCTCCTGCCACGCAACTTCCCATCACGGCTGAAATTTGAGTGATGCCCATACTGCTCATGATGGCATTGTTTCGAAAAATACGACCAAAGTTTTCTTTATCGGGAAAGATCTCATCCTGCATGGGTAAATAAACGCCCGCACTATCCACCAAATAGATAATCGGCAGTTTGTTTTCCATGGCGATTTCTTGAGCTCTTAAATTTTTCTTTCCAGTAATAGGAAACCAAGCCCCTGCCTTGACGGTAGCGTCATTGGCAACAACGATACACTGTTTGCCTTTAATATGTCCGATTTTCACAACAACCCCGCCAGACGGACAACCCCCGTGCTCCTCATACATGCCATCACCAACAAATGCCCCAATTTCTATACTTTTTTCATCCGAATCCAATAAATAGGCAACACGCTCCCTTGCCGTCATTTTACCTTGTGCATGTTGTTTGTCTATGCGGGCTTGACCGCCCCCAAGTTTGATTTTGACAAGCCTTTTTTTTAGCTCGGAAACGAGCATTTTATTGTGGTCTTCGTTCTTGTTGAATTTGATGTCCATTCAGGTAGTTTTCTTGGGAATAAAGATAAGAGACTGTTTTGAAATATGTCAATTATTTTTTACGCCCCTTTTTGCACTCCACTTTGTTGAAATTTTAGACCGTACCTATAGCTATACTAGAAAATTTTGTTTCGTTGGGCATCCCTGCCTGCCGGTAGGCAGGAAAAATGACCTCTAAATATTGGAATCACACATTTCAAAACAGTCTCAGAAGAGAATTTGATTACATTTGGACAAACTCAAGAATACAGTCATGAAAGATGAAATCAGATGGGGCATTGTGGGTCCTGGACACATCGCACATAGTTTTGCCAAGGATTTAAGTTTAGTTGAAGGAGGGCGTTTAACTGCTGTGGCTTCTAGAAGCCTTAGCAGGGCAAAGGTTTTTGCTAATGAATATGGGGCAGAACATGTTTATGGTTCATACCAAGAATTGTTTGAGGCAGATACCGTGGATGTTCTTTATATCGCGACACCCCATACTGCTCACTGTGAATTGACGATCGATGCTTTAAAGCACCAGAAGGCAGTACTTTGTGAAAAACCAATGGGTATCAATAAAAAAGAGGTAGTGCGCATGATCGCTTCTGCGAAAGAGAACAATGTTTTTTTAATGGAGGCTTTGTGGAGTAGGTTCAATCCGTCGATTCGTAAGGTAAAACAGCTTATTGAGGAAGGCGCTATCGGTAAACTGGAGTACCTCTATGCAGATTTCGGTTTTTATGCTTTAGACAGGGATGAGAAAGGAAGGGTATTGAATCCAGAATTAGCCGGCGGTTCGATTTTAGATATCGGAATCTATCCGATTTTCCTTTCGTACTTACTTTGCGGTATGCCAAAAAATATAAAAGCCAGTTCAAGATTTTATAAGACAGGAGTCGAAATACAAACCTCGATGTTATTTGAGTATCAAGATGCACAGGCTTTACTTTATAGTGGTCTAACTTCAAAAAGCGAGATGAAAGCAGAAATATCCGGCCAGTCTGGAACACTTTTTTTACAACCAAAATGGCATGAAACCCAAGGTTATTCTATCGAAAAAGACAATGAGTTAAAACATTTCGATTTGCCTACGGTAGGTAAAGGGTATAGTTATGAGATTGAAGAGGTTCATACATGTCTAAGGGCCGGAAAAAAGCAAAGCGAGCTTTGGAGTTTTCAAAATAGCCTAGATTTGGTTTCTCTTCTTGATGCAGTTAGACAAGAAACAGGAATAACTTTTCCTTTCGAGCAATAAAGTCATTTTCAAAAGGGAATGTTCCTTGATTTTTTACGATATTTGGAGTTAGCACCAAACGCAACAAAACTATGGGAATGAATAAAAATACCGTCTTGGCATGGGCCACTTTTATCATGATAATTGTAGGGCTTTCATTGATTGCACTTGGAGCCTTCAGGTACGATGATGTAGCCGGATGGGGATTTGCTGCCGTTGGTATTGGTTTTTTCGCCATAGCTTGGGTTTTTAATGCTTTAAAGGGAAGAGTCTAATACTACTCGAATTCAAACACAATTTTCAAATTAAAATTACATTTAAATGTCCGACGATAAGAAGGTCATTTTCTCGATGTCGGGAGTGACCAAAACCTTCAAGACGGCCAATACGCCGGTTCTAAAGAATATCTACCTCAGTTTTTACTACGGAGCTAAAATTGGTATACTAGGTCTTAATGGTTCTGGTAAGTCCACTTTACTCAAAATTATTGCAGGAGTTGATAAAAACTATCAAGGTGATGTTGTTTTTTCTCCAGGGTATAATGTGGGTTACTTAGAACAGGAACCACAATTGGACGAGGAAAAAACCGTACTGGAAGTGGTGAAAGAAGGAGTAGCGGAAACGGTGGCTATTTTGGACGAGTACAATAAAATAAATGATATGTTCGGCCTTCCTGAAATCTATGAGGATGCGGATAAGATGCAAAAGCTGATGGACAAACAGGCCGATTTGCAAGATAAGATCGATGCCTCGAATGCCTGGGAATTGGATACGAAATTGGAAATCGCCATGGATGCCTTGCGAACGCCGGATTCCGATAAGAAAATAGCCGTTTTGTCAGGAGGGGAAAGAAGACGAGTAGCTTTGTGTAGATTGCTTTTACAGGAGCCTGAAATCTTACTATTGGATGAGCCTACGAATCACTTGGATGCCGAATCGGTGCATTGGCTAGAACATCATTTGGCGCAGTATAAGGGTACGGTCATCGCAGTTACGCATGATCGGTATTTCCTGGATAATGTAGCAGGCTGGATTTTGGAATTGGACAGGGGAGAAGGTATCCCCTGGAAAGGCAACTATTCGAGCTGGTTAGATCAGAAATCCAAGCGTATGGCACAAGAAAGCAAAACGGTATCAAAGCGTCAAAAAACCTTGGAACGAGAATTGGAATGGGTGCGTCAAGGAGCAAAAGGAAGACAGACAAAGCAGAAAGCGCGTTTGAAGAACTATGACAAATTGATGAGCCAAGATCAGAAACAGCTTGATGAGAAATTGGAGATATACATTCCCAACGGGCCAAGGTTGGGTGCCAATGTCATTGAAGCCAAAGGAGTAAGTAAGGCCTATGGCGATAAACTGCTATATGAGGATTTGAATTTTACTTTGCCCCAGGCTGGTATTGTCGGAGTCATAGGTCCGAATGGAGCTGGTAAAACCACGATATTTAGAATGATCATGGGTGAGGAAACTCCGGACAAAGGAGAATTCATAGTAGGTGATACGGCCAAAATCGCCTATGTGGACCAAAGTCATTCCAACATTAATCCGGATAAAACAATTTGGCAGAACTTCAGCGATGAGCAAGAATTGGTGATGATGGGTGGTCGACAAGTAAATTCGAGGGCATATCTAAGTCGATTTAATTTCTCTGGTAGTGAACAGAACAAGAAAGTGAATATGCTCTCTGGAGGAGAGCGAAACCGACTTCATTTGGCAATGACCTTAAAAGAAGAAGGTAACGTTTTACTTTTGGATGAGCCCACTAATGATTTGGATGTCAATACATTACGCGCCTTAGAGGAAGGTTTGGAAAACTTTGCAGGTTGTGCGGTGATTATTTCACATGACAGATGGTTCTTAGACCGTGTCTGCACGCATATCCTTTCTTTTGAAGGAGATTCTCAAGTATATTTCTTTGAAGGTTCCTTCTCTGAGTATGAGGAGAATAAAAAGAAACGACTTGGGGGTGACTTGATTCCCAAGCGCATCAAATACAAGAAATTGATACGGTAATAAAAAACTCCCGTGGTTTTCGGGAGTTTTTTATTTATTTTCTACTACTGCTTTAAAGATTTTTTTACGGGCTTCGGTATCTGATTTTCGATTTTCTCACGATCACCAACTACGATTAAAGTCATGTTTTCGGGTTTGATGTACTTCTTGGTCATTTCTTGCACCTTTTCAGGCGTTATCGCATGCATATTAGCGACTTTATTGGTTAAAAACGACTCGTCTAAATCATGTGTATCCAAAAATATCATCTCCCCAATAATTCCGTTCGGCGTTGAATTTTGAAGAACATAGATGCCGGATTCATAATTAATGATACCATCCATTTCTTCTTGAGATGGTGGTTCATTTTGAAGTTTCTCGATTTCCTTTTGAATTTCTGTCAATGATGCCCCGGTGTGTTCTGTGGTGACATCAGCGGACTCGTACCATACACCGCTTTTATATTTGGTGTCTAAACTACTAAAAGGAGAATAGGTATATCCTTTGTCTTCTCTTATGTTACTGGTGATTCTAGAGGCAAAAGAACCACCTAAAATCGAATTGGTAACGTCTAATGCAATGTAATCTTCATGTGAGGGGCCTATGACCGGAAGACCGTAATAAATGGTAGATTGAGGCGCTCCTGGTCGATCAATGATCTTAACTTCGTTAGAAACAACGGGTTTTGCAACATTGTATTTGGAAGCAGTACCTGCTCGCCAATCGGCAAAGGCTTTTTGAACGGTCTCTTTCACCCTTTCGCCATTGAAGTTGCCGGCTACGTAAACCGTGGTTCGTAGGGCTCCAAAATGTTCGTAATAAAACTGTTCGATGTCCTCCACGGTATATGAATCTATCATTTCATCGGTAGGATACACCCTGCCATAAGGATGATCGGGATATAATTGGGCATAAAAATCACGATTTGCCTGCGCCCTAGGTCTTGATAATTGTATGGACAAATCACGTTTCATATCGGCCTTAAGTCGATCTAACTCCCCTGCTGGAAATTTTGGGTTTTTGAGGACATCGGCCATAAGGTTAATTGCGTCGGGAGCAAACTCGTACAAAACGGAACTACTAATGGAAGAAGTGTGAAGTCCGACACCGATATTTAAATTTCCACCCATGCCGGCCATTTCATCGGCAATTTGCTTTGAGGTCTTGTTAGTACTTCCTTCTTCCAATAAATCGGCTAGCAAATCACTTAACCAAACTTGATTCTCATTTTCATCAATATTCCCCGTTTTAATGCTAAAGTGAACCGTTGCCTTAGGAATGGAACCATAAGGAACCATAACCAATGTAAGACCATTATCAAATGTAACTACCTCTTTTTTGGGCAATGTGAAATTTTTGGGCTCACCGCCTTTTGGGGGCTGTTCTTTTTCCTGGGCGATCAATGAAAAAGAAAAGAAAAGAATTGTGATAGATATACCTATAGTTTTCATTATGACGGTGTTTTTTCGTTATCTGCTAAAAGTGGATTTACAGTAAGTATTGTGCGGTTGCTATTGATTAAATACCCATCAATTGTTTTTTTAATAATTTCCGGTGTAATCTTTTTGAATTCATCTTCCAATGAATTAATCCGCTCTGGATTGTCATCAAAAAGGGCGAAACTGCACAATAAATCAGCTCTTCCCAAGCCAAAGGTCCCACCGATGTCATCGTACAACTGAGAGCGAAGTTTTATAATGGCCTGATCTACCGTTTCTTGGGTGATATTGGTCTTGAGATCGGCCATGACTTCATCTACGGCCATTAACACATCTTCTCTTGAGGTTTCGGAATCATAGGTAAGATCATACATCCAGATCATGGGCCCTTTATAATTGAACATATTGCCCAAATAATTGATACCCCCATTTACATTGGAAGTGTATCCTTTTTCTTTTTCCAGCTTTTGTGCTAACAAACTGTTATCACCCTGAACCAAAATTTGATCTAAAAGCCCCATGGCAAAATATTCAGGAGAATTTCGTTCCGGCATATGATAGGCCAGCGCAATCGCGGGCTTGTTTGCCAAAGAATCGTTTTTTGTAAATTCTTTTTCCTTTTCCTGTCTCGGTTCCGAAATATCCGGTTGTGGAGGAAGTTCTACGGATGGGATATTTCCAAAATACTGTGTTATCCATTTTTTTGTTTCCGCTATTTCAAAATCACCTACAATGGATATTGCCGCATTATTAGGGGCATAATAGGTTTTAAAGAAACTTTCCACATCCTCGAGTTTCGCGGCATCCAGATCTTCTAAATCACCATAAAAGTTATGGGCATTGTACCAATTTGTGTTTGCATATTGAGGCATGTCCAACCAAGGAAAGCCACCATAGGGCTGGTTTAGAACATTAACCTTGACCTCATTTTTTACAACACCCTGTTGATTGGTAAGGCTTTCTTGTGTAATGTCCAAACCTCGCATTCTATCACCTTCTGCCCAAAGCATGGTTTCCAATTTGTGCGAGGGTACGATTTCGAAGTAATTCGTAAAATCAAATCGGGTAGAACCGTTAAGTATACCCCCATTTTGTTGAACGAGTTTTATGAATTCCATTTTACCCAAATTTTGGGACCCTTGAAACATCATATGTTCAAAAAGATGGGCAAAGCCTGTGCGGTCCTTTGGCTCTATTCGGAAACCGATATTGTAATACACAGCAACGATAGCAGTCGGAGAGGTCTTATCCTGTGACAAAATGACCTTTAGGCCATTATTTAATTTGTAATATTCCACAGGTACTTTGAATTGGGCCGATTCTTCCTTTTTTTCTTCTTTTTCTCCGGAGCAACTAACAATTACTATTGCAAAAAGAGAAAGAACAAAACATTTTGATTTGAATTTCATACTTTTTTAGATTACTTATTTGTTCAATCTTGCTATTCTTAAGACTCAATTTTATCTGGAAAGTTACATTTACGACTAATAATCTTCATTAGGGTACCAGTCAAGTTGCATGACTTCAATAGTTGAATTGCCCGCATTGACCAACTCTTTGAATTTCGCAACATCGCTGACATCAGGGTTTCCTCTATAGTGATAAGGATAAACTTGTTTGGGTTTGAATTCCAACACCGCATTAGCAGCGTTCTCGGGCGTCATAGTATAGGGGAGGTTCATACATATAAATGCTTTGTCAATATTTTCCAAAGCCCTCATTTCTGGAATGTCCTCTGTATCCCCGGAAAAATAGAGACGGTGGTCACCTATTTGAAGCACATATCCATTTCCGCGGCCCTTTTCGTGGAATTTCAAGGCTTCTTCTCGCAAATTGTACATAGGTATGGCTTCAACCGAAATGCCATAACGTTCTTTGGTATCACCATTGTTGAGCACATCTAATTGTGGTGTAAAGTTTTCGGGCATCTTATCCGCCACTGCTTGCGGAACCATGATTTTTGCCTTTTTCGTATTTAGAGCTTCCAAGGTCTCAATACTCAGGTGGTCTCCATGAATATCGGTAATTAGAATGAGGTCAGGTTGTTTTTGCCCTTCAAATGCACTGGCCCCTCCGACTGGATCTATATAAATGGTAATATCATTCCATTCCAATACTGTGGTTGCATGTTCTATAGGAATTATGTTGATAATGGAATTCTCATTTTGTTCGATGGTGTTGTTCGCGACCTCCAGTGGTGTCGTTTTCTTGGAATTCTCTTTACATCCGAAGAGAATCATGCTTATCAGTACTATTAGTGTTCTTTTCATAGCTCTTTTTGTGAGTTTGTTATAATCATGTATTAACCAAATTCAATTCCATTTTAATATCGCTTCTAGCATAAGGTACTTCCTTTTCAAGCTCAACTTCTTTGAAACCGTATTTTCTGTAAACGTGCAAGGCGGTATCAAGTTTAGTGCTGGAATACAATACAATGGCTTTCCAATTTTGCTGCCTTGCAAAATCAATAGCAAAAGTCAGCAGTTGTTGCCCGATTTTATAGCCTTGGAAATTGGGATCCACAGCCATCTTCCCTAATTCAAAAATATTAGAACCAAATGGAATTAACGAAAAACACCCGACAATTTTATTATCGGCTTCGGCCAAAAAGATATATCCGCCGATGTCAATTATCGATTCTTTGCATTTTTCCAGCAGTTCTTTATCCTTTTCCTCCACATAAAAGTAACGGTCTAGCCAATTCAAATTTAGTTTTTTGAAAGCATTTGCATGTTTTAGTTGGAATGGAATAATCTTAATTTGCATTTTACTACTTTTGCATTTCATCGATAAAGTTAGTCTATACAACGGTTTTGACTAAATGCGAATTTAATTTTTTTCATTTAAAAAATCCAAGACCAGAACTTAACCGTATATAGACTGATACAAACAAAAACTTATTATAATCTAACAAGATTAATCATTACATTATGACTGAAACAAAGAATAACAACGGATTGAAGGTATTGGCAGGCCTACTTGGAGTAGTACTTCTAGGTGTCATTATTTACACAGTAAGCCTTTACCAAGACAAGAAGAAGAATGAGGTTGCGCTTACAGAAGAAAAGAACTTAGTAGTTGAAGACTTGAACAGCTTGAAGTCCGAGTATGACAAAGCGATCTTGGAAAGCAACGCGACTAATGAAGAATTGGTTAGTGCCAGAGATAATATTGCAAAGTATATTGATTCAGTAAAATCGATGAAGGCCGATATTTCTTCTCTTTCAAGATACAGAAGACAAGTGCGTGTTTTGACAGCGGAAAGAGAGCAATTGTTAAAGCAAGTTGATTCTTTGAAGACATCTAACACTTTGATTGCGATGCAACGTGATAGTACATACACTGAATTGGAAAAACAAACTGTTTTCAACGATTCTTTGGTTGTACAGAATACCCAATTGGCCGATGTGGTTGAAAAAGGTTCTGCTTTGAACTTATCTAAATTCAACGTAGATGCTGTGAAAGAACGTAATAGTGGTAAATTGGTTTCGACTTCAAGAGCCAAATCTACCGACAAGTTTAAAATTTGCTTTACTGTTGCAAATAATGTTATAGCCGAAGCTGGTGATAGGGAATTCTTTTTAGAAATTCTTGATCCTCAAGGTAATGTTTTAGGAGAAAGCTACAGTAAGACGAATGATAGTGGTGCCTCCGTAACGTATAGCAAAGGAACAAACTTCTACTTTGAGAACAAAGCATTGGATGTTTGTGATTACATCAGTAAGCCAGCAGGTGACTTCCAAAAAGGAAATTACATGGTGAATGTATATGATGACAGACTTAAACTATTGGGAACTTCCAAGTTCGCATTGAAATAAAGAAACCATTTATCTATAAGAAAGGGTCAATCCACAAAGATTGGCCCTTTTTTTGTGCGATGATTTATGAAGTTTCTTATTTCAGACTACCTACCATATCCTCAGGTTTTACCCAAGCATCATAGTCTTCAGCGCTAACATACCCCAAGTTAATGGCTTCTTCTTTTAAAGTAGTACCATTTTTATGAGCGGTATTCGCGATCTCAGCGGCCTTATAGTACCCAATTTTAGTATTCAATGCGGTCACTAGCATCAATGAGTTGTTCAGGAGTTCCTTAATCACTTCGTTATTAGGTTCAATGCCGACAGCACAATTTTCATCAAAACTGACACAGGCATTTCCTATGAGTTCCGCTGACTGAAGAATGTTCGCGGCCATCATAGGCTTGAAAACATTTAATTCATAGTGCCCTTGTGTACCACCAACGCTTACGGCAACATCGTTGCCCATTACCTGAGCGCAAACCATGGTCAAGGCTTCACATTGGGTTGGGTTCACTTTGCCAGGCATTATTGAGCTGCCTGGTTCATTTGCAGGAATGTTAATTTCATTATT